>JADCEV010000109.1 GCA_020249865.1 Roseomonas sp. | reverse complement strand
TTGAGGCCCCATCACCCCGGCGCGCGAATGCCCCGGCTGCGGATCACCTCACCCCATTTGGCAAGCTCCCGTGTCCAATAGGCGTCAAACTCCGCCGGGCTATCGCCGATCGGCTCGGTCCCTTGCGTGATCATCTGCTGGCGGAAGGCCGGGTCATCCACCGCGGCCCGCACTGCGCCCGCCAGCCGTTCCACCACCACGCTTGGCAAGCCCGCCGGACCCAGCAGCGCCATATCGGTCGAGGAATCAAACCCCGCCACGCCTGATTCCGCCAGAGTCGGCAATTCCGGCAAAAGGGAAGACCGTGTCGCCGTCCCCACCGCCAGCAGCTTTAGCGTCCCCGCAGCGCGATGCGGCAGGGATGACACCGCATCAATGAAGGACATTTGCGTCTCCCCGGCCACCACGGCCTGCATGGAAGGCGCGCCACCGCGATAGGGCACATGCAGCATTTTCAGCCCCGCAATCGCCATCAGCATTTCACTCGCCAAATGGCTTGATGCGCCAATCCCGGCTGAGGAGAAGGAAACCTGTTCCGGCCGCGCGCGCACATAGGCCAGGAATTCCGCGATGTTATTCACTGGCAAGCCAGGATGCACACAAAGCGCCTGCGGTGTGCGCCCGATCAGGCTGATCCCGGTAAAGCCCGCGCGATTGTCATAAGGCAGCGGGCTGATCAGATGGGGCGCGATGGCATAGGTGCTATTGGTCGCAAACAGCAGCGTATAGCCATCCGGCCGCGCGCGGGCGACCGCGCCATGCCCAATGGTGCCCGATGCGCCGGCGCGATTATCCACCACGAATTGTTGGCCGAAAGCCGTGCTGAAACGCTGCGCGAAAAGCCGCGCCATGGTGTCCGATGAACCCCCTGCCGGCCAGGGATTGATGATCTGCACCGGGCGCGCGGGCCAGACCTCCTGCGCGGAAGCAGTCCGAAGCGCGGGCGCGGCCAGCAAACCTGCCAGAACCACGCGGCGTTGGATGGAATGCATGGCAGCCTCCTTCAGCTTGAAATCAATTCAATGACAAGATTGCGATGCCTGTCCACGGAAACCTGCGCCCCAGGCGGGATGACACAGGTTGATTCGCGTTCTTCCACCAGCGCCGGCCCCGCAAAAGAAGCCCCAGGCGCCAGGCGATACCGGTCATACACCGCGCAATCGCACCAGCCATGGCCTTCAAACAAGGCGCGCCGGGTACCGCGCCGCGCTTCTCCAGCTTCGGATTTTTGCGCGCCTTCCATGGCGATATCGCGCCCGGGCGCGGAGGCCGCCAGACGCCAGGTCAGCGCTTCAATCGGCAGCCCATCCAGCGCGCGGCCGAAGCGTTCGCGATAGGCGGCCAGAAAATTCTGCTCAATCGCCGCGATATCCTGTGGGCAGGGCGTCAGACTCGGCATGGGCACGGGGATTTCGAAGCCCTGGCCGACATAGCGCATATCTACCGCCGGCTTGTAGATGATATCCGCCGGATCAGCGCCGGCGCCCAGCAACAACCCGCGCGCTTCCGCGACCATTTCCGCGTAAAGCCCAGCGATTTTCGCCCAATCGAGCCTTTCCAACCGCCCGACCAGGCTGCGCACCAAATCAGTCGCGGGTGGCGCCACCAGAAAGCCAATCGCGGAGGCAACCCCGGCGCCAAGCGGCACCAGCACGCGCTTGATCTTCAACAGCCGCGCCAAATCACAGGCATGCACCGGCCCCGCACCGCCAAAGGCAATCAGCGTAAAGCGGCGCGGATCGCGGCCCTTTTCCGCCATATGCATGCGCGTTGCCGCTGCCATGGTCTCATCCACAATGCGGCGAATGCCAAGCGCGGCATCATCGGCACTCACGCCCAGTTTCGCGGAAAGATCACCACTAACGGCGCGCGTCACGGCGTTAAGGTCAAGCGCCATTTCGCCACCCAGGAAATAGGCAGGATCAAGCCGGCCCAGCACCAGATCGGAATCGGTGACGGTGGGCTCAACCCCACCGCGCCCGTAGCAGATTGGCCCTGGCTTGGCGCCGGCACTGCGCGGGCCAACCTTCATCAGCCCGGAAGCGGGATCAACCCGCGCGATGGAACCACCACCGGCGCCGATTTCGATCATATCCACCACGGAAACTTTCAGCGGCAGGCCAGAACCCTTTTGGAAGCGCCGCACGCGCCCCGCCTCGAAATCAAATTTCCGGTCGGGAGCACCATTCTGGATCAGGCACATTTTTGCGGTGGTGCCGCCCATGTCATAGGAAATCACCTGATCCAGCCCGGCGCGCTGCGCGAGCCAGGATGCCGCCATGGCCCCCGCAGCCGGCCCGCTTTCAATCAGCCGGATCGGGTAATCCTTCGCCTCCTGCACGGAAGCAATGCCACCGCCCGAGAGCATGACATAAAGCGCGCCCGTCACGCCAAGTGCGGCGAGGGATGCTTCAAGCTTCGCCAGATAGCGCTGCATGCGCGGCTGCACATAGGCATTGGCGCAGGCGGTGCTGATGCGCTCAAATTCGCGAATTTCCGGTGCCACCGCAGAAGAAAGCGTCATGGGCAGATCAGGGAATAGGCCGCGGATCACCTCTGCCGCGCGGCGTTCATGGCGCGGGTCGCGCCAGGCATGCAAAAAGCCAATGGCCAGCGCCTCGACCTTCTCAACTTCCACCAATTGGCGCGTGGCGGCGATCAGCGCGGCCTCGTCCAAGGGCCGCAGCACCTGGCCTTGAACATCCAGGCGCTCGGGCACTTCCAGGCGCAAATGGCGCGGCACCAGCGTTGGCGGCGCTTCCAGGAAAAGATCATACAAATCATAGCGGATTTCGCGGCCGATCTCGATCGAATCGCGGAAGCCATCGGTGGTGAGCAAACCAACCTTGCAGCCGGTGCGTTCGATGATGGTGTTGGTGACCAGCGTCGTGCCATGCACGATGCTGTGCAGATCGCCGGGCTTCAGGCCGGTTTCTTCCAGCAGCCGCGCAATGCCGGCGACAATCGCTTCCGATGGATCATCCGGCGTTGTCAGCCGCTTGCCGGTCGCCACCAGATTGCGCGCTGGATCATGCAACACGAAATCGGTAAAGGTGCCACCGACATCAACGCCGATGCGGGCTGTCGCACTCATGGCTTGGCTCCGTAGTCGCGCGCCGCCCCTGCGGCCGAGACATAGCCATCGCGGATATCGGCCGCCAAGGCTTCAGGATCGCGCGTTGCGGGGTCCCCGTAACCCCCACCTCCGGGGTATAGCAGCGTCACGCGAGTCCCGGGTGCGACGGTGGTGCGGGATTTCGGGTGCGGGCGCGTGCCATCATCAAAGGCAATCACCGCCGCACCGCCCGCGCCGCCACCCAAAACGCCCTGCGCCGGATGGTCGCGCCGGTCGGAAAGCAGGGAAAGCCGCACTTCATCCGGGGCGCGCACTTCGATTTCAACTTCCTGCCCAAGCCCGCCACGGAAGCGCCCCGCACCGCCGGAATCCGCGCGCAGTCTTTTCCTCCACACCACTAGCGGTGCCACGCTTTCATAAGCCTCGATCGAACCGGCGCCGACATTGGTGGGGAAGGCCGTGGTCGGCAGCCCGTCGCGATGCGGCGATGCCCCCATGCCGCCCGAAGCAAACAAGACTTGTGAAAACCGATCCCCCGCACCATCCAATCCGCTGAACAGCGCGCGCATGGTGGGCGCGCCGCCGCATTCCGCGATGATCTTATCGGGCATGATCGGCGCCAACGCCTTATAGATCGCGCCCGCCAGCAAATGCCCGGTCAATTGCCGTGCGCTGCAGGCCGCCGGAAAGCGGGGGTTCAGGATGCTGCCTTCCGGCGCGCTCACGGTAATGGCGCCATAGGAACCCTCATTGCGCGGGGTGAAGGGATCAAGCGCGCATTTCACCGGATAAACCGAATAGGCATGGGTGTAATTCATCACGCAATTGATGCCGCGATCCACCTGTTTGGATGTGCCGGCGAAATCAATATGCATGGTCTCACCCTTGATGGTGACGGCGCAGGCAATGCGCGTAATCGCCTCATCAAAGCCATCCGCTTCCAGGGTGGAATGCTTGGTGCCATCGGGCAGCGCCGCAATGGCGCGGCGCATGGCGGCATCCGCCCGCTGATGCAGCGCCGCGCCCAACCCTTGCAGATCGGGCAGGCCCGTATCGCCCAAAAACTCATCTACGCCGCGCGCGCAGACCTCATTGGCGATAACCTGCGCTTCCAGATCGCCCATGACCTGCCGTGGCAGGCGTACATTTGCGAGCAAAACCTCCGCCAAATCCTCATTGCGCTTGCCAGCGCGAAACAGGCGGGAAGGGGGGATGCGGATGCCTTCCTCAAACAATTCCCGGCAATCGGCGGACCAGAGCGCGCCGCCAACATCAGGTGAATGGGAAATGGACCCGGCGAAGCCAACCAAGTGTCCCTGGTGGAAAATCGGGCTGACCGCGGTGAAATCCGGCAAATGCCCGGTGGCGAGCCAGGGATCATTGGTAATCACACAATCTCCCGGTTGCCAGGTTTCCGCCGGGAAGCGTTCCAGAAATCTCTTCGTGGTTTTCGGCAGAATGCAGGAGAAGGAAGCAATGCCCCCGGTATTTTCGCTTATGGAGTCGCCATTGCGGTCCATCAGCACCGTCGCGAAATCATTTGATTCGCGCACAATCGTAGAAAAGGCGGTGCGCAGCAGCCCGGTCGCGGCCTCATCGGCAATGGAAATCAGGCGCGACCAATAGATTTCCAGGCTGATTGGATCAAAACCGTCGTGCCGATGATGCGCTGCCATTCTGTTCCATCCCAAGGCGAGCCATGCGCGCTGCATGCCGCGCGCATCGGACGCCCGGTTGGCGCGCGCGTCAAGTCACTCGGGCTTGGCTTCCTCGACGGGTGAGATGGTGATCAAGCCAAGCTTCATCAGCCAGACCATGGCCATGGCCGCGCGTGAGCGTTGATCCTGTGGCAGCGTGCCGCCCAATTCCGCCGCTGTCATGCTGCCCTGCGCCAGGCGTTCAAGCATCATCTGAAAACCATTCAGGGAAGGCAGCAATTGGCCGCGCGAAACCGCGCCCGGAATGGCGGCGCGCTGGCGCAACAGATCAAGATTTGCGCCCGGCACCAGCGAAACGCGCTGCTTCGGGTCCAGCCGATGTGTTGGATAGTCAGCGAACAGCATGAAGGGATCGGGGCGCGTCGGTGCCGGCTGGCGGCCAGGGACCAGCGGCGCGAATTCAGTCGCTTTGGCGCGGATGCGCGCCTGTTCCTGCCATAGTGCCAGATATTGTGGAATGATGGCGGCCCAATCATAAAGACGTCGCGCTCGCAGCCTTGCCGCTTCCGCCATTTGTCGGCGCAAATTCGCATCTTCCGCCAGCCGATAATAGGCATCCGCAGCCGCGCTGATATCCATGGCAATCGCTTGAGAGGTAGCGCGCAGGTAGGCGTTATAATCATCCGCGCCCATGTGGTAGCGCGTGGCAATGGGGTTGCCATTGCCGCCCATCAGGGTGCGGATGCGAAACCCGGTGACGCCATCTTCCACCGTATCGCGGAAGCCATCCCAATCGGTGACCACCACGGGCAACCCTGCCGCCATGGCTTCAACCGGGGCCAGGCCGAAGGTTTCCTGGATATTGTCCACCGGCAAGGTAAAGATATCCGCAGCCGCCCAGGCTTTTGAGCGTATCTCGGCATTCTGGCCATCCAGCAAATGCACTTTCACATCCGGGCAGGCCTGGGTCGCGGCTTCGGTAAAGGCGGGGCGTGACCCATCGCCTTCAATCCAGCCGGTCAGGAGCAGATGCAGCTTCCGCCCACGCCTCTCGGCGGCCCTTTGCAGGGCCAGGAACATCGGCAGTGGCGAAAACTTGGTCGCGCTGGAAAGCCGCGCCACCAGAATAATCGCGATATCCTCAGCCCCAATGCCCAATTCCTGGCGATAGGCGGCACCCAGCGCCGGGTCGCGGCGGAAGGCATCGCAATCCACGCCAAGCGGGATCATGGGCAGCATGGGCACACCGGCGCGTGTCGCCCCCATGGCGCTCTGCAGATAGGCCACGTTCTCCTGCAATTGCCGACGCACCATGGTTTGCACCGCGCGGGAAGTGCAGATGATCGCATCCCAAGGCTGCACCGGCGCGGTCAGCCCATGGGCCAACGCATCCATCACCCGGTCGGTGGAGGTGGTATGCGTCACCCCGCAAAGGCTGAAAGCGCGCTGATTGCCCGACCGCCGGCGCCAATAAGCGTAGTTTTCAAGGCCAGGGCCGGGAAGGAACAAGGTGCCGGCTTCGGCCACCGGGCGCTGATCCTCATAGCTTGCGGTGCGCACCTGCAAACCCGGCGCGCGGGCCTGGATTTCCGCCGGAAAGCCCTGTGCTTCACGGTCATTCAGCATGAGACCGACCAGGCTTTCCAACCCGCCATGGCGGAGCAAGCCATTCAGGAAACTATCACCCGCGACGCGCCGGCCCAGCATGGCGCGGCCTTGGGAGACATAACCATCAGCGGCATAAAGAATGGCAACGGATCGGGTCATGGAATTCCAAACCTTGGATGCTTAATCGTCACTAATTACTTCCCCGCCCCCAAGCAATGCCGCCCTGATTGTGGGGGCGCGCCGGTCGGGGTAAGCGCAGATCATGGAACTTGTTGAGGAAAGCGACTCGAAAACCAAGGGTACGGCGCTTGGGCCATGGTCAGCCTATCAGGCCAGGATTGATGCTGGCGCCTTGGCGCCCGATGCCGCCCAGGCCGCGGCAATGGAGCGTTTGCAGGCGCTTTGGCAGGCGCTGCGCGGCTATGACCCGGCGCCTTTGGACCCCCCGGCGAAAGCCTCTGGGCTGCTTGGCCGGCTTTTTGGCCGCAGCGCTGCCCCGCCGCGCGCCGAACCCCCACAAGGGCTTTATCTGGTGGGCGAGGTCGGGCGCGGCAAATCCATGCTCATGGACCTGTTTTTTGACACAGCCGAGGTGCCGCGCAAGCAAAGGCTGCATTTCCATGCCTTCATGCAGCAGGCGCATCGGCGCATCCATGGCTGGAAGCAGGCCCATGGCGATAGCGCGGACCCCATCCCGCCCTTGGCCGATTCCATCGCCGCCGATGCCGCCTTGCTTTGTTTTGATGAATTTCAGGTGCATGACATTGCTGACGCCATGATCCTGGGCCGCCTGTTTGAGGCGCTTTTCGTCCGAGGAACCGTGATTGTTGCCACGTCAAACACGGCCCCGGATGATCTTTTCAAGGGTCAGCCGGGGCGCGATGCCTTTCTGCCCTTCATCGCGCTCATCAAGCGCCATGTGGAGGTTTGGCCCCTGGTGGCCGCCCGGGATTACCGGCGCGAAAGGATCAGAAGCCTACCCACCTGGCATGTCCCCGCCGATGGCCGGTCCGAAGCCGCGCTCGATACCGCGTTTGCCGAACTGACGGGGCAGGCGCGAGGGACACCCATGGACCTGCCCTTGCTTGGCCGGGTGATTGAGGTGCCGGAAGCCGCGCGTGGCGTGGCGCGCTTCGACTTTAACCAGCTTTGCGGCAGGCCACTTGGCCCGGCGGATTACCTGGCGATTGCCGAGGCCTTCCACACCCTGGTGCTGGACAATATCCCCCGCTTGGGGCCGGAGAATTTCGACAAGGCGCGGCGCTTCATCACCTGCATAGACACGCTTTACGAACATCGCTGCAAGCTGGTGGCGAGTGCCGCTTCCAGCCCGGATCAGCTTTATGAACGCGGCACCAATGCCGCCATGTTCGAACGCACGGCATCCCGCCTTGCTGAAATGCAGAGCCAGGAATACCGGGCCCTGCCGCATTTGGGAGGCCAAACCGCTGCCTGAGCGGTTACCGCCTTGCCGGGCGGGGGCTTCGGGGCTAGGAAACGGGCGTTTTCCAGGCAAGGTTAAGGAAGCGACATGGCCCGCAAGAAAATTGCTTTGGTCGGCGCCGGTAATATCGGCGGCACTTTGGCTCACCTCATTGGTCTCAAGGAACTTGGCGACGTCGTGATGTTCGATGTCTTCCCCGGCGTCGCCGCGGGCAAGGCGCTCGATATCATGCAATCAGGCCCGGTGGATGGGTTTGATTCGCATATGGTGGGCACGGGCGATTACGCCGCCATTGCCGGGGCGGATGTGGTGATCGTGACCGCCGGCTTCCCGCGCATGCCGGGCATGAGCCGCGATGATCTGGTGGCGAAGAATGCCGGCGTGATTGCGCAGGTGGCGGAAGGCATCAAGAATCATTGCCCGAATGCCTTTGTGATCGTCATCACCAACCCGCTGGATGCGATGGTATGGGTGATGCGCGAAAAATCCGGCCTGCCGCACAATAAGGTTGTGGGCATGGCGGGCGTGCTGGATTCGGCGCGCTTCCGGCTTTTCCTGGCGCAGGAATTCAATGTTTCGGTGGAAGATGTCACTGCCTTCGTGCTGGGCGGGCATGGCGATACCATGGTGCCGCTCACGCGTTATTCCACGGTGGCCGGCATTCCCGTGCCCGATCTGGTGAAGATGGGCTGGACCACGCAGGAAAAGATCGATGCCATCGTGGCGCGCACCGCCAATGGCGGCGGCGAGATTGTGAAGCTGCTGGAACGCGGCAGCGCCTTTTATGCGCCGGCGGCCTCTGCCATTGCCATGGCGGAAAGCTACCTGAAGGACAAGAAGCGTGTGCTGCCCTGCGCCGCCTGGCTGACCGGCCAATATGGCATCAAGGATCTTTATGTCGGCGTGCCGGTGGTGATTGGCACGGGCGGCATTGAGCGCATTGTGGAAATTGAACTGAACCCGGCGGAAAAGGCGGCCTTTGCCAAAAGCTGCGCCGCCGTGCAGGAATTGATCGAAGCATCGCGCAAGCTGGTAGGCTGACAAGCCCAGGGCCAGGTCCTGCCTGGCCCTTTTCGCATCCGGACCGGAGGCATTTTGTATGAATATCCATGAATATCAGGCGAAAGAACTGCTGCGCCGCTATGGCGTTGCGGTATTGGAAGGCCATGTCGCCTGGAATGCCGAGGAAGCCGCCGCTGCCGCGGCCAAGCTCCCTGGCCCGGTCTATGTGGTGAAATCGCAAATCCATGCGGGTGGTCGCGGCGCGGGCCGCTTCAAGGAAGACCCGAATGGCAAGGGCGGTGTGCGCGTGGTGAAATCGGTCGCCGATGTGAAGGCCGCCGCTGATGCCATGATCGGCAAGACACTGGTGACGAAGCAAACCGGCGCCGCCGGCAAGCTCGTGTCCCGCGTTTACATCGAAGATGGCTGCGACATCGCGCGCGAATTGTATCTTGGCCTGCTGGTGGATCGCGCGACGTCGCGCCTTACCATCATGGCTTCCACCGAAGGTGGGATGGAAATTGAGGAGGTTGCCGAAAAGCACCCCGAGAAAATCCTGAAGGTCGCGATTGACCCGGCTTCGGGCATCTCTGGCTTTCATGCGCGCAAGCTCGCCTTTGGGCTGGGGCTTTCGGGCAAGCAGGTGTCGTCCTTCACCAAGTTTGTGCTCGCGCTTTATGGCGCCTTTGTTGAGCTTGATTGCGCCATTGTCGAAATCAACCCGCTGGTCGTGACCGGCGCTGGGGAGATTGTCGCCCTCGATGCCAAGGTGTCCTTCGATGACAATGCGCTGTTCCGCCATAAGGACCTGGAAGCGTTGCGCGATGACAGCGAAATGGACCCGAAGGAATTGGACGCGGTCAAGAATGACCTGAATTATGTGGCTTTGGATGGTGAGATCGGCTGCATGGTGAATGGCGCGGGCCTGGCCATGGCGACGATGGATATCATTAAGCTTTATGGTTCCAGCCCGGCCAACTTTCTGGATGTGGGCGGCACCGCGACCGCGGCGCGCGTCACGGAAGCATTTCGCATCATCACCTCCGATGCCAATGTGAAGGCCATTCTGGTGAATATCTTTGGCGGCATCGCGAAATGCGACATGATCGCAACTGGCATTGTGGAAGCGACCAAGACGCTTTCGCTGAAAGTGCCTTTGGTGGTGCGGCTTGAAGGCACCAATGTTGATCTCGGCAAGAAGATCCTCGCTGATAGCGGGCTTGCCATTATTGCTGCCGATAATCTTGCCGATGCGGCGAAGAAAGTCGTCGCTGCCGTGAAGGGGGCCTGAACCATGGCTGTTCTTGTCAACGCCAATACCCGCGTGATGACCCAGGGCTTCACCGGTTCGCAGGGTACCTTCCATGCCGAACAGGGCATTGCCTATGGTTCGACCTATGTTGGCGGTGTCACGCCGGGCAAGGGCGGCACTACCCATATCGGCCTGCCGGTGTTTGATACGGTGGCCGAATGCGTCGCTGCCACGCGCGCCAATGCTTCCGTGATCTATGTGCCGCCGCCGTTCGCCGCAGATGCCATTCTGGAAGCGATTGATGCGGAAGTGCCGCTGATCATCTGCATCACGGAAGGCATTCCGGTGCTGGATATGGTGAAGGTCAAGCGCGCGTTGGATGGATCAAAATCCCGCCTGGTGGGCCCGAATTGCCCGGGCGTGATTACGCCCGGCGCCTGCAAGATCGGCATCATGCCAGGCCATATCCATAAGCCTGGGTCGGTTGGCATCGTCTCCCGTTCTGGGACGCTGACCTATGAAGCCGTGGCGCAAACCACCGCCGCTGGGCTCGGCCAATCAAGCTGCGTTGGCATTGGCGGCGACCCGGTGAAGGGCATGGATTTCATCGAAGTGCTTGAGATGTTCCTGGCCGACCCCGATACCAAATCCATCGTCATGATTGGCGAGATTGGCGGGCAATCCGAAATCCTGGCGGCGGAGTACCTGAAGCGGGAGAATTTTGCCCCCGGCAAGCCGAACAAGCCGGTGGTGGGCTTCATTGCCGGCGCCACGGCGCCCCCCGGCCGGCGCATGGGCCATGCCGGCGCGGTGATTTCCGGCGGCGCGGATACCGCTGAAGCGAAAATGGCTGCCATGAAAGCGGCCGGGATTCACGTTGCGGATAGTCCTTCTGCGCTAGGCTCCACCATGGTCAAGGCGCTTGGCGGCTGATTTCGCCCTTTAGTTGATACTGGGGGGCTGCCGCATCGGGCGTTATGGCCTTATGCTTGCAGCCCTCGGCCCCGGTGCCGGGGCAATGCACGGCACCACAAGAATACATCCGCCCGACCCCAAAGGGGGCAGCTGAGGCGGAAGGGAGAAGGTTGATGGCCGGAGTGGATATTCTCGCAACCGCGATGACGGGGGCGAATGCTGCCTATCTTGCTGATCTCTACGCCAGATGGACAGAAAATCCCGGAAGCGTGGACCCCACCTTTGCGGAGCTTTTCGCTTCCCTGAATGATGAGGCGCGGGCGGTGCTGACGGATGCGTCTGGCGCATCCTGGGCGCCGCGTATCCGTGGCGCCTTT
>JADCEV010000108.1 GCA_020249865.1 Roseomonas sp. | reverse complement strand
CGGGTGGCGCGCGCCTCCGGCGAGGTGCTTGACGCATGAGCGACGTGAAGGAACAGCCCCGGCTGCGCCAGCACTACGATACCGTGGTGCGCAAGCAGCTTTCTGAGGAATTCGGTTACACGAATCCGATGGAAGTGCCGAAGCTTGAAAAGATCGTGATCAATATGGGCGTCGGCGAAGCCGCGGGCGACCAGAAGAAGCTTGATGCCGCGGTGGCCGATCTGACCCTGATTTCGGGTCAGAAGCCGGTGAAGACCAAGGCAAAGAAGGCGATCGCGGGCTTCAAGATCCGCGAAGGCCAGGCGATTGGCTGCAAGGTTACGCTGCGCAAGGAACGCATGTATGAATTCCTTGACCGGCTTGTGACTATTGCGCTGCCGCGCGTGCGCGATTTTCGCGGCATTCCCGGCAATCGCGGCTTCGATGGTCGGGGCAATTATGCCCTTGGCCTGAAGGAGCAGATCGTGTTCCCCGAAATCATCTATGACAAGGTGGATACGGTGCGCGGCATGGACATTGTCTTTGTCACCACGGCGAAGACCGACAAGGAAGCGAAGGCGCTGCTCAAGGCGTTCCAGCTTCCTTTCCAGAATTGAGTTTTTTGGAAAACCGCCGGGTAATCCCGGCAGGTTCCGGAGGGTTATGACGTATGGCTAAGACATCGTCTGTTGAAAAGAACAAGCGCCGGGAGCGGCTTTCGAAGCTGCATTCCGCCAAGCGCGCTGCGTTGAAGGCTGCGGTGATGAATCGTGAGCTGCCGATGGAAGATCGCTTTGAAGCGACGCTGAAACTGGCGCAATTGCCCCGCAATGGCGCCAAGAATCGCGTGCGTTTGCGTTGCGAACTCACCGGGCGGCCGCGCGGCAATTACCGCAAATTCAAGCTCTGCCGTAACGCGTTCCGTGATTTGGCCAATCAGGGTCAGATCCCGGGCGTCGTGAAGGCCAGCTGGTAAGGAAGCCCGGCATGTCCATGTCCGATCCGCTGGGCGATCTGCTCACCCGCATCCGTAATGCGCAGTCTGCGCGCCAGTCCCGCTGCAAGGCGCCGGCGTCCAAGCTGCGTGAAAACGTGCTTGATGTGCTGAAGCGCGAAGGTTTCATCCGCGCCTGGCGCACCGAAGAACTCCGCCCTGGGGTGAAGTTCATTGATATCGAATTGAAGTATTCCGAAGGCGAGCCCGCCATCCGCGAAATCACGCGCGTGTCGAAGCCAGGCCGTCGCGTCTATTCGAAGATCGCTGAGCTGCCCAAGTTCTATAACGGGCTTGGCATGTCCATCCTTTCCACGCCGCGTGGCGTGATGAGCGAAAATGAGGCCCGCGCTGCCAATGTCGGCGGCGAGGTTCTCTGCCGCGTATTCTGACGGAGGGTTTGGCAATGTCTCGCGTCGGAAAATATCCGGTTCAGGTGCCATCGGGGGTGCAGCTTGCGCTTTCCGGCCGCACGCTGGTGGCGAAGGGCAAGCTTGGTGAATTGAAGCTTGACCTGACGGATGATGTTGATGTGGAAATCAGCGCTCAGCAGGTGGCGGTAAAGCCGCGCCGTGATGATCGCCGCGCGCGCACCATGTGGGGTACCACGCGCAGCCTGATCAACAGCATGGTGACGGGCGTTTCCACGGGCTTCGTGAAGTCCATGGAAATCAACGGCACGGGTTATCGCGCTGCGGTGCAGGGCAAGGATCTTGTGCTGAGCCTCGGCTACAGCCACGAAATCCGCTACCCGATCCCGGCTGGCATCAAGATCACCTGCGAACGCCCCACGGCGATCAAGGTTGAAGGGTCTGACAAGCGCCAGGTTGGTCAGGTCGCCGCTGAAATTCGTGGTTATCGCGGTCCGGAACCCTATAAGGGCAAGGGCGTGAAGTACGAGAATGAGCAGATCCTCCGGAAGGAGGGGAAGAAGAAGTAATGGCCAGCAAGCTCGATCTTCAGGAACGGCGCAAGCGTCGTCTCCGCTACCAGATCCGGATGAAGTCCGGTGGGCGTCCGCGCCTTTCCGTCTTCCGTTCCGGCAAGCATATCTATGCGCAGGTCATTGATGATGCCGCGGGCCGCACGGTCGCAGCCGCGTCTTCGCTGGAAAAGACCATGCGTGAAGCCTTGAAGACCGGTGCCGATACCTCGGCCGCGTCGGCGGTTGGCAAGTTGATTGCCGAACGCGCCATGGCGGCAGGTGTGACGGCGGTGGTCTTTGATCGCGGACCTTATCTTTATCACGGGCGCGTCAAGGCGCTCGCGGACGGCGCCCGTGAGGGCGGGCTGTCGTTCTGAAGGATTGAACAAGATGGCACGTGAACCAAGGGGCGGTGGCGAAGGCGGCGAGGGCGGGGAACGTCGTCGTCGCGGTGGCCGCGATCGTGAGCGGGAACAGCGCACGGAACGTCAGGAAGGTGATGAGCTGAAGGACAAGCTCGTTACCATCAATCGTGTGGCGAAGGTGGTGAAGGGCGGTCGTCGCTTCAGCTTCGCGGCATTGGTTGTGGTGGGCGATGAAAAGGGACGTGTTGGCTGGGGCGCTGGCAAGGCGCGCGAAGTGCCGGAAGCGATCCGCAAGGCGACAGAACGCGCCAAGCGCGGCATGATCCGCGTCCCGATGCGCGAAGGCCGCACACTGCATCATGATGTTGTGGGCGAATTCGGCGCGGGCCGTGTGATTTTGCGTGCGGCGCCGGCGGGTACGGGCATCATTGCCGGTGGCCCGATGCGCGCCGTGTTTGAAACGCTCGGCATGGGTGATGTTGTCGCCAAGTGCACGGGTTCCGCCAATCCGCACAACATGGTGAAGGCCACTTTCGCCGCGTTGCAGCGTTGCACCAGCCCGCGTGCTGTTGCGTCACGCCGTGGCAAGAAGGTGGCGGATATCCTCGGTCCGCGGAAGGAAGCCGCCGCTGAGGCGCAGGAGGCCGCGAATGGCTGAGAAAAAGACAGTGAAGGTGACCCAGCTTGGGTCACCCATCGGGCGCAAGCCCGGCCAGAAGGAAACCTTGATCGGCCTTGGTCTGAACAAGCGCCATCGTACGCGTGAACTTGAAGACACGCCTGCGGTGCGCGGCATGATCCGCAAGGTCGCCCACCTGGTGAAGGTGGAGGATTAAGTCATGAAGTTGAATGAAATCCGCGACAATGCGGGCGCGCGTCCCAAGTTCAAGCGCATCGGCCGTGGGATTGGCTCTGGCAAGGGCAAGACCGGCGGGCGTGGCGTGAAGGGGCAGAAGGCGCGTACCGGCGTTTCGCTGAACGGGTTTGAAGGCGGTCAGTTGCCGATTTATCGGCGCCTGCCCAAGCGCGGCTTCGTGAACACTTTCCGTAAGCTCTATGCCACGCTGAATATCGGCACGCTGGATGCGGCGATTGAAGCTGGGCGTCTGCCGGCGGGTCAGGATCTGGATGAAGCGGCGCTGCGCGCAGCGGGCGTTGTTCGTTCCAGCTCCAAATTCATCGGCGTGCGTTTGCTCGGCAAGGGTGAGATCAAGCGCGCGGTGCGGATTTCCGTCTCCGGCGCTTCGGCTGCGGCCATTGCGGCGGTGGAAGCCGCGGGCGGCAGCGTAACCGTCACCGCGCCGGCCGCGCCTGCTGAGGCTGGCTGAGACTTGTCGGCACCGCGCCGCCTGATCGCGATGCGGTAAGATTCTTGGCGGCGCGCGGGGTTACTCGGGCGCCGCTTTCATTCTGGCGAAGCGCGCTTGTCTTGTTAGGGCGCGGCGCCACATAGGGCTTGAAGACAGGGGCACGACCCAAGGGCGCCCTGCAGGCATTGGGAGAATGCGCATGGCGTCCGCCATGGAACAGGCGATGTCCAATCTGAACCTCGGCGTGCTCTCCAAGGCGACCGAGCTCAAGAAGCGTATCTGGTTCACGCTTGGCGCGCTGATTGTCTACCGCATCGGTACCTATATCCCTGTGCCGGGTGTGGATGCGGCGGTGATGGGTGAGATTCTCGCCCAGCATGGCGGCGGCATTCTTGGCATGTTCGACATGTTCTCGGGCGGTGCGCTTGGGCGCATGACCGTCTTTGCGCTGAACATCATGCCTTATATCAGCGCGAGCATCATTGTGCAGTTGATGACTGCCGCGATTCCCGCCTGGGAAGCCCTGAAGAAGGAAGGCGAATCGGGGCGGAAGAAGCTCAATCAATATACGCGCTACCTCACGGTCGCGATTGCGATCTTCCAGGCCTATGGCATCGCGATTGGTCTGGAAACCATGCGCGGTCAGTTTGGTGCTGCGGTTTATGATCCGGGGCTGTTCTTCCGGCTTTCCTGCGTGATCACGCTGGTGGGCGGCACCATGTTCCTGATGTGGCTTGGGGAACAGATTACGGCGCGCGGTGTGGGCAATGGCATCAGCCTGATCATTTTCGCGGGCATTGTGGCGAATCTGCCATCGGCGCTGATCAGCACCTTGGAATTGGGCCGCACAGGTGCGCTTTCCACGATCTTCATCATCGCCTTCCTGATCATCGCGCTTCTGGTGATTGTTTTCGTGGTGTTCATTGAGCGTGCGCAGCGCCGCATTCCGGTGCAATACCCAAAGCGCCAGGTGGGCAACCGCATGTTCGGTGGTGAGGCAACGCATCTCCCGCTCAAGCTGAATACCGCGGGCGTCATTCCGCCGATCTTTGCGTCATCGCTGCTGTTGTTGCCGGCAACGATTGCGGGCTTTTCGCAGGATATGGCGGATGGCTGGTTGCAGACCATCTCCGCCATGTTGGCGCATGGCCGGCCCGCCTATATGATCCTGTATATGGCGATGATCATTTTCTTCGCCTTCTTCTATACGGCGATTGTCTTCAACCCGACCGAAACGGCCGATAACCTCAAGAAATATGGCGGCTTCATTCCGGGGATCCGCCCGGGGCAGAATACCTCCGAATATCTTGATCGGGTGCTGACACGGCTTACGGTTCTGGGCGCGGCTTACCTCTGCCTGGTTTGCATCATTCCTGAAATCCTGATCAGCCAATATGGTGTGCCGTTTTATTTCGGTGGCACATCCCTGCTGATCATTGTCTCGGTGACCATGGATACGGTGGCGCAGGTGCAATCGCATCTCTTTGCCCATCAATATGAAGGCTTGATCAAGAAAGCGCGTCTTGGCGGCCGTGGGCAGCCGCGCGGGCGTTGAACGGAGGAAACGGATGAACCTTATCCTTCTCGGCCCGCCTGGTGCGGGCAAGGGCACTCAGGCCAAGATGCTGGAAGAGAAATTCGGCATCGCCCAGATTTCGACCGGCGACATGCTGCGCGCTGAGGTGAAATCGGGCAGCGAGATCGGCCTGAAGGCCAAGGGCATCATGGAACGTGGTGAACTGGTCCCGGATGAGATCATCACCGCCATGCTCAAGGCGCGTGTGGCACGGCCGGATTGCGCCAAGGGGTTCATTCTGGATGGCTTCCCGCGCACGGCGCCCCAGGCGGCTTCGCTGGACGCCATGCTGACGGAAAGCGGCCTCAAGCTTGATCATGTGATTGAGCTCAAGGTGGATGATGCTGCGCTGGTGGGGCGCATTTCCGGGCGCTATAGCTGCGCGAAATGTGGCGCGGGCTATCACGATACATTCAAGCAGCCGGCCAAGGCCGGGGTTTGCGATAGTTGCGGCGGGACCGAATTTTCCCGTCGGGCGGATGACAAGGCGGAAACCGTGGCAGCACGGCTTGAAGCCTATCATCGCCAGACTGCCCCCTTGCTTACGTATTATGCGGGGCAAGGGAAGTTGAAGGCCGTTGACGGCATGGCTTCCATGGCGGAAGTCGCACGCCAGATCGGTGAAATTTTGTCAGGAAAGGCTTGACGGGGAAGGGTACTGGGGCTAATCCCGCTGCTCCCGCGGCGGGGGGTAACTCCGGCCGCTCTTTGTCGTTGCAAAATCATTCGGATCACTCCGCCGGCAGGGCCCAATGGGCTACCGCGGCGGTATCGCGGGGCTCGGCCCCAGGAGAGGCACTGTGGCGCGCATCGCCGGCGTGAATATTCCGACCAATAAGCGAGTCCTGGTCTCGCTTCGCTATATCTATGGCATTGGCCCGCAGAACGCGAAGGTCATCTGCGATCAGTTGAGCATCCCGGCCGAACGCCGCGTGAATCAGCTGACCGATGATGAAATCATGCGCATCCGCGAATTGATCGACCGCGAATACCGCGTGGAAGGCGATTTGCGGCGTGAGCAGGCGATGAACATCAAGCGCCTGATGGATCTTGGTTCCTATCGTGGGCTGCGCCACCGCAAGGGCCTGCCGGTGCGCGGGCAGCGCACCCATACCAATGCGCGTACCCGCAAGGGCAAGGCGGTTGCGATCGCCGGCAAGAAGAAGGTGACGAAGTAAGATGGCTCGTGAACCCCGCGGCGGTGCCGCTCGTGGCCCGGTGAAGCGCAAGGAACGGAAGAATATTTCTTCTGGCGTGGCGCATGTGCTGTCCACCTTCAACAACACCATCGTGACCATCACGGATGCGCAGGGCAATGCGATTGCCTGGTCTTCCGCCGGGTCGCAGGGTTTCAAGGGCAGCCGTAAATCCACCCCCTATGCGGCGCAGGTCGCTGCTGAGGATGCCGGCCGCAAGGCGCGTGAGCATGGGATGGAAGTGCTGGATATCATGGTGAGCGGCCCTGGTTCGGGCCGTGAATCCGCGTTGCGTGCCCTGCAGGCCGTTGGTTTCCAGGTGACCGCCATTCGCGATGTGACCCCCATTCCCCATAACGGTTGCCGCCCGCGCAAGCGCCGCCGCGTCTGATACGCGCGCCACGCCTGACCGCCGCAGCCCGATAGGAGAGACATGAACGTGCTTGACCGCAACTGGCGTTCCCTGATCGAAACGCAGAAGCATATCGAGCCGACGATCAACCCGCTGCGCAGCGCCACCCTGGTGCTGGAGCCGCTGGAGCGCGGCTTTGGGATGACGCTTGGCAATGCGCTGCGCCGCGTGCTGCTTTCCTCGCTGCTCGGCGCCGCGGTGAAGGCCATTCGCATTGATGGCGTGCTGCATGAATTCAGCAGCATCCCCGGCGTGCGCGAAGACGTCACTGATATCGTCCTGAATGTGAAGCAGCTTGCGCTCCGCTATCAGGGTGAAGGTGAAAAGCGCCTGGCGCTGATGGCAACTGGCCCGGGTGAAGTTACCGCGGGGCAGATCCAGACCACGGGCGATATTGAAATCGCCAATCCTGATCTGGTGATCTGCACGCTGGATGATGGCGCGAAGCTTTCGATGGAATTGATTATCGATTCCGGCAAGGGCTATGTGCCGGCTTCCGAAAACCGCCCGGAAGATGCGCCGATCGGTCTGATCCCGGTGGATGCGATCTATTCGCCGGTCCGCCGCGTGGCCTATCGCGTGGAACCGACCCGCGTTGGCCAGCGCACCGATTATGACAAGCTGATCCTGTCGGTGGAAACCGATGGCACGCTGGCGCCGGAAGACGCCGTGGGTGTTGCCGCGCGCATCATTCAGGAACAGCTGCAAATCCTGATCAATTTCGACGAACCGCGCCCTGAACTCGGTGCGGAAATGCAGGATGATCTGCCGTTCAATCGCAACCTGCTGCGCAAGGTGGATGAGCTTGAATTGTCCGTCCGCAGCGCGAATTGCCTGAAGAACGACAATATCGTTTATATCGGCGATCTGGTGCAGAAGACCGAACAGGAAATGCTGCGCACGCCGAATTTCGGGCGCAAGTCGCTCAATGAAATCAAGGAAGTCCTGACCGCGATGGGGCTCAGCCTCGGCATGGCAGTGCCGGAATGGCCGCCCGAGAATATCGAGGATTTGGCGAAAAGGGCAGATGAGCCGTTCTAAGCGGTTCGTTCTGAAGGGTAAGAAAGATGCGTCACGGATTGTCTGGGCGGAAGCTCAATGTCACGTCAAGCCATCGTGCGGCGATGTTCCGCAATATGGCGACCTCGCTGCTCAAGCATGAGCAGATCACGACCACGCTGCCCAAGGCCAAGGAATTGCGCCCCTATGTTGAGCGGATGATCACGCTCGGCAAGCGCGGTGGCCTGCATGCGCGCCGCCAGGCGCTGTCACAGATCCGCGATGAAGCGGTGGTGGCGAAGCTGTTTGGCGAAATCGCCGAGCGTTACAAGGCGCGGCCCGGCGGCTATTGCCGCGTGCTGAAGGCCGGCATGCGCTATGGCGATGCCGCCGATATGGCGGTGATTGAATTGGTGGATCGCAACCCGGCCGCGAAGGGCCTGGATAGCGGGCCAAAGCCGGAAGTGGCTGAAGAAGAAGCGGCAAGCTGAACGGCTTGTTTCCGACAAAAGGGCGGTCCCAAGCAGGGGCCGCCCTTTTTTGTTTCATCTTTTGGCGATGGCTTCCGATAGCGCCGGCGAAAAGCCCGCAAGCGGGGCGCTGAGTTCCCGCGGCCAGGCGCGCGGGTCCGGCGGGATGGAGGCGCGCACGCGGCCTTCTTCCGTCACCAACATGAACATCCTCTCCCCCTTCAAATCCCAGGCGAGGAAAATCCCACGCACCCGGCAGCCTTCCAGGTTGCAGCCATGACCATGCAGATATTGGCCATCCAGCAGGGCAACGCCGGGGCCGGGTTCGCGCAACGCCTCGGCGATCACGCTGCGATGCCCGCCGCTGGCCGGGCGCAATACCGCGCCCACTTCCGGGCGTTGCGCCAGGGCAAGCACGGGCTGGCCGATCACGCTCATGATATCGGGATCCATGGCACGCGCAGGGGCGGCGCCAAGTAGCGCCAGCAGGGCGAGGATCGCCCCTTTATTCCACACGGATATTGGCTTCGCGCACCAGCACGGTCATGGCGGCGCGGCCTTCGGTGACGAAGCGCGTGAAGGCCTCAGGCGCGCTGCCGACCGGCACGGCGCCAAGCTGGGCAAGGCGCGCGCGCACCTCAGGCTCGGCCAGGCTTACGGCCAGAACCTCATGCAGGCGGGCGATCATGGGGGCAGGGGTGCCGGCGGGGGCGAAAAGCCCGACCCATTCGCTGATATCAAAGCCGGGGAAGCCGCTTTCGGCGATGGTGGGTACCTCTGGCCGCGCAGCGAGGCGCGCGGCGCTGGCAACCGCCAGGAAGCGCGCGCGGCCACTATCCACCACGGGGCCGGCGGAAAGGGCGGTGATGAATACGCCATCCAGATTACCGCCCGCCAGGTCACGCGCCGCATCCGCCCCGCCGCGATAAGGGGCGTGGATCACCTCAATCCCCGCAGCGCGGGTGAATTGCACAAGGCCGAGATGCCCCGCCGTGGCATTGCCCTGCGTGCCCATGCTGATGGCGCCTGGCCGCGCCTTGGCCGCTGCAATAAAGGCCGCGAGGTCGCGCGCCGGCAAATCTGCCTTGACGGCAATTACCTGCGGGAAGCTGGTTGCCATGCTGATCGGCGTGAAGGCCGTGGCGTAATCGAAGGAAAGCCCGCGCAGCAGCGCATGGTTCACGATATGCGATGACGCATCCCACAGCAGCGTATTGCCATCCGGTGCTGCCCGCGCCACTTCCGCGCCACCAATCGAACCCCCCGCGCCGGTGCGGTTTTCCACCACAATCGTCGCCCCGAGCTTTTCCGCCATGCGGGGTGCCAAGGTACGCGCCGCCGAATCCGCCGCGCCCCCAGCGGCAAAGGGCACCACAAGCCGGATGCTCCGGGTTTGCGCCAGGGCAGGCATGGGCAGGGCGGCGGCGGCAAGCACCGCTCGGCGAGACAATTTCATGGGCGGCATTCCTTTTCTTCGCGCCGCATGTGCGGGCGCGGGCAGGGCGCGTCAAGCCAGGGGTGATGCGCGGCGCCGCTTGGCGCTAGACTACGCCCATGAAGACTCCACCGCGCTATGATGACCTCCCGTGTCCCCCTGGTGATCCCACCGGCCTGCCGCTTTCCTGGGGCGTTTGGGGCCCGGATGACCAGATCGGCACGCTGAACCGCATTACGGATGCCACCGTCGCCGCCGCCCGCGATGAAATCCGCGAGGGCCGCCGCTTCAACGTGAACCTGCCGCTGGACGAGCCCTTCGGCGCCGCGCATGAAGGCGCCCATCGCCGCCGCGCCGCCCCCAAGCCCGTGATGGTGAGTGAAGACCACCCCGGCCGCATCACGCGCGACGACAAGCTGGATGGCTTTTGGCTGCAAGGCAGCACGCAATGGGACGGGCTTTCGCATTTCGCTGACGCCACGCATGGTTTCTATAATCACGCGCCGCTTTCTTCCATTGTGCATGGCCCGCAAAGCCGCAACGGCATAGACAAGGCACTCGCCCACGGCATCGCAGGCCGCGCGGTGCTGGCCGACCTCCCGCGCCATTTCGCCCGCACCGGCCGCGCTTGGGGCGCGATGGGCGGGCAGCGCGCGACTGCCGAGGACCTGGCCGCCTGCCTCAGCGCGCAAGCTGTGGCACTCCGCCCCGGCGATATCCTGCTGGTGCGGACCGGCTGGCTTGCTGCCTTCCGCGCCGCGCCGGACGCCGATGCACGCCACTTGCTGATCCAGGGCGAAGCCGGCGCCCGCGATTATTCCGGCCTGGATGGCGGGGAAGGCATGTGGCGCTTTCTTTGGGACCAGGGCATTGCCGCGGTCGCCGCCGATAACCCCACAGTCGAAGCCTGGCCGATCTTCCCCTGGAAGCCCGCGCTCCATCTTGCCATCGCCCGGCTTGGCTTGTGCCTGGGCGAGTTCTTTGACTTCGAAGCCCTCGCCGAGGACAGCGCCGCGACCGGCCGCTACACGGCGTTTTTCACCGCCGCCCCGCTCAACCATCGCGGCGGCATTGGCAGCCCCGGCAATGCGCTGGCGATCCGCTGAACCGCCCCATGGCCCGCGCCCCCGCCACCCCTGACCTGTTCGGCGCGCCAGAGCCCGCCGCCACGCCCACCGAAGGCGCGCGCCCGCTGGCCGATAGGCTCCGCCCCGCCAATTTGGCCGAGGTCGTGGGCCAGGATCATCTGCTGGGGCCGGAAGGCAGCCTTTCGCGCATGTTGGCGCGCGGTTCCTTGGCATCCCTGATCCTATGGGGGCCGCCAGGGGTGGGCAAAACCACCATTGCGCGCTTGCTGGCCGAAGCGGCGGGGCTGCGCTTCACCGCGCTTTCGGCGGTGTTTTCGGGCGTCGCCGATTTGAAGCGCGCCTTTGAAGAAGCCCGCGCGCGCAAATCCAACGGCCAAGGCACGCTGCTTTTCGTGGATGAAATCCACCGCTTCAACCGCGCGCAGCAGGATGGCTTTCTGCCCGTGGTGGAAGACGGCACCGTGACGCTGGTGGGCGCCACCACGGAAAACCCATCCTTCGCGCTGAACGGCGCCCTTCTGTCCCGCTGCCAGGTGCTGGTGCTGAAGCGCCTGGATGATGCCGCGCTTGAATTGCTGCTGACCCGCGCCGAAGCGCTGATGGGCCGCGCCCTGCCCGTTTCCCCCGAAGCGCGCGCCACGCTGCGCGCCATGGCGGATGGCGATGGCCGCTACGGGCTGAACATGGCCGAGCAATTATTCGCCCTGCCCGAAGCCACCCCCCCGCTTGATCCCGCCGGGCTTTCCGGCTTGCTCGCGAAACGCGCGGCACTTTACGACAAGGACCGCGAGGAACATTACAATTTGATCTCCGCGCTGCATAAATCCATGCGCGGATCAGACCCCGATGCGGCACTTTACTGGTTTGCGCGCATGCTGACGGGGGGCGAGGACCCGCGCTACATCGCCCGACGCCTGACGCGCTTCGCGGCCGAGGATATCGGCATGGCCGACCCGCGCGCGCTGCCGCTGGCCATCGCCGCCTGGGAAACATTTGAGCGGATGGGCTCACCCGAAGGCGAATTGGCACTGGCGCAGCTTGTGGTGCATTTGGCGACCGCGCCGAAATCCAACGCGGTTTATCTGGCCTTTGGGGAAGCGATGCGCGCCGCGCGGGAAACCGGCAGCCTGATGCCGCCCAAGCACATCTTGAACGCACCGACCAAGCTGATGCAGGAAATCGGCTATGGCGCCGGCTATGCCTATGACCATGAGGCTGAGGGCGGCTTTTCCGGCCAGGATTACTTCCCCGAGGAAATGGGAAGGCGCGTTTTCTATCGCCCGACCGATCGCGGCGCTGAGGCTGCGATTGCCGAGCGCTTGGCGCGCTTCGCGGAATTGCGCCGCAAAAGGAAGCGCTGATGGGCACAGCATTTTCGCCCCTGTCCTTGCTGCTGGTGGCCTTGGGCGGTGCCGCGGGTTCCGTGCTGCGCTACGCGGTTTCCCATGCGGGTGTGGTGCTGTTTGGCGCGGGCTTTCCCTGGGGGACGCTGGCGGTGAATATCATCGGCAGCGCGCTGATTGGCGTATTTGGCGCTTTGGGTATTTCCGGTGAGGCGCGGCTATTGCTGGTGACGGGCCTGCTTGGTGGTTTTACGACTTTTTCCGCCTTTTCACTGGAAACCGGCGTGCTGTGGGAAAGGGCGCCGTGGCTGGCGGTGGTTTATGTGGCGGCTTCGGTGCTCGGGGGGCTTGCGGCGTTTGGGGTTTGTTATTGGGGGGTGAGGCGGGGGTAATGTTAAAACTTCCGCGCTGACCCGTTTAGGCGACCATCGTGAGATTGACTAGTTAAGCACGAATCGAGCGACCAGAAAGCCCAGCGTGAAGACGGCGATCCACGTCCAGACAGAGGTGCCTCGCAATCCTTGGGAGGCCTTTGCAAGTTGGGAAGCTTGCTGCTGTGCTTCGATCACATTTGCAATCTGCTTTAGACCGCTTGCTAACCTGGTTGCGGCATCGCGGATTGTCCATAACGGTGCGACTTGATTTTCCGCCTCTTCGCGCGTTGCACCGCTTGCTTCAATTCGTTCCTGGTAAAAGATCGCTGTATGTCGTAACTCGACGCGGATATTGCGTTCAAGTTTTTCAATTCGCTCGGTCAGTGTTAATTCGTAATCATGGCGCGCGTCAGTATCTTGATCGAAGAGGGTATCATCGTGTGGTAAAGCATACGTGTGATGATCTCGCTTCCATAAACGTTCACCGATCGTCCTGAAGGTACTTCTTAAATCTTGCTTAGTGTCGAAAGCATCTGGTGTGTCGCCTTTTGCGTTCGTACTTAGTTCGGCGATGAGCGATTTTAGTTTGTCGCGAACGGCGCCACGTTCGTGAAATGCTGAATTTGAAACAGCTTCTCTTAAAAAATCGGCGCCATCTCGCCCATACGCCTGATCGACCAAGTCTTCTGTCCAGGCTTGCGCTCCGCCATAAGCGCCAAGGCGCGTCCATCTATCATCGCTTGATAGTAGCTCTTCCACGAGAACCCATGCCTTTGTTGCAGCGCGGGCGAGGCAGGTTCTTACGCCACCATGGAAATCTGGCTCAAACTCACGCAGAGGAGGTGGGGCACCCGGCGCATTTTCGCGCCGCCATTTTTGTAAAGCGCTTACTACAAATAGTTGCTGCGCTGATTTGATAGTCTCAGCGCGCTGGCTTTGCTGTCTTGCCTCGTTCGCGCCGTAGCCATGCTTTTCAAGCGGTGGCGAAAAGCGTTTGATATTAAGCAAAAGCTGTTCCAACACTTCTGCCGCTTGTATGGTCGGCTCAAGTGTGTCGACGAGGCGCCAAGCTGCTGCGAATCCCAAACTTTCTTGGAAACATGCTTCAAGGGGCTCGGCTGAAGTGAGCACAGGAGCGGTACTAGCTGCGTGCACAGCGCGTAGCCATACCGTATCATCAAGTGCTGAAAAGGCGCCGTCGCGATCAAACAAGGTGGCAAGTCCGCTAGATGTCATTGATGGGTTGGTGAACACTAAGCGCATCAACTGCTCGTCTGGCTGTCGAAAAAGTTCGCTTATCGTATCTGGGTCAAAACCTAGATAGCCGATGCGATAAGGATTCGCTGCGATGGCATAGCGGATTGCTTCATCGCCCCGACCCCACAGCGTTAGAAGAGTATCATGATCGTCGCAGGATTTCGCGATGGCGATGTCTATCAGAGGTTCCTTGCGGGCTAGTAACGCGTTTGCAAGATTGGGGGCAAAGGTCTGTTTAGTATTAACCTTCGCGAAGGGTCCAGGGATAGCAGTCGGCAGCGCCACGATCCAGTCATAAAGCTGGTGTGCGGCGGCGTGTTGGGCCAAGTAGACAGCTACAGGTAGCGGCGCCGCGAGCGGCGATCTATTTTTATGGGCTCCGACGCTCATTTCGTTTCCAATGACGCTCTCCTTATCAGAAACTTTACAGCTAAATATTCATTTTATGCAAATTTTTTTCTCAGAGATTTTTGTCGATCCCGCCCGAACCACGCTGTCAGCAATGCCTCTTCATGTGTCTCTTGGTAGCCATGCAACTCTAGGCGCCTCGCGATGGCTGCGCCGAAGGCCTCAGGATCAAGTTCCCCCTCGATTGGCTGAGGTCTAAGGTCCAGGAACGACGTGAGCGCGAGACGATAGAGAGGAGCGGCTACATCAAAAAGCGTTGGTCCCACACTTTGAATTTTTAATGTCTTACGGGACACAGGATTGCCATGGAGAAAGGCGTTGCGCGCGAAGTAAAGTCGTGCATAGAGGGCGGCTGCAAGCGGCCGTCGCTGAACCTTATTGCGGTAACAGATGCGGTAACGACGCGCCCTAAATTCCCTGGACAGCCAATCCACGCGGTCGAACATATCCATTACTGAGTTAAGGTTAACGGTCTTGCCTGAATGAGGATGACCAAGGATTTCGAATGCCGCAACCCATAAGGCGATTTGACGGCCAATATCGTAAAGTGTGCTACCGGAAGCAGGCGACGAAATCAGGCATGCATGATGAGCCATGTTGAGCGATCGAAAAAGAGCGACGTCAGGCGGGTTTGCCGCCTTGCTGCGGAAACGAGCGAGCCAACGGCTCAGGATGGCCTCTAAAACAGGGCGGTCAATGACTTCCTCACCCATACTTGCGAGCGGGACGCTTGGCATTGGCTGACCTTGGAAGCCTTCGACCGTATCAAGCGCTGCCATAGCCTCGGTCAAACAGGCCAACCCTTGAAATTTGTTATCCACCATCCAGGGATAGAAAGAAAACGCATCAGCATAGCACACCCGGTCGCCAGACCGACGACTAATTTCTAGCGCTCGCTGATACGAAACAGTAGAGACGGAGATAGCATCTCTTAGGCCAAAGAGTGCTTCATTGAAACGGAAAGTACGAGGCGCTGTTTTATGTATCAATAACAGAGCAGGCTGCACCGGTAAGCCAAAAGCGTTTACGAAGCGCCTCATGAATGAACGGAACATAGGGTACGCAGCCTCGATCTTCCCCACCCTCGGATCGGATGGCGGTACGAGTGCGGCATGCCTAGCCTCAACAGTGAAGCTTAGGCGAAGGCCAGGAAGAACTACAGAAGGAAGCCATTCGAGGGATGACCCATCCTCTACCATTTACGCCCCCCTACACCATCTGCCCCCGCAAAAACCCAAGCGCCGGCAATGGCGTCCATTTCCGCGGCAGGTCGCTTCGTTTGATGGGTGTCACCGAATAATGTGGCACGGGTTGTTTGGCGCGGATCAGCCAATCGGCGTAGGCGCGCACTTGTTGGTCGCGCCAGTCTCGGTCATTCAGGGCGGCGGAGCGTGAACGGAAAACCTCGGCCACGCGGCTTTTGCGCCCCACGGTTGCCACAACGGCCCAGAGCGTATCCTCATCCCCGCGACTGACTGGAACAAGCGTCACCACGCCCTGCTCAGTGCCAAATCGCGGGGCCGGGGGTCAAGACAAACCTTCAGGCGGCCGCCTGCACTGGCACCCCAATCCGGTCCAGCGGGCCGAATTCGCGTTCCAGGCGCGGGCGGATGGCCCCCTCCCACGCCTTGATGGTGTTCATGGCGATGGCGGGCGGCAGGTCGCCAATCTGCATTTGCAGCAGGTAATGGCAGGGGCTGGCGGCGCGGATTTCGGCGGCCATGCGCGCGGCCACCGTATCGGCATCGCCCACCAGCATGAAGGACCCCATTTCTTCCAGGCTTGGTTCGCCTTCCCAGGTTTTTTCCACCAGCAAGCCGCCATCCATTTCCTGTTCCTTGCGGCGCAGGCTTTGTGAAAGGCGGATTTGCCAGCGGGCATTTTCCAAAAAGGCCATGGCTTCGGCCTTGTCATCCGTCACGCAGAAGGGGCGCATGGCGCCGAAGCGCAGCGCCTCGGCCGGCTTGCCGGCGGCGCGCCAGATATCTTCAAAGCGCCGGCGCGCGGCGGCCAAAAGGGCAGGGGTGAAGTGGCGCGGTGTCACCATCACCACGCAGTCGCGCTGCGCGGCATAGCGATGCAGATCGGGGTTGTCGCCGGCCACCCAAATCTCCGGCAGCTTGCCGGCGGGGCGCGGCGCGATATGGGTTTGCGGCAGGGAATAATATTCGCCCTCATGCGAAAAGGTCTCGCCGCCAAAGGCCTTTTCCATCATGGCCATCACTTCCAGCAGCCGGTGCGGCGCTTCCTGAAGGGATGCATCGAAGCGTTCAAACTCATAGGGCTGGTAGCCGCTGCCAACGCCGAGGACGAGGCGCCCATGGGTTAGCGAATCCACCATGCCGATTTCGGCAATCAGGCGGGAAGGGTGATAGAGCGGCACGATCACCACGCCGGAGGCGAGTTTGATCCGTGAAGTCTCGCCCGCCAGCCGCGCCAGCATCATCAGCGGCGAAGGGCAGACGCAGTAATTGGAGAAATGATGCTCGGCGAACCAGGCGATGTTGAAGCCGGCGGCTTCCGCGGCCTTCACCTGGGCGATGGTCTGGTCATAGATCGCGGCCGTGGGCACGCCGCGATTGCGATAGCCCATGAGGTTGAAAATACCGACATCCATGGCGTGCTTCCTTCCTTTTGCTTTCGGGTATGCTGCGCCGAAGTTTCGGCGGGCTCAAGCCCTGGAGCATTTTCAAGCCAGGTGGACTCACCTGGCGGCTCGGAAAATGCGACCAAATCTTGGCTTGCATGGAAGGGCCGGGCAGGGTGTTCTGCGGGCGTTTCCCAGGGGTGATTCCATGATCGTGATCGGCAAGGGCAGCGTGCAAAGCGGCGAATGCGATGTGATGGGGCATATGAATGTGCGCCATTACATTGCCCGCGCGGGGGATGGGCTGGCCTGGCTGGCGCTGGCGCTTGGCATCACGCCGGATCGCGGGTTTTTTGTGCCGGTGGATCAGCATATTCGCTTTTTGCGCGAAATGGCGGCGGGGACGCCCTTTACGATCTTCGGCGGCATTGTCGAAAGGCGCGGGGATCGGCTGCGCGCCTATGTGGAAATCAGGAATAGCGGCACCGGGGTAGCGGCCGCGGCGCTGGTTTCGGATATTGAATTGCGGGACCCGGCCTCGGGCGCTGAACTGCCGCTGCCGGCGGGGCTGGATGGGAAAATCGCCGGCCTGGCTACCACCCTGCCGGATCACGCCGGGCCGCGCGGCCTGCCCTTCGATCCCATCCGCCCGCTGCCCGATGCCGCCGGCGCCGCCGCCTTGGGCCTGACCGATGCCTATATCGGTGCCATCCGGGCCGAGGATTGTGATCGCGCCGGGCTGATGCGCCCGGATGTGGTGATCTCTCGCATTTGGGATGGCGTGCCCAATCTGCGCTTTCCGGGGGCGGAGCTTGGCGCGCGGGAAGAAGGGCTTGGCAGCGCGGCCTTGGAATATCGGCTGGTCTATCTGCAACCGATGCGGATGGGCGATTTGCTGATCATCCGAAGCGGGCTCCGCGCGCTCGGTGAGAAAACCACCACCTGGACGCATTTGCTGCATGATGGGGTTACTGGCGCGCCGGTTGCGGCGGCGGAAGCGGTCGGCATCAGCTTTGACCTCAAGGCGCGCAAGGCGGTGGCGATCCCGCCCGAGAGAAGGCGGATGCTGGAAGGCTTGCTGGTGCCGGGGCTGGGGTTGTGACCGCTTCGCGCGAAATCCGCTTCAATGCTTTTGACATGGCCTGTGTGGGTCATATCCAGCAGGGCATGTGGCGCCATCCGCGGGATCGCTCGGCTGACTATCTTTCGCTTGATTATTGGATGGGGCTGGCGCGGTTGTTGGAAGAAGGCCTGTTTGATGGGCTGTTTCTGGCGGATGTCTTGGGCATTTATGATGTGCATGGCGGGAACGGCGATGCGGCCATCAGGAATGCCGTGCAGGTGCCGCTGCTTGATCCCATGCTGCTTGTGCCGGCCATGGCGGCGGCCACGCGCAATCTTGGCTTTGGCGTGACGTGCAACCTCGCTTGGGAAAGCCCGGCCCTATTGGCGCGGCGTTTCTCGACGCTTGATCATCTGACTGAGGGGCGCATCGGCTGGAATATCGTAACCGGCTATCTGGATAGTGCCGCGCGTGCCATGGGGTTGGATCGCCAAATGGCGCATGATGATCGCTACGATCTGGCAGATGAATATATGGAAATCGTCTATCGGCTGTGGGAGGAATCCTGGGCCGCTGATGCGGTGAAGCGCGACCGCGCGGCGGGCATCTATGCCGATCCCGCGCGCGTGAAGCGCATCCGCCATGAAGGCCGACAATATCGGCTGGATGCGCCGCATCTGGTGGAACCATCGCCGCAGCGCACGCCGGTTTTGTATCAGGCGGGCGCTTCGGATCGCGGGCGGGGTTTTGCCGCGCGCCATGCCGAATGCGTCTTTGTGAATGGCGGACCAAAGCCGCATGTGGCGAAGCTCGTTGCCGATTTGCGCACCCGCGCCGCGCCGCGCCCGATCCGCGTCTTTGTCGGCGCCACGCTGATCATTGGCCGCACGCGGGCTGAGGCTGAGGCGAAGCTCGCCGAATACCGCCAGCACGCCAGCATTGAAGGCGCCTTGGCGCATGCCTCGGCTTCGCTTGGCATAGATTTGGCGCGTTTTGCCCCCGATGAGGAATTGCCCGATGCCGGGCAAAGCCAGGCCATCCGTTCCAATGTGGAGGCTTTGCGTGCCGCCGCACCGCGCGCCACCAAGCGCGCACTGATGGACCGCATGGTGCTCGGCAGCCGCCAACCGCCGATTGTTGGAAGCGTTGAAGAGGTGGCCGAGGAACTCATCGCCTGGGTGGATCAGGCGGATGTGGATGGCTTCAACCTCTCGCGCACCGTGACGCCAGAATGCCTGGAAGATGTGGTGCGGCTTTTGGTGCCGGCTTTGCAGGAACGTGGGCGCTATAAGCGCGGCTACGCGCCGGGGAGCTACCGCGAAAAACTCTTTGGCGCCGGGCCTTTGCTGGCCGCACCGCACCCGGCGGCGGCGCACCGCCAGACAGGGTGATTTGCCACCGCGTCATTCTGGCCTAGGCTTCCCCCATCATCGCAAAGGAATACCCAAATGGATGGCATGCAACTGCCGGCCCCGGCCGCCCTGACAGCGCGTTACGGCGCCGGCGCCGAACCCAAGCTCGGCCCTTGGAATGAGACGATTTCGCTGCTGCTCTCACACCGTTCCGTGCGCGGCTATCGCGCGGATGCGCCGCCGGCCGGCACGCTGGAGACCCTGATTGCAGCGGCGCAATCGGCGGCGACATCTTCCAATTTGCAGACCTGGTCCGTGGTTTCGGTAAACGATCCGGAAAAGCGCAAGGCACTGGCGGCGATTGCGGGCGGGCAGAAGCATATCGAACAATGCCCGATCTTCCTGGTCTTCATCGCCGATGTGTCGCGCAATGAACGCCTGGGTGAGCAGGAAGGTGTGGCGCTGGCCGGCATGCCCTTCCTGGAAACCTTCCTGGTGGCCGCG
>JADCEV010000107.1 GCA_020249865.1 Roseomonas sp. | reverse complement strand
TTGGTGGAAGCGCCATCACTCGCTTCCTTTTATATCGCGATCAACGTAGCGCATGGCCCAGCAGCCAATACGCCCTTGGGGCGGGATGCGCGGGTGCGCGAAGCCCTGGAACGCGCCATTGACCGCCAGGCGCTGGTGAATGTTGCGTTCGAGGGGCTTTGGATTCCGGGCAATCAATCCGTCCCGCCGGGCCATGCCTTTTATGCCAATAGCCAGCCGATTCCGCCGCGTGATATGGCGCGGGCGCGCGCGCTGCTGCGCGAAGCCGGGCATGATCGCGTGCGGATGAAGCTTTCGGTGCCCAATACCACGGATTACCTGCAAGCATCAGAAGTGATCCAGGCCATGGCGCGCGAAGCCGGCATTGATATTGAATTGCAGGTGATCGAGACCGCGACGTTGCTCCGCCAATGGACGGCGGGCGAGTTTGAGGCGCTGATCATCCAATGGTCAGGCCGCGTGGATCTGGACCAGAACCTGTATAACTTCAACGCTTGTGGCCAGGCGCTGAATGGTGGGCGTTATTGCAACCCGGCACTTGATACGCTGCTGAATACGGCGCGGCAGAGTGTTGATCCGGTAGCGCGTGCCGCAGCTTATGAGGCAGCAGCACGGATTTATCTGGCTGATCGGCCTTATGTCTATTTGTGGCACTCGCGCGTCTTGCATGGTGTGGGCGCCGCGATACAAGGGCTGCAACCGGTGCCTGATGGCATCATCCGTATTCAGGGCCTGATAGGCGCAAGGGGATAGTAGCATGACCGAAACCATGAAGGCGGCCGTAGTCACAGCCGAAGGCGTAAAAGTGCAGCAAGCGCCGCGTCCGGTGCCGGGGCCAGAGCAGGTATTGGTGCGGGTGCGTGCGGCGGGTCTCAACCGCGCTGATCTTGGCGTTGCGGCGGGGCATGCGCATGGCCGCATGGGCGGTGCCGGTACCATCCTCGGGCTTGAATTTGCCGGTGAGGTCGCGGCGGTTGGTGCGGGTGTTTCCGGCATCAAGCCCGGTGATCGCGTGATGTGCGCGGGTTCCGGCGGTTATGCAGAATATGCCATTGCCGATATGGGCCGCGTGCAGCCGGTGCCGGACCGCAACATGTCCTGGGAAGAAGCGGCGACTTTGCCGGTGGCGCTTTCCACCATGCATGATGCGCTGATTTCCAATGGGCGCCTGGCCAAGGGTGAAGCGGTGCTGATTCTAGGTGCTTCCAGCGGCGTTGGGCTGATGGGCATGCAGATCGCGAAATACATGGGCGCGGGGTTGGTGATTGGCACCTCCACCAATGCCGAACGCCGCGCGCGGTTGAAGGAATTCGGCGCCGATCACGCGGTGAATACCCATAATGCGGATTGGGCGGATCAGGTGCTGGCGCTGACCGAAGGGCGCGGTGTGCATCTGGTGATTGATCAGGTCTCCGGCGGCACCATCAATGGCGCTATGCGCGCCACCGCCATTCTGGGCCGTATTGTGAATGTTGGGCGGCTTGGTGGCGCGCATGGCGATTTTGATTTTGACCTGCACGCCACGCGCCGCATTGCCTATATCGGTGTGACGCATCGCACGCGCAGTGTCGCTGAAATCCGTGAGGAAGAACGCGTCGCGCAGCGCGATTTGCGCAAGGGTGTGGATGAAGGCGTGTTCCATTTGCCGATTGACCGCGTCTTCGCGCTTGATGAGGCGGTTGAAGCGCTCGCGCATATGAAGGCCAATGCGCATCTTGGCAAAATCATCCTGAAAACCTGAAGGAAACCCCCATGGCACGCGACGCAAGCCTGATTATTCGTGGTGGCACGCTGGTGGATGGCACGGGTGCGCCGCCCTATGAAGCCGATATCGCCATTGGCGATGGGCGTATTCTGGAGATCGGCAAGATTTCGGCCCGCGCGGCAGAGGAGATTGACGCCAAGGGTCTGATCGTCACGCCGGGCTTTGTGGATATCCATACTCATTACGATGCCCAAGCGACTTGGAGCAGCCGGCTGCTTTCCTCATCCATCAATGGCGTGACGACCGCGCTGCTCGGCAATTGCGGTGTGGGTTTTGCGCCCTGCCGGCCGGATCGGCGCGACATGCTGGTGAAGCTGATGGAGGGTGTGGAGGATTTGCCGGAGGTTGTGCTGACCGAAGGCCTGCCCTGGAATTGGGAAAGCTTCCCCGAATACCTGGATGCTTTGGACTCGCGCCCCTATGACATGGATGTTGCCGCCATGGTGACGCATGCGCCCTTGCGCGTGCATGTGATGGGCGAGGCCGCAGAAGCCCATGCGGTGGCCACACCTGAGCAATGCGCGGAAATGGCGCGGTTGACCGCAGAAGGCTTGGCCGCCGGCGCGCTCGGCTTTTCGACATCGCGCGCCATTGCGCATCGCACCTTGGATGGCAGGCATATCCCAACCCTTGGCACGCCTGAGGAAGAGCTGGAAACCATCGCGCGCGCCATTCGTGCCCAAGGTTCGGGCTGGATGCAGGTGATTTCGGATTTTGATGATCCGGAAGATGAATTTGCGCGCCTGCAACGCATTGCGGCAGCTTCGGGCCGGCCGATGACATTCTCGCTCTTGCAACGGGAATCCAAGCCGGGGCTATGGCGCTGGCTGCTGGATAAGGTGGAAGCGGCGCATGAGGCCGGTGTGCCCATGTATGGCCAGGTAATGGGCCGGCCCGTTGGCTTGATGTTCGGGTTTGAGCTTTCGCAACACCCCTTCCTGATGCGTGCTTCCTATCAGGCGATAGCGCACCTGCCCTTTGAACAGCGTATCGCTGCGTTGCGTGATCCGGCTTTACGCGGGCGTATCCTGGCCGAACCCACCGAAGACCCGGCGCTGCGTGTACGGCTGAATAATTGGGAGAAGATCTTCGCGTTGGGCGATCCGCCGGATTATGAGCCGCCGCCGGAAAAATCCGTTGCTGCCATGGCGGCGGCGCGCGGCATGGACCCGGCGGCGCTTTGCTATGACATGATGCTGGAACAGGATGGTCGCGCCATTCTGAACCGGCCCATTCTCAACTATGCCGATGGAGACCTGACCGCCATTCGCAACATGGTGACGCATCCACACACGCTGATGGGGCTTGGCGATGGTGGCGCGCATGTTGGCTATATCTGCGATGCATCCTGCATGACGCATATGCTGGTGCATTGGGCGCGTGATCGCGCACGCGGGCCGCGCCTGCCGTTGGAATTCGTGGTGAAGCGCATTTCGCGCGACAATGCGCATGCGCTCGGCCTTAAGGATCGCGGCGTGCTGGCACCAGGTAAGAAGGCCGATATCAATGTGATTGATTTCGGCCGGCTGGCGTTGGAGATGCCGAAAATGCATTACGATCTGCCCGCCGGTGGCAAGCGCCTGATCCAGAAGGCTGATGGCTATGTCGCCACTATAGTTGCCGGCACGCCGGTGTATCGCGAAGGTGAGGCGACCGGGGCGCTACCCGGGCGCCTGGTGCGGGGCGCCAAGGTAGCCTGACGGTTTAGCCCACAGCTGCCGGCAAGCCCGCCCAGATTTCGTCAAGGCTGAGCGGGCGCGCCATCAGGCCCTGATCGGCGCACCAGCGTGATGCCAATTCCAGCGCTGGGTTCAGCGCGGCGCGGCTGCGTGGCGCCGTGCCGGCAGCATTGAATTGGCGCAGCACTTCAGCCACCAAAGCGGCATCGCGCGCATAAGCGCCCTTCATCACCACAAGATGGTTCACCGGCTTGAAGCCGTAGCGCGCGTGAAAGGCTGCACCCGCTGCTGCGGGGTCTGGGAAGACCGTGCGTACATCATCACCCGCGGGCAGTTCAAAGCCCATGATGGCGGCATCAAGAGCGCCGCTGTCGAACATGCCATTCAGGGTTTCGCCCGCACTGGCACGCTGCACCCAAGGCGGGTCGCGGAAGCTTGGTTCATGCGCGTCTTCAAACGTCACCCAACGCATGGCATCCGCGCGCAACCCAAAGCTTTCCTGCAAAACGCCCCTGATCCACATGCCGGTGGTTTGGCTATAGGCGCGCACACCAATGCGCTTGCCGGCCAAATCGGCGGGGGTTTCAATCCGCCTCCCTGCGCGGCAGAACATCGCCGTTTCCTGAAAGCGTTCCGCCACCACCAGCGGCAGGAGCACCAAATCGCGACCGGCGGCTTTCGCCATCAGAAAAGTCGCAATCGCCATTTCGCTGATGTCAAAACGCCCTTCGCGCACCATCGGCGCGAAAGCCTTGCTGATGGGCTTCACCACCTGCATCGCAAGGCTAAGCGACGCGCTCGCGGTCTCACCACGATGCAGCGCCATGGTATGCGGGTAATCATCCACGCAAATGGAAAGTGTCATGGCATTCATGCGCCAATCTCCTCAAAGAAAGCATCCACCAAGGCGTTGAAGGCGCTCGCGCGCTCAAAATGGCCGGAATGGCCGGCCTTATGCAGCACGGCGTAACGCGCGCCTGGAATGGCACTTGCCATCGCACGTGCGGCGAAGGGCGGCAGCACGATATCTTCCTCGCTTGGGATGAACAGCAGCGGGCATTGCGCGGCGGCGAAGGATTCGGGCGCGCGATTGCGCCCAGCCTGCAGCCGCGCGCGTACTGCTTCACGATCAAAGCCGCTGGTCAGGCCATAGACGTGGTTATAAAGGTGATAGAGCGCTGGCTGCTCCGCCGCCATGCGCGCGCCAGCCGCCGGGTTGATATGGCGCTTAAGCCCCGCCGCGCGCGCCGCCGCGCTTTCTTCCTGCCAAGTTTTCAGGCGTGATCGTTCGGGTTCACGCATCTGGCGCGGGTCGAGCGTGCCGGTGGTGGCGCCCAGCACCAAAGCCTTCACGCGCCCCGGGCGCAGCAGCGCATATTCAACGCCGGTCCAGCCGCCCATGGATTGGCAAATGATGCGAATATCGCCAAGCCCAAGCTCATCCACTAAGGCGGCCAGATCGGCGTCATAGGCGGCGGGATCAGGCCCCTCTGCCGATGCGGTGGAAGGGAAAAAACCGCGATGCGAAAACGCCACGCAGGTATAGCGCGGCGCGAAATGCGCGACCTGCTGCCACCAGGACATGAGATTCCCGCCAAGCCCATGCGCAAAGACAATGGCGGGGCCTTCGCCCGTGACCTCGTAACGGATGCGCGCATCGGGGCGCTCTATCCAACCGGCACGGCGCGGTGGGGCGGTGAAATCTGCTGGGTTGGTCATGGCGGTCTGCTCCCCAAGGCTTGCCCGGCATCATGGGCCAAAATGCCCTGCCTGTCTTGGGCTGGCGTAGCGGCCAAAGCTTGCTAGGATTCGGCCCGAAAAGGATGGGGAAGCAACCATGGCGCAAGCGGATGCCGATACCTTCGATTACGTGATTGTAGGTGCCGGGGCAGCGGGGTCCATCCTTGCGGCGCGGCTGACGGAAGATCCGGAAACTACCGTCTGCGTGCTGGAAGCTGGCCCGCCCGATACCAACCCCTTCATCCATATCCCTGCTGGTTTCATCAAGGCTTTGGTGAACCCCGACATCACCTGGCAATTCAGCACCGAGCCCACGGAAAACACCGCCGGGCGGCGCGTGAAAACGGTGCAGGGCCGCACGCTGGGTGGTGGGTCTTCGATCAATGGCATGATCTATAATCGCGGCCAGCCGGGGGATCAGGATAGCTGGGCGCAGCGCGGCAATCGCGGCTGGGGCTATGCGGATTGCCTGCCCTATTACAAGCGAAGCGAAAAGCGCCTTGGCTTTGGGGAGGAACGCCGCGGGCGCGATGGTGGTGTACCCGTGACAGATATGGATTGGTTCAATCCGCTTTCGGAAGCCTTCATCGCCGGCTGTGTTGCGGCCGGCATTCCGCGCAACCCGGATTACAATAACGGCAATCAGGCCGGCGTTGGCTATTTCCAGCGTGCCATTCATCGCGGCCGGCGTATTTCCGCCGCGCGCGGCTTTCTGCATCCTGCCATGGCGCGCAAAACGCTTGATGTACTGACCAATGCCCGCGCCTGCGGGATTATTCTGGAAGGCAAGCGCGCGGTTGGCGTGCGCTATTTGAACCAGCGTGGCGGCACACCGCGTGAAGTGCGGGCGCGGCGGGAAGTGATCATCTCGGCCGGCACAGCCAATACCGCGCGGCTGTTGCAGGTATCTGGCATTGGTCCAGGCTGGCTATTGCAAAAGCTTGGCGTGCCGGTGCTGCATGAATTGCGCGGTGTGGGTGAGAATTTCCGCGACCATTACGCAACGCGCGTCGTGATGCGCGCCAAGCCTGGTGTCACTACGCTGAATGAGCTGGCGCGCGGCGTGAAGCTTGCCGGGCAAGTGGCGCGCTGGGCGATGGGGCGGCCTTCCATCCTGGCGACCGTGCCGTCGCATGTCTATGTTTTCTGGAAATCCTTTGAAGGCTTGGATCAGCCCGATCTGCAATGCGTCTTCACGCCGGGGTCTTATGCGGAAGGCAAGGTCTATGTGCTGGATGATTATCCAGGGGTGACCGCCGGCGCCTGGCAGCATCGGCCAGAGAGCATCGGCTGGGTGCGCGCGAAGACCGCCGATGTGTTTGATGACCCCGAAATCCAGCCGAATTACTTGTCTGATCCCATGGATCGGCGTGTGCATCTGGGTGGAATTCGGCTGATCCGGCGCTTGCTCAATACGCCCGAACTCAGCCCCTTCCTGGAAGCTGAAACCCTGCCTGGCCCGCATATCGATTCCGATGATGAATTGATGGATTTCGCGCGGCGCAATGGTTCCACCACCTATCATTTGATCGGCACGGCGCGCATGGGCCCGAATACGGACCCGACCGCGGTGGTGGATGATCGGCTGCGCGTGCATGGGCTGGAAGGCTTGCGCGTGGTGGATGCGTCCGTGATGCCCAACATGACCTCGGCCAATACCTACGCCACCACCATGATGATTGCGGAAAAGGCATCGGATTTCATTCGCGGCCGTCCGCCCTTGGAGCCGATGTTGTAGAATCGGGAGGAAACAACAATGGAATTACCGCTGCACGGCATGCGCGTGATTGAAGTGGGGCAGGCTTTGGCAGGGCCCCTCGCCGGCGTCATCATGGCCGATATGGGTGCCGATGTGATCAAGGTGGAAAAGCCCGATGGTGGCGATGATGCGCGCGCCTGGGGGCCTCCCTTTGGGCCGGATGGTGAAACCTCGCTCTATTTCCACGGTCAGAATCGCAACAAGCGTTCCATCACCCTGGATCTGAAAAAGCCTGAGGATGTTGAAGCGCTGCACAAGCTGGTGGAGAGCGCCGATGTGCTGATCCAGAATCTGCGCCCCGGCGTGGTGGATGAAATCGGCATCGGACCGGAAGCGATGCTCATGCGCCATCCGCGCTTGGTGTATTGCTCGATCTGGGCCTTTGGGCATGAAGGGCCGATGCGGTTAAAACCCGGTTTTGATCCGCTGCTGCAAGCCTATGGCGCCATGATGTCCGTTACGGGCCGCCCGGAAGACCCGCCGACGTTTTGCGGCGCTTCGATCAATGACAAGGCGACCGGGATGTTCTGCGTGATTGGCGCCTTGGCGGCACTCCGCCAGCGCGATCGCACCGGCAAGGGCTGCCTGGTGGATACATCGCTATTCGAAAGCGCTGTGCATTGGGTGGAAGGCCATGTGAATAATCACGTGGCAAGCGGCGATATCCCAAAGCGCCACGGCACAGGCGGTGCGGTGATTGTACCCTATCAGGTGTTCGATACAGCTGATCGGCCGCTTTGCCTCGCGGCTGGAAATGATCGGCTTTGGGCGCGGTGTGCGAAGGTGCTGGGCCATCCAGAATGGGCGAGCGATCCGCGCTTCGCGACCGGCCCCGCGCGTGTGCGTAGCAAGGCCACACTTTTGCCCTTGATCGCGGAAGCGCTGCGCCTGCAACCGCGCGATCATTGGCTTACTGCGCTGGAAGCTGCTGGTGTGCCAAGCGGCCCGGTGAATGACATTGCGGAACTTGCGGCAAGCCCGCAATTCGCTGCCATGAACATGATGCAAAGCCTGCCAGAAGGCGGCCCGAGCGTGGTTGGTTTGCCGATTTCCTTCAATCGCCGCCGGCCTTTGTCTCGCCGCCCGGCGCCACGCATCGGCCAGCATAATCAGGAGATTTTGGGCAGGCCCTGACGCGGCCCAAACACCCTGGACTCTGATGGGGGTCCGCGATACCAGCCTTGCAACAAGCAAAGGCGGAGTCCCCCATGCCCCTTCCCAGCCGTTTCTGGCAGGACCTCACCTGGCCGGATTTCCGCGCCCTTCCCGCCAATACCGTCGCGGTTTTGCCCGTGGGTGCCATTGAACAGCATGGGCCGCATTTGCCGGTGGCGGTGGATACCGCGATCAATCAGGGCATTGTCGCGCGCACGCTGAAGGTCATTCCGGACGATCTGCCGGTGCTGGTGCTGCCAACGCAAGCCGTGGCGCTTTCGGTGGAGCATTTGCGCTTCCCCGGCACCATCACCACCAGTTCGGAAACCTTGATGGCGCTGGTCTGCGATATCGGCGCTTCGGTCGCACGCGCCGGCGTGAAGCGGCTGGTGTTTTTGAACAGCCATGGCGGCAATGTCTCGGCGCTTGATATCGCGGCGCGGCGGTTGCGCATTCAGCATGGGCTTTTCGTGGTGAATGCCATGTGGGCGCGCATGGGCAAACCGGAAGCCTTGCGCGATCCGGTGGAAGCACGTTTTGGCATTCATGCCGGGCGCGATGAAACGGCAGTGATGCTGGCGCTGCGGCCTGATCTGGTGCGGATGGATAAGGCGCGGAATTTCGTCAGCCGCTGGCAGGGCGTTTCCGCGGCCACGCCAAGCATGGCACCCGATGCTGGCGCGCCGCCGGCCTGGCAGGCGCAGGATCTTGGGCCTGCCGGCGCTGTCGGCAATGCCTCGGCCGCGACGGTAGAAATTGGCGAAGCGCTGCTAGATCACGCCGCGCAGCGCATGGCTGCACTTTGGCAGCAGGTTGCCGGCATGGATATCTCAAGCTGGCTGGATCAGGAGCCTAATCCCGATGCCTGATATCGCTGCCTTCACCGCCGAATTGGGCGGCCTTGAACAATCCACCGACACCGCTCTGCTGCGCCAGAAAAGCCGCGACTTCTACTGGTATAGCCCAATTCTGAAGCGCCAATTGGATGGCAAGCGCGCCGATATCTGGCTGCGTCCGCAGAATGAAGATGAGGTGTTGCGCATCCTGAATGCCGCGCGCCGACACGCCGTTCCTGTGACAGTACGCGGAGGGGCGACCGGCAATTACGGCCAATGCGTGCCGCTGAATGCCGGCGCGGTTTTGGACACCACAGCCATGACAGCGCCGATTGCGCTGAAGGATGGCGTGCTGGAAGCCGAAGCCGGCGCGCGCATGATTGATCTTGACCTTTGGGCGCGCGAACGCGGCTGGGAGTTGCGGCTTTGGCCCAGCACCAAACGCACCGCGACCATTGCGGGGTTTGTCGCTGGTGGCGGAGCAGGTGTTGGCGGCATCAGCCACGGCACCATGCGCGAACGGGGCAATCTTCTCGGTGTGCGCGTGGCAACCCTGCAAGACCCGCCCGCGCTGCTTGACCTGGAAGGTGATGAGGCGAACCCGGTCAATCGCACCTATGGCACCACGGGGGTGATTACGCGGGTGCGGCTGCCGCTGACGCCGGCGCAGGATTGGCGCGATATTGCGGTGGTGTTTTCCGATTTCGCCGCTGCGGGGCGCTTTGCGCTGGCATTGGCGTTTGCTGATGGCATCCCCAAGAAAATGTGCGGCGTGTTTGATGCACGCCTGCCGCCCTTCTTTCGCGGCATTGCGGATGTGGTGCCGGCGGATCATGCGCTGGCGCTGGTGATGGTCGCCCCTTCCGGCCTTGTCGCGCTGCGCGATATGGCGCGCGAACATGGCGGGCGGATTGTGGCGGATCAGGATACGGTCGCGGCTGAGCGTGATCCGGAAGCGACACCCTTTTACGAATATTGCTGGAACCACACCACGCTGCAGGTGCTGAAGCGTGATCGTGGCGTGACTTATCTGCAATGCCGCTTTCCCTTTGAAGGTACTTTGGAATCGGTCGAGAAAGTGCGTGCTGCCTTCCCCGATGAGTTTTGGATGCACACGGAATGCGTGCGCTTCGGCGGACGCACCACCATGACCGCCCTTCCGGTCATTCGCTGGAAAGACGATGCGCGGCTTGCCGAGATCATTGCCGGCTTTGAAGCAGCCGGTGCGGGCATCGCCAACCCGCATTTCTTCACCATTGAAGAAGGCTCTGGCTATCGCCGCGTGCCGGGCGATCAGCTTGGTTTCAAGCGCCGCGTTGATCCGCTGGGGCTGTTCAACCCCGGCAAGATGAAAAGCTTTGATGAACCCGAAAGTGATGCCGCATGAAGCACGATATTGCTGGCCTGATGGCCGCGCTCCCAGATATTCGCTGGGTGACGGATGCCGCACTGGTGCGCCAACGCAGCCGCGATTTCTTCTGGTACAGCCCCGTGCTGAAGCGCCAGTTGAATGGCGTGAGTGCGGATGTGGTGGCCGAAGCGCGGGATGAGGCTGATGTGGTGCGCATCCTCGCTGCCTGTCATGCGCGCCGCATTCCCGTGACGCCGCGTGGCGCTGGCACCGGCAATTACGGCCAAGCCATGCCGTTGTTTGGTGGCGTGGTGCTGGATGTCTCGGCGCTTGATAAGCTGCTTTGGGCAAAGCCCGGCATGATGCGCGCGCAAGCCGGCGCCAAGCTGATCGCGCTTGATGAGCAAACGCGCCAGCAAGTGGGCGGGGAATTGCGCTTTCATCCTTCCACGAAGCGCACGGCGACGATTGGTGGCTTTGTGGCTGGCGGCTCTGCGGGAGCGGGTTCCTGCATGTGGGGATCCTTTCGGGAGCCTGGCAATGTTCTCGGCCTGCGTGTAGTCACCATGGAAGCCACACCGCGCATTCTGGAATTACGCGGCGCGGAGATTGAAAAAGCCAATCACGCCTATGGCACCAATGGCATCATTACCGAGGTGGAAATGCCCCTCGCCCCCGCGCATGATTGGGTGGATGTGATAATGGCCTTCCCGAGCTTCATGGAAGCCGCACGTTTTGCGGAAGCTGTCACACTCGCTGATGGCATTGTGAAAAAGCTCGCCACTGTTGTCGCTGCCCCGGTGCCGCAGCAATATTTCCGCCATTTCGAAGGGCGTATTCCGGCGGGCATGAGCATCACCATGCTGATGATCGCCGCCCCCTTCCTGGAGGCTTTTGAGGCGCTCAAGGTCAAGCATGGCGCCACACAAGCGGAAATCTATCGCTGCCCAACCGAAGAAGCCGTCGTGCCGCTTTATGAGTTTTCCTGGAATCACACGACGCTGCAGGCGTTGAAACTTGATCGCGGTATCACCTATCTGCAAACGCTGTTTCCGCCACCAGGTCACATGGCCTTGGTGGAAAAGATGGAAGCGCTGTTTGGTGATGAAGTGCCCATGCATCTGGAATTCGTGCGCTTCGGCGGGCATGTCACCTGCTTTGGCCTGCAATTGGTGCGCTATACCAGCGAAGAACGTTTGGCCGAGATTATTCGCATTCATGAAGCCAATGGCTGCCCGGTCTTCAACCCGCATGCGTTTTCCTTGGAAGAAGGCGGCATGAAGCGCGTGGATGCGCGGCAATTGGCCTTCAAGAAGGAAGCCGATCCGCTTGGCTTGCTCAATCCCGGCAAGATGCTCGCCTGGGATGATCCGGAATGGTCGCCCGATCGCCCGCGCACGCATTACATGTATGGCGACCCGGACGCGCCCGAAGTTGAAGAAAAGCTCGACTAGGCGCGTGCGATGCGGGTGCTGCTGATCCATTGCCATCCGCGGGCGGAAAGTTTTTCGGCGGCTTTGCGCGATGCCGCGCGTGAAGCCTTGCAAGCCGCCGGGCATGAGGTGGAATGCCGTGATCTTTACGCGGAAGGCTTCAACGCGGCACTGAGCGATTCCGAGCATCGCGACTATCTGGACCCTTCCAGCCACGCACCTGATGTCGCGGATCATGTCGCTTCCCTGCAAAGGGCTGAGGCGCTGCTGCTGGTCTATCCCACCTGGTGGTATGGGCTGCCGGCCATGCTGAAGGGCTGGTTCGATCGCATCTGGGCGCCAGGCGTTGCCTTCAAGCTTGGCGATGGCGCGATTGAACCGCTGCTGACCAATATCACGCGCATCGGCGTCATCACGACCTATGGCTCACCGCTGTGGTTGTTATGGGTCATTGGCTGGCCGGACAAGAAGCTGATCAATCGCGGCCTCAGGCGGTTATGCGCGCGCGGCTGTCGTGTTGAATGGCTGATGCTGACGCGGATGGATCAGCGCACCGCACCGGAACGCGCGGCGTTTCTGGCGAAGGTGAAGGTGCGGCTTAGCCGGTGGTAGCCGGAAATAGATGGTCCAATTCCCGCCAATCCGGCACTTCCGCATCCAGCACTTTGCCATTGCGCAGCACAATCCGATCCGCTTGCGGGCGCGATAGCCACTCAGTCATGTGGCGCGCGCGGAACAGGATAAGATCAGCCGGCGCGCCGGCGCGGATCATGCCCGCCCCTTGCAGCCCCATCGCCGCCGCAGGCCGCCCGCCGACAGAAAGCGGCCAATCGCCATAGGGATGATCCAGATGCAAGATGCGTGTCGCTTCGCGCATCACCTCCACCATATCCAAATCACCATAGGCGTAGAAAGGATCGCGCGTATTGTCTGACGCCAGCGAAACAGAAACTCCACCTGCCTGCATTTCATGCACCAGCGTCACACCGCGCCAGCGTGGCGTGCGCCCCGGCTCGCGGTCCTGCAAATACATATTGCACATGGGCAGCACCACAATCGCAACCCCGGCATCGGCGCAGGCCTTGATGGTTTCCAGCGCGAATTCATCCGTCTGGCGCGAAAGGGAACAGCAATGGCCGCATTGAATGCGCCCCTTGAAGCCGCGGCGCATCGCGGTCAGCGCAATTTCACGCAAGGCGCGCGCGCCGGTTTCCCCGCTTTCATCCACATGCAAATCAAGATCAAGCCCGCGCGCTTCGGCAAGGGCGAAGAAATGATCCAGCATGGCGTGAAACTCGGGCGGAATATCATCATGAATGCCGCCGGAAAGCCGCGTCACCATGCCCAAGACACCGCCTGATTCCGCGACAATATCAGCAAGCTCCGCACCCTCATCCCCCGCAAAACGATCAAGCGGCGCGATGGAGGAAGCCTGCAAGGTAATGCGCCCGGCCCAATCATCACGCAATTGGCGGAACATGCGCCAGGCCTTGGGCGCATGGGGCATGTAGCTGTCCAGATGCGTGCGCACCGCGACCGTGCCATGGGCGTAAGCCGCTCGCAGCGCGAATTCAGCGCGCGCGCGCATATCGGCTTCGGACCAATTCACATCACGATCCGCCATCACGGTGGTGACAGCGCCGATAAAACTGCCATCCGGATTGGCGGCGCGTTGCCAGATATGGCCCTTATCCAAATGGGTATGCGCATCCAACATGCCGGGCCAGATTTGCCCGCCATCCAAGGAAACACCATCCGGCGCCGTGCCAAGCGGCGCGATGGCGGCAATGCGCCCCTGTTCAATGCGCAAATCAAACCGCGCAATGCCATCGCGGTCCAATGGCAGCGGCCCGGCGCCTTCCAGCACCGCGGCCGGGGCGCGGACATCACGTAGCCAGAAATCGCTGCCCGCGCCTGCCAAGGCCGCGCGGGTCTTTGCCATGGCGCTGCTCATCGCCGATCCCCCCTGCCCATTGCGCTTTCATGCCAATGGCGCAGCAGCAAATGCGTGAGTAGGCTCAGCGCCAGAAAAATTGCAATCCCCGTGGTGGAAACCAAAACAAGGGCGGCGAACATGCGCGGGATTTGCAACTGATAACCCGCTTCCAGAATGCGGTAAGCGAGCCCCGAAGCGCTGCCGCCTGTACCGGCAACAAACTCCGCGACAATGGCGCCAATCAGCGCAAGCCCGCCGGAAATCCGCAAGCCCGCCAGGAAGTAAGGCAGCGCGGAAGGCAGCAGCAGGCGCGTCAATACCTGCCACCGCGACGCACGATACAGCTTGAACAGATCCTTCAGATTATGATCCGCCGAATTCAAGCCGACGGTCGTATTCGACAGGATCGGAAAGAAGGCGACGATCCAGGCGCAGATCAGCAGTGATATCGCGATATCATCCACCCAAATGATGATCAGCGGCGCAATCGCCACAATGGGGGTAACCTGCAGGATGACCGCAAAAGGAAACAGCGACAATTCAATGATGCGCGATTGCGCAAAAAGAATGGCCAGCACCAGCCCCAAAATCGCCGCAACCGAAAGTGCAAGGAAGGTGATCTTCAGCGTGATCAGGAGGGACACCGAAAGCGATCCCCAATCGCGCAGCAGCGTCTGCCAAATGGCAATCGGCCCTGGCAAGATATAGGGCGGGATTTCACGCACCCGCACCATCATTTCCCAGCCCCCCAGGAACAGCAGCGCCAATAAAGTCGGTGCCAGAATGCGAAGCAAAGTGCTTTCCATAAAGCCACCAGCGGCAGGTGCCGCTTCCGCATTTTCACTCATGCGCGCCCCCCATAGCGGCAGAAAGTGCCAGTGATACCGTGCGGCATTGCGCGGCATATTCGGGCGAGGTGCGGAATTCCTCGCCCCTTTCGGTCGGGGCAGTGATGCGCACTTCCTCGGCAATGCGGCCCGGGCGCGGGGCCATCACCACTATGCGGTCCGCCAGATAGACGCTTTCAAACACCGAATGGGTCACGAAAATCACCGTAAAACGTTCCTGCGCCCAAAGCTGCACCAAATCATTGTTCAGCCGAAAGCGCGTGATTTCATCGAGCGCCGCGAAGGGTTCATCCATCAGCAGAATACGCGGGCGCGTCACCAAGGCACGCGCGATGGAAACACGCATGCGCATGCCGCCTGACAAGGCGCGAGGATAGGCTTTTTCAAAACCCTTCAAGTCAACACGGGCAATCCATTCAGCGGCGCGTTCTTCGGCTTCGCGCCGCTTCATGCCGGCCAATTCCAAAGGCAGCGCCACGTTGCGGATGACGCTGGCCCAGGGCATCAGGGTTGGTTCCTGAAACACAAAACCGATATCGCGTTCCGCCTCTCCGCCCGCGTCATGCATGGCGATCGGCCATTCCATACTGCCACCGCTTGGCGCGGTCAGGCCCGAAATCAGGCGCAGCAAGGTAGACTTGCCGCAGCCCGAAGGCCCCAGCAGGGCGATGAAATCCCCCGGCATGATTGTCAGATCAATGCCATCCAACGCCAGGGTTCCCGTAGCATAACGCTTGGAAACCCCGGTGAGCGAGAGCAGCGGGCGCTGAGGGTTCAAGCCAGGCCAGCCCGCCGATTGACGAAGCGCAGCGAATAGGCCCGCTTCACATCAAGGCCGGGCGGCATCACTTCCGCATCACGCATGGCGGTATAGAAAGCTTCCCAGCGCTCATCCGACATGGCGCCGATGCCAAGCCGTTCCGCATCGCCGGAGAAAACGATGCCGCGTTCATTCAGGGCGCGCACCGCGTAATCAATCTTCTCCTGCGTCATTTCCTGATTGTCACGCATAATCAGCGCATTGGCCGCCGCCACATCCTGGCCGCGCAAATACTGTGTCCAACCCTGCATGGTGGCGTCCACAAAGCGCTGGATCAGATCAGGCTTTTCATCAACAAGCCTGCGCGAAATATCAATCGTCGTCTGATAATTCGGGAAGCCAGCATCGGCGAAAAGCAGCACGCGCGGGTCAGCGCCAGCCAGCCGCGCCGCAAAGGGCTCGGATGAGACAAAGCATTGCTGAATAGCCTGCTTATCCGCAAGGAAGGGCTGGACATTGAAGGTATAGGGGCGGATTTGGTTATCCGTGAAGCCGAAGCGCCGACGCAGGAAGGGCCAATAGGTCACGCGCCCACCGGCACCCACCAAAATGGGCCGACCGCGCATTTGCTCAAAGCTCGTAAAGCCGGCTTCAGCATGGAACATGAAGCCCTGCGGGTCCTTCTGCATGATGGCGCCAATCGCCATGAAGGGCACGTTTTCGCGCACATAATTCAGCGCCTGAAAGCCCGACGACATGATCATGTCCACCCGCCCTGCGAGCAGCAGTTGCGCCGGGTTCTGCTGCGGGCCGCCCATGCGGATTTCGCAATCAATGCCGGCACGGCGATAAAGCCCATTGGCCAGCGCCAGATAATAGCCGCCATGTTCTGCCTGGGCGCGCCAATTGGTCTGGAAGGAGAGTTTTTCCAGTGTCTGCGCCAACGGCACCCGCGCGCCCGCGACCGCCGAAAGCACAAGGGCGGTGCTACCCGTGAGCAATGCGCGGCGTTCGATCCGATATCTGGTTCTCATGGGGGAATCTCCTCGCTGGGGGGCGGCTTGGCGTGTCTCCATGCCTCAGGCAGATGGGGGCAGCAAGGCATATGCCAATCCTTTAGGCGGCAGGGAGCGCTGAATCACCCGATCATCGCCTGTTTTCTGTGCATTAGCCGCCGCAGATGCGTTCACCTGACCGATATTGTGGAAGGGTCCGGAGCCGCGACTCGCCATGCTGCGCTGCGGCATTGCGCCCGGGCCAAGGTTTCCCCCGCGCCGCCTTATGCCCTATCCTGCCCCTGGCCAGGAGCCTCCGGGAGGGCGCAAGCCTCATGACCACCACCGCGGTGCCGCCGCGTCAGACCAGCTTGCTGCTTGGCATTTTCTTCATGTGTTCGGCCTGCACGCTATTCCCGATCATGAATGGCATCGTGCAGGTACTAAGCCGCACCTACCCCTCGGAACAGATCATCTGGGCACGCACGACAGGGCATTTGCTGATTGTGCTGGCGCTGATTGTGCCGCGCTATGGGTTGGTCGTGCTGCAAAGCCGCAAGCCCTGGGTGCAGATTTCGCGGTCCTTGCTGTTGTTGGCTTCCACCACGTTTTTCTTTTTCTCGGTGAAGGATGTGCCGCTGGCCAAGGCTTCGTCCATTTCCTTCATGTCACCGTTTTTCGTGACGCTACTGGCGCTGCCCATGCTGGGTGAGCAGATCGGCTGGAAGCGCCTCGCCGCGGTGACGGTGGGCTTCCTCGGCGTGCTGGTAGTGATCAGGCCGGGGTCCGAGGTGTTCCAGCCAGCCGCCCTTGGCATTGTGGCGAGTGCCTTTTGCTATGCCATCTACCAGATCCTGACGCGGCAAGTGGCCGGGCTGGATCGGCCCGAAACATCCGTGATGTATAGCGGGCTGTTTGGCGCGCTAGTGATGTGCTGCATCATCCCCTTCTTCTGGGTGCCCTTCAATAACTGGGCGGATATCTTTTGGCATCTGACGCTGGGCGTTCTGGGCGCAGCGGGCCATTGGTGCGTGGCCAAGGCCATGACCTATGGCGCGGCCAATGTCATCGCCCCCTTCCAATACTGGCAAATGATCGGCGCCATCGCAGTGGGCTATGCCATTACCGGGCTTTGGCCTGATCAATGGACCTGGCTTGGGGCCAGCATCATCATCGGCGCGGGGCTCTATATTGCCGTGACTGAAACCAGGGCGCGCAAGGCGTGAACCCCCCTTGCCAATGGCGCCACTTCGGCGAAGCATAAGCAGGGTATCGCAGGGGGCACCGCATGGCGCGCAACAAGACCTTTCCGGATTTCGATGCGGCGGTGGCGGATATTCCGGATGGCGCGGTGATTGCCATTGGCGGTTTCGCCGGCCCTGGCACGCCTTACAACCTGATTGCAGCCCTGGCGCGGCGCGGCGCCAAGCGCCTGACCTGTATCGCCAATACCACCGGTGGCGCGCATAAGCCGCGCATGCCCGATATCGGCATGCTGGTGGAAAACGGCCAGGTCGCGAAGGTGATCTGCTCCTTCACCGCTGCGACGCGCGCTTCCGATGTGCTGCCCTTCACGAAATACTATGAATCCGGAGAGGTGGCGGCAGAAATCGTCCCGCAAGGCACGCTGGCCGAGCGGCTGCGCGCTGCCGGTGCGGGCATTCCCGCTTTCTACACACCAACAGCGGTGGGCACTGAATTGGCGGAAGGGCGCGAAACGCGAGAGATCAATGGCCGGCGCTATTTGCTGGAATATGCGCTGCCGGTGGATTTCGCCTTCATCCGTGCCGCGCGGGCAGATACCGCAGGCAATTTGCGTTTCCATCGCAGCCAGCGCAACTTCAATCCCTTGATGGCGATGGCCGCAAAAACCACAATTGTGGAAGTGGAAGAAGACATTCTGCCGACCGGCGCGATTGATGCAGATGATGTGCATACGCCTGGCCTTGTGGTGCATCGGCTGATCCGCGTGCCTCCACCCCCCATGGGGCTTTGGACCCGCAAACGGGAGGCCGCGAGATGAGCTGGACACGCATGCAAATGGCCGAAAGGCTGGTGCGCGAATTTCAGGATGGCTGGGTGGTCAATCTTGGTGTCGGCATGCCGACCATGATCGCCGATGTACCGATGGGCGATCGCGATATCATCTTCCATGCTGAAAACGGCGTGATCGGCTATGGCGCGGTTTGCGCACCGGGTACGGAAGATCTCAATCTGGTCAATGCGGGCGGGCAGAATGTTGTGCTGAACCCCGGCGCTTCCATTGTGCATCACGCCGATAGCTTCGCGCTGATCCGCGGCGGGCGGATGGATGTGACCGTGATGGGCGCCTATGAAGTCTCGGCTAATGGCGATTTCGCCAATTGGAAGCTGAAAGGCGCCAAGGGCGGTGGCATTGGCGGGGCGATGGATTTGGCGGCCTCCGCACAGCGCGTCTTTATCATGCTGGAACATCGCACGCGTGATGGCACTTCGCGCCTTCTGCCGCGTTGCAGCTTGCCGATTACTGCCGCCGGCGTGGTGACGTTGGTGGTGACGGATCTTGGGCTTTTCGCGCCCATGGGTGAGGGCTTCGCCTTGCGTGATCTTGCCCCCGGCGTGACGCTGGAAGAAGTGCGCGCTGCCACTGCCTGCCCCATCATCGCTTGAGGAAATACCATGGCCTTGCTGATTGACTATTACGTTTCGCTCAATTCGCCCTGGACCCATTTGGGTGCGGAGCGCATTGAAGCCCTGGCGGCACAGCATGGGGCGGAACTGCGCATCTGGCCGGTGGATTTCGGCACAGTCTTCGCAGGTTCCGGAGGCCTGCCGCTGCCGAAGCGTTCGCCGCAGCGCCAAGCCTATCGCTTGCAGGAATTGCGGCGCTGGCGTGATGCGCTGGGTATTCCCATCAATATTCATCCCAAGCATTCCCCGGCCAATGAATTGCCGGGCGCGGCCAGTGTGATTGCGCTGCGCGAAACCCAAGGCCACGCACCGGCCATTCGCTTGGCGCATCGCATCCTGAAGGCGTTGTGGCAGGAAGAACAGGATACGGGTGACAAGGAAACCCTCGCCGCGCTGATCCGCGATTGCGGCCTGGATGCGGATGCGCTGCTGCGTCTGGCGGAAGACCCGCGCTGGCTGGAACAACGCAAGGCCGATACCGCCGCCGCGCTGGAACGTGGCGTTTTCGGTGCGCCTTGCTATGTGATTGGGGAGGATATGTTCTGGGGCCAGGACAGGCTTGAATTCGTCGCCAAGCGTTTGAGCAAAGGCGCTTGATGTTCAGCGGCAAATCCATCGCCAGGTTGGAAGATGCGCGGTTTCTGACCGGGCGCGGGCGCTATGTTACCGATATGCTGCCGGCGGATACCCTGCATGCTGTGGTGCTGCGTTCACCCCATGCCCATGCGGTCTTGGGTGACATCAACGCAGAAGCCGCACGCACTATGCCCGGCGTGGTGGGTGTTTTCACCGCCGCTGATCTGGCGGAGGATAATCTGGCGCCGCTCCCTTGCACGGCGGTGGTGGCGAGTGTGACCCCCATGGTCGTGCCACCGCGCCCTATTTTGGCGACGGATCGCGTACGGCATTTGGGTGAAGCCGTTGCCCTGATCATCGCCACCAGCGCCGCCGCTGCGCGCGATGCGGCGGAGGCGATTGAGGTCAGTTACGATCCTCTGCCCGCCGCAATTGATGGCGCCAGCGCGCTTGGTGCTGAAGCGCCGCAAATCTGGCCACAAGCGCCAGACAATGAGGCGTTTCGCTTCCTGAAGGGCGATCGCGTTGCCACTGATGCCGCTTTCGCGCAGGCGGATCATGTTGTCAGCCTTGATCTGTTCAATAACCGAGTGCATGCCGTACCGATTGAACCCCGCGCCGCACTGGCGCGGTTTGATGCTGGGCGGTTTGAGCTGATCTTCACCGGCATGGGTGTGCATGGCATTCGCCGGCAGCTCGCGACGGTATTTCGCCTGCCCGAAGCGGATTTTCATCTTGTTTGCCCCGATGTCGGCGGTGGCTTTGGCGCCAAGAATTTCCTGTTTCCGGAATATGTGCTGGCGCTTTGGGCCGCGCGGCGGCTGGGCCGCGCCATTGCGTGGCAAGCGGAGCCAAGCGAAGAATTCGCCGCCGCCGTACATGGCCGCGATTTGCGCGCCAGGGCCAGATTAGCGCTGGCTGATGATGGCCGCTTTCTGGGCCTGGAGATCAGCAGCATCGCCGATATGGGCGCCTATCTTTCCGCCGTTGGCCCGCATTGTCCGACCAATGCTTTCTCCACCGCCATGGGCGGCGTTTACGCGATTCCCGCGATGCATCTGGAAGTACGCGGCGCCTTCACCAATAGCCTGCCGGTGGATGCGTATCGTGGCGCCGGCAAGCCAGAGGCGAATTACATTATCGAAAGGCTGGTGGATGCCGCAGCGCGCCAATTGGGGCGCGATGCTGCGGCTTTGCGCGCCATGAATATGTTGCCCAATGCGCCACATCGCACAGCCATGGGCATGGCAGTAGATGGTGGGCGTTTCGCCGCCAATCTTGCTGTGCTGGACGAGGCTTCTGATGCAGCAGGTTTTACTGCGCGGCGCGAGGAAGCGGCGCGGCGCGGCATGCTGCTCGGCCGCGGCCTTGCCTGTTTTCTGGAAACCGCGCGCGGTGCGCCGGGTGAATGGGCATCGGTTTCGGTTGACGCTTCCGGTCAGGCGCGAGCGGCGATTGGCACGCATAATAATGGGCAAGGCCATGAAACCAGCTATGCGCAAATCGTCGCCGACCGGCTTGGTCTGACGCCGGCGGAAGTACGCGTGCAGCAGGCCGATACGGATTTGCTGCCCAATGGCAATGGGCATGGCGGCGCGCGTTCCCTACATTTGGGTGGCGGCGCGCTGGTGCTGGCGCTTGATGCGCTAATGGAAAAGGCACGCCTGATTGCCGCGCATTTGCTGCAAGCCGATCCCACCGCACTTTCTTTCGATGATGGGCGCTTTGCCCTACCGGATGGAAAGCGCTTCATCACCCTGGCGGAAATCGCGCGTGCTGCTGAGGATTCGGCCAGCCTGCCGGAAGGCATCACTCCAGGGCTTGCCGCTGCTGGCCACAATACCTCTGACCTCGTGACCTTTCCCAATGGCTGCCAGGCCGCGGAGGTTGAGATTGATCCTGAGACCGGCCATGCGCGCCTCACGCGCTATGTCGCGGTGGATGATTACGGGCGCCTGATAAATCCGCGCCTGACGCAGGGGCAGGTGCAGGGTGGGCTGGTGCAGGGTATTGGTCAGGCCATGCTGGAAGACATCATTTATGACCGCGAGTCAGGCCAATTGCTGACCGGTTCCCTCATGGATTACGCCCTACCACGCGCGGATGATGTCCCGGCGATTGAAGTGGTGCTGGAAGGCACGGCCACCAGCGCCAATCCGCTGGGCGTGAAGGGCTCTGGCCAGGCCGGCGCCATTGCTGCGCCACAGACCGTGATGAACGCCATTGCCGATGCGCTAGCGCAACGCGGCGCGGCCACACCCGATATGCCAGCGACCCCTGAGAAAATTTGGCGTGCCCTGCAGAACGCCACCTCCACCTAAAAGGAACTGACTCCATGACCCATCAAGTCACACGGGATTTCATTGGCTACGGCGCCAATCCTCCCGATCCGCAATGGCCAGGCGGCGCGAAGCTCGCCGTCAATTTTGTGATCAATTATGAAGAAGGCAGTGAGCCTTCCTTCGAACTTGGCGATGGCGTCACGGAAAACGGGCTGACCGAAGCGCATGGCCTCAATCAGGTGAAATCCGGCCGTGATCTGGCAGCTGAGGGCATGTTCGAATATGGCAGCCGCGTTGGCTTCTGGCGCCTGCATCGCTTGTTTCAGGAACGCAACCTGCCGGTGACGATTTTCGGCTGCGCATTGGCGCTGGAACGTAACCCGGAAGCCGCTGCCGCCATCAAGGCGGCGGGCTATGATGTCTGTTCCCATGGTTGGCGCTGGGTCAAGCATTTTGAGCTATCGGAAGAAGAAGAACGCGACCACATTCGCAAAGCGATTGACAGCCAGCAAAAAACCGTCGGGCATCGGCCCGATGGCTGGTATTGCCGCTATGGACCTTCCGTGAATACGCGCCGGCTGGTCGTGGAAGAAGGCGGGTTTTTGTATGACAGCGATTATTACGGCGATGAATTGCCGATCTGGACGCGCGTGAATGGCAAGCCGCATCTGATCGTGCCCTATTCGCTCACGAATAATGACGGAAAATTTGCCGGCTGGATGGGCACATCGGATCAGTGGTTTTCCTATATCCGCGATGCCTTCGACATGCTCTATGAAGAAGGCCGCAAGGGCCAGCCCAAGATGATGTCGGTCGGGCTGCATATGCGCCTTATTGGCCACCCGGCGCGCGCTGTCGCGCTGCAAAGGCTGCTGGATTACATGGCGGCAAAGCGCGATGTCTGGATCACCCGCCGCGTCGATATCGCGCGGCATTGGATGGCGGTGCATCCGGCTAGCTGAAAAGTCAGGATTTACGGCGAGCGGTGCAGTTATCGGTTTTACCTCATCGCCATAAATCTGCTGCCCTGGCGCTTCTGCTGGTATTCCCTGGCCCCGCGCTATGGCTACCAAAGGGCATGAGCTGACCTTTTCTCAACGGATCGAAGCCTTGAGCACTGAACCAATTCCCCGCCCCATCCGAATCGCCGTTGATATCGGCGGCACCTTCACGGATCTGCACATCCTGGATGCGCGCCTTGGTATGGCGCAAGCCTGGAAAACGCCAACAACACCGGAAGACCCCTCGATCGGCCTAATGACTGGCGTGAAGGAGGCCGCCGCGCGCTTCGGCTTCGCGCTTTCGGATGTGGGGCTTTTGCTGCATGGCACCACCATTGCGACCAATGCCGTGCTGGAAAGAAAACTTGCCCGCGGCGTTTTGCTGACCACAGCAGGCTTTGAGGATGTGCTTGAAATCAACCGCCATGTGCGGCGTGACATTTACGGCCTGGCGCAGGACCCCTTCCCCACCTTGATTCCGCGCGACAGGCGACTTGGGGTGCGGGAACGTCTACGCGCCGATGGCAGTACAGAAACGCCGCTGAATGAAGCGCAACTGCCAGCGCTGCTTCAACAGATTCAGGCTTTGGGCGCTGAAACCATCGCGATTTCCCTGCTGCACGCCTATGCCAATCCAGCGCATGAAAGGCAATTGGCCGCGTTGATCCAGGCAGCACGTCCCGATCTGCCGATCTCCCTTTCGTGCGATATTTCACCAGAAATTCGTGAGTATGAACGTTGTTCAACGACTGTACTGAACGCTCTTCTCATGCCTGTGGTGAAAGCCTATCTGGATCGGCTTGAAATACGCTTGGGAGAGGACGGGTTTTCACCGTTAGTGTTCCTTGTCCAATCCAATGGCGGCGTCTGCAGCCTGCGCGTTGCAGCGGAACAGCCAGCGCGGCTTTTGCTCTCTGGCCCATCGGGCGGTGCTCTCGCGGCGGGGCGCATTTCGGAAATGCTCTCGCGCCCCAATCTGGTTGCTGTGGATATGGGCGGCACGTCCTATGATGTTTCTGTGGTGCAGTCTGGCCGCGTTTCCGTCATTACGCAGGGCGAGATTGATCGCCTGCCGGTGCGCCTGCCGATGGTTGAAATGCGCACCATTGGCGCCGGTGGCGGTTCCATCGGGTCCGTTGACGCCGCAGGGCGGCTTACCGTTGGCCCACGCAGCGCCGGCGCTCGACCGGGACCGGTTGCCTATGGGCGCGGTGGTACGGAACCCACGGTGACGGACGCCAATCTGGTACTTGGGCGGCTTGATCCGGAATTCTTCCTGGGTGGCGCTATCAAGCTTGATATGCCGGCCACTCGCGCCGCAATTGAAACGCGCATCGCAGCACCACTCAACCTCTCCCTTGAAAAAGCTGCCGCAGGCATGCTGACTGTGACCAACGCCAATCTCGGTGCCGCGGTGCGGCTTTCGCTATTTGAAAAAGGGCTCGATCCGCGTGACTTCGCGCTGCTGTCCTTCGGTGGCGCCGGCGGGTTGCACGCCACCGAAGTGGCCGAGGAAATGGGCATCGGTGAAGTGATTTTCCCGCGCGAACCTGGCACGCTTTCTGCCTATGGCATCCTGTTTTCCGATCTGGTGCAGGATTTGGCGCGCACGCGCTTGACCCGCGCCGAAGCCGCAAACCTGCCGCAGATGCGTGATGTTATTGCTGAATTGCGCAAAGCCGCGGATGCGCGCCTTGCACAAGATGGCATTCCACCGGACCAGCGCGCCGTCACTATCGCCGCCGATATGCGCTACCACGGCCAGGCCTTTGAACTTCTTGTGCCTTGGGGCGCAGTGCAGGCGCCGGATGATGCTGCGCTGAAGGAACTCATTCAGCGCTTCCACGCGACACATAAGCAGCGCTTTTCCTATGCCAATCCGGATGAGGCGGTAGAGATCGTCACCTTCCGCGCCATCGCGACCGGCAAGTTGGCAAAACCCATTTTGCGTGACCCTGCGCCTGCCGCGCGCCCCGCGCATAAGGCCAAGCGCCGCGCACATGATGGCCAGCAATGGTGCGAGGTTACTGTCTGGGATCGTGAGGCGCTTGGCCCTGATGATCTCATCGAAGGCCCCGCCATCATCGAAGAGGCCTTCGCTACCCATTGGATTTCCCGCGCCTGGCAAGCGAAGCTCGCACCCGGTGGCGCAATCATCGCGAGGAGGATCGCATCATGAGCCTCGGCCCGATCGAAATCGAAGTCATCCGCAATGCGCTGACCGCAGCCGCGGCCGAGATGGACATCACCATCTGGCGCACCAGCCGCAGCACGACCGTGCGCGAATTGCTGGACTACTCGACAGCCGTGTTTGATGCCGATGGCAATAATGTCGCGCAATCCGCGCGTATTCCGCAGCACCTGAATTCCATGGGCGCGGCGCTGCGCACGCTGCTTGATCGCTTTGTGGATGCCAATGACTGGCGTGAAGGCGATGTTGTCGCCACCAATGATCCGTATTGCGGCGCGCAACATCTGAATGATATCCTCGTTTTCATGCCGGTGTTTCATGACGGCATTCGCGTGGCTTATGTTGGCGCACTTTGCCATCACATAGACATGGGCGGCATGGCGCCCGGTTCCTATGCTGCGACAGCAACCGAGGTCTTTCAGGAAGGGCTTCGCATCCCGCCGCTGAAACTCGTTGAAGGTGGTGTGCTGAATAAGTCCATCCACGCCATGATCGGGCAGAATGTGCGCAAACCGGCGCTGATGCTGGGGGATTTGCAAAGCCAATTGGCAAGCCTTGAGGTTGGCGCCGCTTCCATTCGCCGCATCGCCGCGCGCTATGGTGCCGCGACGCTGATCGAAGCCACCGCCCGCATCCTGGATCAGAGCGAAGCCGCGATGCGTGCCGCCATCAACGCCATGCCCGACGGCACCTATAGCTTTGAAGATTTTCTCGATGATGATGGTGTCTCCGGTGAACCGGTGCGACTGCATGCCTCGCTTACCATCAAAGGTGATGAGATTGAGGTTGATTTGACCGCCTGCGCGGATCAACAGCGCGGGCCCATCAATTGTACGCCGGCCATGTCCAATTGTGCTGTCTATTACAGCATCATCGCCGCAACCGATGGTGCCATGCCAGCCAATGCGGGATGTTATCGCCCCATTCGGATTCGCCATCGCGAAGGCAGTGTCACATCCTGTCGCGCACCGGCATCCGTTGCGCATCGTGTGGCAGTTTGCCATCGGCTGGCCAATGTCATGTTCGGCTGCCTGCATCAGGCACTGCCGGATCGCATGCCGGCGGCCTATTACGGCGGTTCTTATGTGGCCACCTTCCAGACCGAAGCGGCAGATGGTGGACGTGAAGTGCTTGTCGAAATCGAAATTGGCGGCACCGGCGCCAGCCCCGCGAAGGATGGCGTGAATGCCTGGTCCTTCGGCATGCACAATAACAGCAATATCCCGATCGAAATGATCGAAAGCCAAATGCCGCTTACAATCACGCATTATGGCTTGAAGCCTGATTCGGGTGGTGATGGGCAATATCGCGGCGGGCTTGGCCTTATTCGCGAATGGCGCGTGGATAGCCCTGCTGGCATTTTCACCGCAAACATGGATCGCTTCCGCTTTCCGCCCTATGGCCTTGCCGGCGGCAAGCCGGCCAGCCTTGGGCGCTTGCTGCGTATTCGTGATGGCAAGGAAACACCCATTGCGCCGAAAAGTGATGCCGTGCGCTTGCTGAAGGGCGATATCGTGCGGCTGGAAACTTCCGGCGGTGGTGGCTTTGGCGATCCCGCAGAACGTACAGCGGAACAGCGCAAGGCAGATCAAGTGCGTGGTTATGTGACGGGCTGAACCCCTTACCAGCGTAATCATCCTGGCCTAGGCTTGGCCACGGAGGATCGCACCATGACTTTGCCCTTGCTTTTCACGCCTTGGACCAAGCGTGGCATCACGTTGAAAAATCGCGTCGTGGTCGCGCCCATGCATCAATATGCGGCGGATCGTGGCTTCATCACGGATTGGCATTTGATGAATGCGGGGCGCTTCGCCGCAGGTGGTGCCGGCATGGTGATGGTGGAAAGCACCAAGGTGGAACGGCGCGGCTGCGGTACGCTTGGCGATACCGGCTTATGGGATGATGCCTTCGTCCCAGGCATGAAGCGCGTCGCGGATTTGATCCGTGCCAATGGTTCGGTGCCCGCGATTCAGATCGGCCATTCCGGCCGCAAGGCGCGGCGCTTTCGCCCCTGGGAAGGTGGCGCGCCGCTGGTGCAAAGCCCCGCGATTACGGATTGGGAGGCCTGGGAGCTTGTGGCACCAAGTGCTGAAATCGGCGATGCAGGAGACCCGATGCCACGCGCCCTGACGCGCGATGAAATTCCGCAAGTCGTGCAGCATTGGGCCGATGCCGCGCGGCGTGCTGATGCCGCCGGTTTTGATGTACTCGAAATCCACGCCGCACATGGCTATCTGATTCATCAATTCCTCTCGCCTTCCGCCAATCGCCGCAATGATGATTACGGTGGAACGGAACGCAACCGCATGCGGTTTGCGCTTGAAGTTGTGGAAGCGGTGCGCGCGGTATGGCCGGCGCATAAGCCCCTATTCATGCGCTTCTCGGTCGAAGATGATGCCGGCTGGGATGTTGAACAGAGCATTCGTCTTGCGCGGCTTGTGGGTGCTGCTGGCGTTGATGTGGTGGATTGTTCATCAGGCGGCATTACCGGCGGCCCACCCAAGGCCGCGCGACCAGGCTATGGCTATCAGGTGCCTTATGCGCGGCGGCTGAGGCATGAAGCACCTATCGCGACCATGGCGGTTGGCCTGATTGTGCATGCCGATCAGGCCGAGGCAATTCTGCAAGCTGGCGATGCTGATCTGATCGCGATTGGGCGAGAGATTCTCTACAACCCCAATTGGCCAACCGATGCCGCACGCAAGCTCGGCATCGAATCTGCTTTTGATGCCATGCCACCAGCGCAGAGCTATTGGCTCGAAAAACGCGCGAAATCGGTGAAGGATATGGAACCTTCCACCTATCGCCGGGGCCTGCATCAGGCGTGATTGAGACTGCCGCATGAGCAGCCCTCACGGCCTGGTGCTGGCGCTTTTTTTGCTGGCTGGCGCGCAAACCTTGGCCACCATGGCGGTTTATGCGCTGCCGGTGCTGGTAGCCTATGCGGCGCCGGATTTCGGCATGCCGCGCGCCAATATCGGCTATCAGGTGGGTTTGGTGTATCTTTGTGCGGTTTTTGCTTCCGCCTATGGGCCGCGCTGGCTCGCCATTTGGGGGCCGGCGCGCACCACGCAAATCGCGCTCCTCGCCGCGGCGATGGGTGTTGCCCTACTGAGTTTCGCAGAACTTGCCATCGCCACGCCAGCAACAATCCTGATTGGGCTTGCTTACGGGCTGACCAACCCGGCTGCGTCACAATTGCTCGGCAAGCTGGCGCCGCCGTCACGGCGCAATATGGTCTTTGGCCTCAAGCAAATGGGCGTGCCCTTTGGGGTTGCGCTGGCGGGGTTGATGCTGCCGGGCATGGCCGAGATCCTCGGCTGGCGTAACGCCATGCTTATTGCGGCCGGGATGCTGCTGCTGATGGTGATCGCACTGCAATTCAAGCGCAGGGATTGGGACCAGGATCGCGGCGCGCCCGCCTTGCAAGCCGGACCATTGCTTTTGCTGAAATCGCCCGCGCTTGGCGTCATTGGCCTTGCGGCTGCCTGTTATGCGCTGGTGCAGATCGGTCTTGGTGCGCATATGGTTGCGATGCTGATTGGCGATTACGGCTGGGATTCGGTTGCCGCTGGCGCCCTTGTTGGGCTTTGTCAGGTAGTGGGCGGGCTTTCACGCATAGGCTGGGCTTTGGTGGCTGACACACGCATCGGCGGCCAACGCGCACTTATGCTTATTGGTGCGCTTTCCGGCATTTTCCTGATGATGCTGCCGCTGGTTGCGGGCCATCAAACACTGATGCTGGTGCTGCTGTTTATCGCGATTGGTGCCAGCACCGCCGGCTGGAATGGCGTCTTGGTCGCGGAAAGCGTGCGCCTTGCACCATCTGGCGCTGCGGGCGCTGCATCCGGTGTAGTGATTTCACTCAGCTTCGCCGGGGCTGTGCTCGGCCCACCCTTGATTGCGGTGCTCGGCCAGGAATTGCATGGCTATCGCTATGCTTTCGCTGTTCTGGCAATACTGCCGCTCGCGGGTGCGGCGCTCTGCTGGTTCGGGCGTAATGCGCGCAGAGGAGATTTCACATGACACGCGATATGGTCGGCTATGGCGGCAAATGGCCTGATATGCGCTGGCCCAATGGCGCAAGGCTGGCCGTTTCTGTTGCCGTCAATTTCGAAGAAGGCGCGGAACAGCAAGTGGGGGATGGTGACCCACAATGCGAACGCATGGGTGAGGTTATCAGCGTTGTTGCGCCCGGAGTGCGTGATATGGGACAGGAGCAGATTTTCGCTTATGGCACACGTGCCGGCTTTTGGCGCATGCTGGATGCGCTGGATCATCACGCCATGCCCGCAACCTTCCTGATGTGCGGCCGTGCGGTTGAAAGGGCGCCCACCCTTGCTGCCGAGGCGACCAGGCGCGACCATGAAGCTGCGGCCCATGGCTGGCTCTGGCGCCCACAAGCGGATTACATATCGCGCGAAGCAGAAGCGGCCGATCTTGACCGCTGCATTGCCGCCATCACCAAAGCCTGCGGGCAGAAGCCACAAGGATTTTTCTGCCGAGGTTCGGAAAGCATCTGGACGCGCGGGTTGTTGCAGGAACGCGGCTTTGCCTGGGTGTCAAACGCGTTTGATGATGATGTACCCTATGATGATCCCGCACATCCTGGGCTTTTGGTATTGCCCTATGCGCTAGACACCAATGACATGAAGTTCTTCCACCCGAATGGCTTTGTACGCGCCAATGAGATGGTGGAATATGTTAACGATGCGCTTGATGTGTTGCTTGTGGAAGCCAAGCAGGGCAAGCCGCGCCTGCTCAATATCGGCTATCATTTGCGCATCGCGGGGCGGCCAGCGCGCTTTCCGGCTTTTGAGAAAGTGCTGGCCAGGCTTGCAGAATTGGGCGACCAGGTCTGGGTCGCGCGGCGCATGGATATCGCCAAGGCCTGGCGCGCTGCCACCTGCGCGTGAACGCAGGCCGCAGCGCGCCAAAACATGGCTTCAGCCCGGAGGAACCGTGCGCGTCATGGCCGGCATGGTGGAAACCTTCGCATACCAGGCTTCCAGCTTGGGATGGCCTGGCCGCCAAGGCTCATTTGGATAGCGGAAATCCATATAGCCCAAGGCGCAGGCAATGGTGATCTCACCAATATTCGTCAGCATGCCAAGGCTATCGGCTTCCGCCTCCAGCACAGCAAGTGCGGCCTTTACCTTGCCCTGCTGAAGCGCGATGTAGGTCTGCCGCCCCTCATCCTGTGGCAGCGCAATTTCGCGCCGGCGCGGCTGGGTCGCATCCAGAATACCATCGCCCAAGGCTTCCTGACGCAACGCCTTCCAACGCGCCGGGCCAGCCGCCGGGAACATCTTCGGCCCATCGCCGACACTATCCAGATATTCGCAAATCACCGGGCTGTCATACAGCGCAGTGCCATCATCCAGCACCAGCGTCGGCACTTTCGAAAGCGGATTGACCTTCACCAGCGCCGGATCGGTGGTGCCAACCGTCCAAAGCTCCATCTGCTTGTCAATGCCGCGCTGAATGGCGAGCACGACGCATTTCCGCACATAGGGGCTATTGGGTGAATAGGCGAGTTTCATGCTTCGTTTCCTTCCTTTGTATCAGTGCAATTCAATCATGCCGGCGGGGTGCCGAGGGCATTCATCACCGCGCCACGCTTTTCCATCCACCAGCCATGTTGCGGCGGCCAGCAGCCGAAAACTTCCTCGGTCGTGCCGGGTTCCAGCACGGCGCGTGCATGCAAGGGCCAATTCGGGTTGTTCATGCCCTCACGCCCTATGGCGATCAGATCGGCATCACCCGCGGCCAAGGCCGCTTCGGCCTGATGCGAGCCGATGATCAGCCCAACGGCCATGGATTTCATGCCAAGTTCCCGCCGGATTTGCGCGGCATAGGGAATCTGAAAGCCATAGCCGCGTGGCACACGCTTGCTGCCGGTGGCGCTGCCGCCAATGCCGCCTGAAGAACAATCCATCACATCCACGCCAAGCTTTTGGCATTCGCGCGCATAAGCAACGCTATCTTCCATTTCCCAACCGCCATCAGTGCCATCCACGGCAGAAATACGCACGAACAACGGCAGGTTTTCCGGCCAGGCTTCACGCACGGCGCGCACAATCTCAAGCGGAAAGCGCATGCGCCCGGCAAGATCGCCGCCATATTCATCGTTGCGTGTATTGCACAAGGGCGAAAGGAATTGATGCAGCAGATAACCATGCGCGCAATGCACCTCAATCGCCTCATAGCCGGCGGCCAAGGCGCGGCGCGCGGCGGACGCGAAGGCTTCCCGGATATCGGCCATGCCTTCCTTGGTGAGTGCTTCGGGCTGCACATGGCCTTCGCCAATCGCCGTTGCGGTTGGCCCCACCAGGGGCCAGGGCTTTTCGCCCTTGGCGGCCTCAGGCGCGCCCAATGGCCCATTGCCTTCAAAGGCGCGCTGAGAAGAACCTTTGCGCCCCGCATGGCCAAGCTGCATCGCCGGCACCGCCCCTTGCGCCTTGATGAAGCGCGCCAGCCGCTGCACGGGTTCAATATGCGCATCGGACCAAAGCCCAAGATCACCATGGGTAATGCGCCCCTCGCGCATCACAGAGGTCACTTCAGTGAAGATCAGCCCAAAGCCGCCCACGGCAAAGCGGCCAAGCTGCACCATATGCCAATCATTCGCCAAACCTTCGATCGCCGAATATTGGCAAAGCGGCGGCATCACCACGCGGTTCGGAATCGTCACACTGCGAATGGTGAGCGGCGAGAAAAGCAGGGAACCCATGGGCGTCTCCGATCAGGCGCGTGTTTGGCGCAGCGTGATACAGCTTGGCGCGCACGTCCAGACCGCGCAGCGGCGAAGCCGCCACCCCACGCGCGCCATTGCCAAAGCATTGCTGTCCGCCTAGGGAGCGCGCTTTCTGCCCGCAAAACCACAGGGAAAACCGCTTTGCATGATCCGCTTTTCTGGGCGCTGCTTGGTTTCGCCCTGACCACAAGCTGCACGCCCGGGCCGAACAACGCCATGCTGACGGCATCCGGCGCCAATTTCGGCTTTCGTCGCGCGGTGCCGCATATGCTTGGGATCATTCTTGGCTTTCCGGCCATGGTGCTCGCGATTGGGTTTGGGCTTGGCACGGTTTTCACCGCCCTGCCTTGGCTGCATCTCGCGCTGAAATATGTCGGTGCCGCCTATATGCTCTACCTCGCCTGGCGCATCGCCACGGCCGGGCGCGGCAAGGGTGCGGGCGCCGCGAAGCCCATCGGGTTCTTCGAAGCGGCGGGCTTCCAATGGGTCAATCCCAAGGCCTGGATCATGGGGGTCGGCGCACTCGCCGCCTATACCCTGCCCGAAGCGCCTGTGTGGTCTGAGGCAGCGCGCGTGGCAGCGGCCTTTCTTTTTTCCGGTGTCATTTCCTGCACGCTTTGGTGCGGTTTTGGTGTGGCGATTGGCAGGCTGCTCACCTCAGATCGTGCTTTTCGGCTTTTCAACTACGCCATGGCCTTGGCATTAGTGGTGTCCCTTATTCCGGTATTCATTCTCTAACGCGAAAGGCCCAACGCCTTGCCTCAAGCCCTGCCAGCCATGATCGCGGCCTTGCTGTTGCTGGCGGGCGCGCTTGGGCTTGCGCTGCAATACGGCGGCAATCACGCGCTGCTTTGGGTGCTTGGCGCAGCGCTTGGCTACACGCTCTATCGCGGAGCCTTCAGCTTTGCCGGCGGTTTTCGCCAAGCCCTGGCCGAGGGTCGCGGCGCGGGGCTGCGTGCGCAAATGCTCATGCTCGGCATTCTGGTGATCATCATGCTGCCCACCATTCATGCCGGCGCGCTGGCCGGTGCGCCGGTGCGCGGCATTGTCTTTCCCGCAGGTGTTGCGGTGATCATCGGCGCCTTCATTTTCGGCATTGGCATGCAATTGGGTGGCGGTTGCGCTTCCGGCACGCTCTATACCGCAGGCGGCGGCAATACGCGCATGCTGCTGACGCTGATCTTCTTCATCTTCGGCGCCACTATCGCCGCCTATGATTCGGAAAGATGGGCTGATTTGCCGGCGCTTTCGGCAATATCCCTGCCGGAGCTGATTGGGCTATGGCCCGCGCTGTTCGGCAGCCTCGCGATTTTCCTTTGTGTCGCACTGGCTTCGCGCGTGATCGAACAGCGCCGCCATGGTCGCGTTGAGCCCATCTTCGCCGCGCCATCAGCAGAATCGCCACGGCGCTGGTCCTGGGCCATGGCTGCCATCATTCTTGCCTTGCTCAACATTCTTACGCTTTGGGCGGCGGGGCGGCCCTGGGTGATCACGGCATCCTTCCCGCTTTGGGGGTCGCGTATCGTTGCGGAATTTGGCTGGGATGAACCGGCCTTCTGGATGTTTTGGGAGGACCCGACACGCACCGAAGCCTTTCTCCGCCCGCTACTTGCCGAACGCAGCAGTGTGATGAATTTTGGCCTGATGCTCGGCGCGTTTTTCGCTGCAGCGATTGCGGCGCGCTTCAAGCCTACATGGCGCCTGCCCTGGCGGCATGGTTGCGCTTCCGTGATCGGCGGGCTCTTGCTCGGCTATGGCGCGGTTATGGCTTCGGGCTGCAATATCAGCGCCTATGTGGCGGGGATTGCTTCAGGCAGCCTGCATGGCTGGCTTTGGATCCTGCCGGGGCTGGCCGGCAATTGGGTGGGGTTGCAGTTGCGCCCGCTTTTCCGCCTGGATCGCTGAGAATTATTTTCCAAATTTCAGCGCCCAGGCAGCAAGCCCTTTATCCCACCTAATCCGCTGATAGTATTTAAATATTTCGCTTGCGCCTGGAAAATTCAACCGCCATATCAAGCGTCAACAGGGCCCTGAACGGTCCCTGGCTGGAGAATTTCTTGCTGCGCCCCCTCATCCCACAGCGCGGCACGGAGGTGTTGATGATCAATCGCAGAACCTGCTTGGCGCTTCTGGCGCTGCCCTTCGCCGCCGCGGCGCGGGCGGATGATGCGTTGTCTACCGCGATGCGTGAAACCGTTGGCGACAAGCCCGTGACCGATGGCGGCATTCTGCTGCGCGTGCCCGCGCTTGCCGAAAATGGCGGGCAGGTGCCGCTCGGCATTGTGGTGGAAAGCCCGATGACACAGCAGGATCATATCACCGCCATTCATGTCTTTGCCTCACGCAACCCAACGCCCGGTGTCGCAACCTTCCGGCTGACGCCGATGCTCGCGCGCGCTGAAGTGCAAACGCGCATTCGCCTGGCTGAAGATCAGCGGCTGATTGTGCTGGCGGAAACCAGCACTGGCCGTGTCATGCGCAGCAGCGCGGAATTGCGCGTGGGCGCCGGGGGGTGCCTGTCATGAGCACGCTGCCATCCCAACCCCGCATTCGCATCCCGCGCAGCGCCCGCGCTGGTGAGGTGATTGAAATCCGCACCCTGATCGAACACCCGATGGAAACGGGGCTGCGCCAGGAAGCGGGCCGCGCCTTGCCGCGCGATATGCTGACGCGGCTGATGGTGCGGCTGAATGGCGAAACGCTGTTTGCCGCCGATTTCCAGAATGGCACTTCGACCAATCCCTATCACGTGTTCTTCGTGCGCATGGAAAAGCCGAGCCATTTCGAATTCATCTGGACCGATGAAAAGGGCCGCCAGGCGCGCGCCGAAGCGCGCGTCGCGGTGGCGTAGCGCCGTTTCACGAAACCGGTTCCGGCTTATCCGCATTTGGGAAGAAAAGTTGTTCCCCATTGATGCGATAAGCCGCAATCGCTGACTGCCCGGCAGGTGAAACCAGCCAATCAATGAAGCGCTGCCCATCGGCGGCCTTCACATGCGGGTGGCGCTGCGCATTGACCAGCATGACGCCATATTGATTGAACAGGCGCGCATCACCTTCGATCAAAATGCGCTGATCCTGCCGATTGCGGAAGCTCAGCCAGGTGCCGCGATCGGCCAGAACATAGGCACCCTGCGCGGCGGCGGTATTCAGTGCCGGCCCCATGCCCTGACCCACTTCGCGATACCATTGGCCGCGCCCAGTAGCGGGATCAATGCCGGCCAATTGCCATAGGCGGAGTTCTGCCGCATGGGTGCCGCTGCGATCACCGCGGCTGATAAAGGGCGCGCGCGCGGCGGCAATGCGGCTGAGCGCTGCCACCGCATCACCAAGCCCGGCAATGCGCGCCGGGTCAGCCGCAGGGCCGGTGATCACGAAATCATTGAACATCACATGCCGTCGCGGCCCGCCAAAACCTTCAGCGACAAAGCGTTCTTCCGCCGCGCGATCATGCACCAAGACCACATCGGCATCGCCGCGCCGGCCAATATCCAAAGCCTGGCCACTGCCCAGGGCCACCACGCGCACCGCAATGCCTGTTTCACGCGTGAAGATCGGTAGGATATGGCCAAACAGCCCGGATTGTTCCGTGCTGGTGGTGGAAGCAAGCGTAATGCTGCGCTGCTGCGCCAAGGCAGGCCGCGTCACCGCCGCAAGCAGCAGAGGCAAAACACCGCGTCGGGCAATGCGCGTTACCATCCGTCCTGCCCTCACCACACCAATTCGCCGCGCAAAAAGGCGCGCGCGGTCGCTGAAGCCGGCTGCCTGAAAAACGCCTCGGCCGGCGCCTGTTCCAAGACGCTGCCGCGATGCAGAAACACCACATCCCCCGCCAGCCGCCTTGCCTGCGCCAGGTCATGCGTCGTCATCACAATCTTCGTGCCGCGCGCGGCAAGCTTCAGCACAATCTCCTCCACCGCGCGCGTCGCGGCGGGATCAAGGCTGGCGGAAGGCTCATCCAGAAACAGCAATTCCGGCTGCAAGGCAGCAGCACGCGCCAAGGCGAGCCGCTGCTGTTGCCCCACCGAAAGCTTGCGCGCGGCGTCAGCCGCGCGATCAGCAAGGCCGACCAGCGCCAAAGCCTGCTCAGCGCGCGTCAGCCGTTCCCCGCTCGCCACGCCGGCCAGCGTCAGCGGGTAGAGCGTATTGGCCAGCACGGATCGGCGCAGCAGCACCGGGCGCTGAAACACCATCGCCTGACGCCGCGCAGCATGCTCGGGCGGGCAGGCCCAAAACACACGCCCAGCCGAGGGCTTCAGCAAGCCATGCAGCAGGCGCAGCAATACGCTTTTGCCAGCACCATTCGCGCCAATCAGCATGGTCGGCGGGCCAGCGGTAATCGTCAGCGAGATATCGCGCAGAATCTCGACATCGCCTGCGCTGAAGCAAAGGCCCTCGGCGCGAAGCGGCAGGATGGAAGCGGCTGCGCGCATCTCAGCCCGCCCAGCGCGCGGCGATGCCGCGCACGCCTTGCGCCAGCGCATTCACGCCAAGCACAATCGCCATCAGCACCATCCCAAGCGCCAGCGCCAGCGGCAAATCGCCCTTGCTGGTTTCAAGTGCAATCGCTGTGGTCATCAAACGAGTGAAGCCTTCAATATTGCCGCCCACCACCATCACCGCACCCACTTCCGCCGCCGCGCGGCCAAACCCCGCCAGCAGCACCGTCAGCAGAAGAAAGCGCCCATCCCACAATAAGGTCGGCACCGCGCGCCACGGCCCCGCCCCGAAGGACCGCAGCTGTTCCGCATATTCTTCCCACATGCCTTCCAGCACTTGTCGCGTCAGCGCCGCCAGGATGGGCGTGATCAGCACGGCCTGAGCAATGATCATGGCGCCTGGCGTGAACAACAGGCCGAAGGACCCAAGTGGGCCGGAGCGTGACAGCAGCAAATAAATCAGCAGCCCCACCACCACCGGCGGCAGCCCCATCAACGCATTGATCAGCGTGATCACGCCACCCCGCCCCGGAAACCGCGCCACCGCTAAAAGTGCCCCCATCGGCAGGCCGATCAGCGCTGCCAGCACCAGGGCGGAAAGGCTGACGCGCAAGGACAGCGCCACAATGGCCAGCACCGCCGGATCCAGGGATAGGATCAGGCCAAAGGCTTTCGTGAATGCGCTAGCAAGGTCCTGCACCCTATCCCCCCGATATGGGGCTTAAATGCGGATGGGTGAAAGCTGGGTCAATTCGCAATCGCGCTTGACTGTCTGCCGGATTTTGCCGAATTTCGCCAGCAAATGCCGGATATCCTAACGCTAAAGGAAGCCGCGCGCTTCCTGCGCCTTTCCGAACGCTCGCTCTATGAGCTCGCCCGCGCGCAAAAGCTGCCCGCGGCGCAGCTTGGCGGCAAATGGCTATTCCCGCGCCGGCAGCTTGAACGCTGGCTTGCCGCACAGGCCGATGCCGCCGCTGCGCAACGGCTGGACCCACCGCCGATCCTGGCCGGCAGCCATGACCCATTGCTCGATTGGGCGGCGCGGCAATCCGGCTGCGGCTTGGCCCTGCGCGGCGGCGGCAGCCTGGATGGGCTGATCGCGCTGGCCGAGGGCACGGCCATGGTCGCCGGCAGCCATTTGCTCGACCCCGACAGCAATAGCTTCAACGAACCCGCAGCGCGGGAATTCCTGGCCGGGCGCGGCTTTGTCGGCATTACTTGGGCCTGGCGCGAACAGGGCCTGATCCTGCCGCCAGGCAATCCCGCCGCGCTGGCGGGCATCACCGATCTGGCGCGGCCAGGCTTGCGCGTTGCCGGACGTCAGCCGCGCGCCGGCAGCCATGTGTTGCTCACGCATTTGCTTTCCGAAGCGGGCTTGCGGCTTGATCAGATCGGCTTCCTGCCCAACCCCGCCCTTTCGGAGGATGAGGTCGCCGCCAGTGTCGCCGAGGGCTGCGCCGATGCGGGCTTCGGCATTCGGGCCGAGGCTGCCGCGCGCGGCCTGACTTTCCTGCCGCTATTTCGTGAGCGTTTTGACCTGGTGATGGATCGCCGCCATTTCTTCGGCGATCCCCTGCAAAAGCTATTGGCCTTCACGCGGCATGAGGTTTTCGCCACCCGCGCCGCACGGCTTGGCGGTTATGATCTTGCGGCGCTTGGTTCCGTTGCCTTCAACGCCTGAAGCAGCGCCTATTGCATGGTGATGCCGGCGTAATCCCGCGCCGCGATATCATTCGCCCAAGCACGATAGCTTGGTGCGCTGCCGGTATAGCGCGCCACGATGCGCTTCTGCTTGCCCACGACATTCAGATTGACGCCGGTCATCCAGGAATCAACCTCCATGGAAAGCAGGCCCTTGGCCAATTCCATGACGTGATCCATCCATTTTTCCATTGCCGCTTCGGTCGCTTCCACGCGCGTAATGCCCTTGGCTTGCGCGTAAGCCAGCAGATCACTCACCCATTCCACATTGAATTCGATGGAACGCGGAATATTGCCAAGCGCGGTATGCGGGCCCAGCAGCATGAACATATTAGGCATGCCCTTTTGCAACATGCCAACCAGCGATGTCGCGCCATCCTGCCAGATTTCCTTCAGCGTCACGCCGCCGGCACCCTGGAATTCGATCCGGTCAAATGCACCGCGCAACGCGTCAAAGCCCGTGGCATAGACAATGATATCGAATTCATATTCGGCTTCGCTGGTCTTGATGCCAGTCGGCGTGATGCGCTCAATCGGTGTTGCCTTGCTATCCACCAGCGTCACATTCGGTTGATTATAGCATTCGAAATAGAAGGTTTCCAAAGGCACGCGCCTGGTGCCGAAGCCGTGATTCTTCGGAATCAGCATCTCCGCCACTTTTGGGTCCTTCACGCGCTGGCGGATCTTGTTCGCGACGAAGCGCGATACTTCCTCATTCGCCGCGCGATTGGTCAGCAAATCCTTGAAATTTCCAACCCAAATCCCGAAACCCTTTTCGGAATAGAGCTTTTCCAGAAATGCCTCACGCTCCTCGGCCGAGACATCGAAGGTATTGCGTGGATCAGGCGTGTGCAGGAAGCAGGAAAAGGTTTCCTGGCAACGCTTGAAAATCTCATCATAGCGGGCGCGGATTTCCGCCATTTCCTCGGCGCTGATCTTGCCGTTATGCAAAGGCGCGCACCAATTGGGCGTGCGCTGAAACACCACAAGCTGCTTGGCGGTTTTCGCCACTTCCTGAATGGTCTGTACGCCCGACGCACCGGTGCCAATCACCGCGACACGCTTGCCGGTGAAATCCACCTTTTCCTTGGGCCAAAGCCCGGTGTGGAAGGATTGGCCCTTGAAATCCGCAATGCCCGGAAATTGCGGCATGGTCGGCGCAGAGAGCGCGCCAATCGCCGTGATCAGGAAGCGGCTTTTATGCGCACTCCCGTCTTCCAAGGTCACGGTCCAGCTTCGCGTCGCCTCATCCCAGCGCGCGGCCTTCACGCGGGCGGAGAATTGGATATCGCGGCGCAGATCATATTTGTCGGCAACCAGGTTCAGATAGCGTTCGGTTTCCGGCTGCGGCGCGAAATGCTCGGTCCAATGCCATTCCTTGAGCAAATCCTTGTCGAAGGAATAGCCATAGGAATAGCTTTCCGAATCGAAGCGGCAGCCGGGGTAGCGGTTCCAATACCAAGTGCCGCCCACGCCCGTGCCGGCTTCAAACACGCGGGCCTTCATGCCCAATTGGCGCAGCCGGATCAGCTGATAAAGCCCGGACATGCCCGCGCCGATGACAATGGCATCGTAATCCAGCCCCTTGTCGCTGCCCTTCGCCCTGGTTGCTTCCATCACTGCGCTCATGTCGAATTTTCCTACCCTTTTTCCGGATCACACCGACGCTTGGATCAACATATTTACGCAAATGCGCAAAAAGCCAAACCAAATTAAGCCTGCCCCAATGGTATGGCCGTTATTTGATCAGGATCAGATTGCGCGCAATACGAGGCTTGCAAGGCGCAAAATATCCAAAAAATCACGCCGCCAGCCGTGCCCGCGCATCCGCCCGCAGCATATCCGCGCCCTTTTCCGCGATCATGATCGTCGGCGCATTGGTATTGGTGGAGGTCACGGCAGGCATCACCGAGGCATCAATGACGCGCAGCCCCTCCAGCCCATGCACGCGGAGCCTTTCATCCACGACGGACATCACATCCGGCCCCATGCGGCAGGAACAGGAAGCGTGAAAGACCGTACTGCCCACTTGCCGCGCGTAATGCAGCCATTCCTCATCGGTCTGCACTTCAGCCCCGGGCATGGATTCCGCCACCATGTAGCGTTGCAGCGCTGGCTTGCTGAACCACTCACGCATCAGGCGCAACCCCGCGACAATGCTGCGCTGGTCGCGATCTTCCGCCAGATAATTTGGGTTGATGATTGGCTGTTCGCGCGGATCGGCACTGCGGGCCTTGATGAAGCCGCGGCTTTCCGGGCGCATTTGCCAAACGCCGGCGGTCATGCCGGGCCTGGTATCCAACACACGCGCAGCACCGGGCGCATAGCTTGCGGAAGCAAACAGCGCCTGCATATCGGGCGTGGCACTTTCCGGCAAAGCCTTGAAGGACGCCGCAAGCAGCGAAGCGGCATAGGTCAGTACCCCGCGCCCAAACACCGCGAATTTCAGCACCTCACCAGCAAGCCGCAGGCCACGTGTGCGTTCATTCAGGGTTGGCACATCCTTGACCACCGCCTGTACGCGCGCCAGAAAATGATCCTGGAAATTGCGCCCCACACCACGCAATTCATGCAGCACGGGAATGCCTAGCCCCGCCAAATGCTCGGCATCGCCCACGCCTGAAAGCTGCAGGATATGTGGCGAACCAATGGCACCGGCGGAAAGGATGACCTCCACCGCCGCATCGGCGCGTTCGGTCACGCCAGCGCGGGAAAACTCGACGCCAATGGCCCGCTTGCCTTCAAAGACCACGCGATGAACCAGCGCATTCGTCACCACGCGCAGATTGGGCCGCCCCATGGCCGGGCGGAGATAGGAACGCGCAGCACTCGCGCGGAACCGCCCGCCGCGCGTCTGCTGCACCCAGCCGATATGATCGCCAAGCCCATGCGGCAAATCATTCAAGTCATCGCGATAGGCCCAGCCCATTTGCTGGCCCGCTTCAACCGCCGCCTGGCATAATTCCGGCTGATCCTGCGAAGGTGAGGTATAAAGGAAGCCATCCTTGCTATGCGCGGCCTTGTCCGGTCCCTGCCATTTCTCGGATTTGTTGAAGTAAGGCAGTACATCGCCTGAAGACCAGCCGTGATTCCCAAGCTGCGCCCAATGATCATAATCCTCGGGCTGGGAACGGATGTAGATCATGCCATTGATCGAACTAGACCCACCCAGCACGCGCCCGCGTGGGTAATTGATTTCGCGCCCATTCAAACCGGAATTGCGATCCGCCTTGAAACCCCAAGTCAGCGTTGGGTGGTCAAGCAATTTCATATAGCCGGCAGGAATATGGATCAGCGGATTCCAATCCTTGCCGCCGGCTTCAATCAGCAGCACCTGATTGCCCGGGTCTTCGGAAAGACGATTGGCCAGCACACAGCCCGCCGAACCACCGCCAACAATCACATAATCAGCCTTCATGGCGCTTCCCCTATTTCTTGTGTCGCTTCAATCGAAGCGCAAATTCCACCCCAGCCACTCACACACCGCCCGACCCATCACCCATTCCAGATCAGCGCCCTTCAGCCAGGGCAATTCCTCGGTGAAGAAGGTTACGCATTGGCGATAGCTGCAGGGCATGCGGGTGATATCCGTGCCCCAGAAAAACCGCTTCGGTCCGAAGGCATCAAAAATCCGCTGCAAGCCATCATGGATATTGCGATAAGGATATGCTTGCGTTGAATAATGCGGCGCGCCGGTGGCTTTCACGGCGACATTGGGCAGCTTCGCCAGCGCCACCAATTCATCAAGCTTGGCGAAGGCCGCTTCATCCTGCCCGGTTCGCACCAGGCCGCAATGATCCAGGATCATTTTGAGGTTTGGATGCGCCTCTGCAATTTGGCGAAATTCCTTGAGGAACAGACCACCCATGCAAGCAACGGGCAGACCTTCCTTCTCCGCCGCCGGCCACAGCCAATCCAGCGTACCATCGCGCAGCCACACCTGTTCTTCCGGATGCAGCAAGGCCCAGCGTAGGCCGAGCATGCCAGGCTGCTTCTTCCAGCCATGAATCAAATGCCGCAATTCCGGACGCGTTGGTGGGAACTGCCCCATCACAGCAAAGCGTTCCGGGTATTTGCGCGCAGCTTCTACCGCCATAGCATTGGAATCCGGATCCCAACTTGCCGGCGGATGGATCACCGCCGCATGCACACCGGCCTCATCCATTTCTCGCAAGGCTTCTTCGTCCGTGAAGGATGAAACCTTGCGATGCAGGCCGGAAGGCGTGCCCTTGGACCAGATATGAATCTGCGCATCTACGATTTTCATGCGAAGCGCCCCGTCATTGCGCGATGAAGCCACCATCAATCACCAATTCTGTCCCCGTGATGAAGGAAGCCTCATCGGACGCAAGGAACAGCACACCATACGCAACCTCAATCGGCTCCCCCAGCCGGCGCAGCGGCGTCAGTGGAATCTTCGCCGACCGCCCCGGCCCATTCGTGCCGCCCAGCATTGGCGGCAGATAACCAGGATGCACGGAATTCACGCGCACTCCCTGCGGTCCCCAGCGCACGGCAGCGTTTTTCGTGAGCAACCGCACCGCACCTTTGGAAGCGGAATAGCCCGGATGCCCTTCCGCACTGCTGACAAACCCCATGATGGAGGAGATATTGACGATCGAGCCCTTGCCCTGCCCCGCCATCACCTGCCCCACCAAGGTCGTGCCCAGAAACACGCCTGTCGCATTAATGGACATAAGCTGATTCCAACCTTCCAGTGACAGCATATCGCCAACCGCGCTGCCGCTGATGCCGGCATTATTCACCAGCACATCAATGCGCCCGTAATCGGACAGCGTCCTTTCGATCAGTCGCTTCCAATCCGCTTCCTGCGCCACATCCGTGGTGACGAAACTCGCACGGCCCTGGCTTGCGGTGATATCGGCCGCCAGCGCCTCACCCAGATCCGCACGGCGATCAGCGATGATCACCACCGCGCCTTCCTTGGCGAAGAGCCGCGCCTCGGCTTCGCCCATGCCATGCGCGCCGCCGGTGATGATCGCAACCTTGTCCTTGAGTCTCATAACGTTTCCCCAGTTGATCTTATGCCCGTTGATACCAGGCCTTGCTTCGCATCACGATGGCCACGACGGAAAGCATGACCGGCACTTCCACCAGCACGCCCACCACTGTGGCCAAGGCCGCACCAGAATCAAAACCGAAAAGGCTGATTGCCGCCGCCACGGCCAATTCGAAGAAATTACTCGCGCCAATCAACGCCGATGGCCCCGCCACCGCATGCGCCGACCCGCATTGCCGGTTCAGCCAATAAGCCAGCCCCGCATTGAAATAGACCTGAATGATGATTGGCACCGCCAGCAGCGCAATCACCAAGGGCTGCGCAATGATTTGCGGCCCTTGAAAGCCAAACAGCAGCACCAGCGTCAGTAATAGCGCCGAAAGCGAAACCGGCCCCAACCGCCGCAACACTTGCGCCAGCGCTGCCTCCCCACCCCGCGCCAGTAAGCGCCGACGCCAAAGCTGCGCCAGGATCACCGGCAGCAAGATATAGAGCAGCACTGAAAGAAACAGCGTATCCCAAGGCACGATGATGGCGGAAAGCCCCAGCAAAAAGCCAACCAGCGGCGCAAAGGCGATGATCATGATGGCGTCATTCAGCGCCACCTGGCTCAGCGTGAAATTCGGCTCGCCATCCGAAAGATTGGACCAGACAAAGACCATCGCCGTGCAGGGCGCCGCGGCCAGCAAAATCAAGCCCGCGATATAGCTTTCAATCTGCGCTTCCGGCAGCAAGGGCCGAAAAAGCCAGCCGATGAAAAACCAGCCAAGCAGCGCCATGCTGAAGGGCTTCACCAGCCAATTCACGCCAACTGTCACCAAAATCCCGCGCCAATGCCGGCCCACTTCCGCGATCGCGCCGAAATCTACCCGCAGCAGCATGGGGATGATCATCAGCCAGATCAGCAGCGCAACCGGCAGATTGACCTTGGCGAGATTGGCCTCCCCCAACAAGCGAAACGGTGTCGGCATCACAGCACCAAGCCCAATGCCCACGATAATGCACAAGGCAACCCAAAGGCTCAGATAGCGTTCAAAAAAGCCAAGCCCGGCTTTTGCCTTATCCATCTAAGCGAAGCCTAACCCGCGCTTTTGACCAGGTTGGGCGATTGCATCTTCACCCCCGCCCATTCCTCATAAAGCTGTGCGACCGAAGTCATATCCGCGTCTGGTCCAAAACGATTCTTCGCAATATTCAGCATTTCGCGCGCCAGCGCCGCCATGGGCGCGGAAAGCCCGAAGGCCGAAAACTCCGCCACCGCCAGGGACAAATCCTTGGAGACGATGGCATTACTCGCGCCGCCGGAAAACTTGCCCGTCAAAACGGCGCGCGGAAATTTGGTCACCGTGGAGCTATTCCGCCCGGTGCTGGCATTGATCACATCGCACATCAGCGCCGTATCGATGCCAGCCTTGGCGCCGAGCGCAAATGCCTCAGATGTCAGCACCATGCCTGCGAGCGAAAGCAGATTATTCGCAAGCTTCATGGTTTGGCTGAGGCCCGGCTTATCGCCGATGGTGAAGACTGTGCGTCCGACCACCTGCAATAGCGGCATTACCTCCTGCAACGCCTCCGGCGCGCCGGAAGCAATCACGGCAAGCGCGCCGGACTCCGCGCCATGCACGCCGCCGCTGATCGGACAATCAATCAGCGCAATGCCTTTTGCAGAAAGCCCCGTCGCAATGCGCTGCATCGCCGCGCTGCCAATGGTGGACATTTCGATATAGGTGCGCACCGCGCCTGGCGCGCCGGCAATGCCATCGGCGCCCAAGGCCAAACGCTCAGATATCTCGGCACTCGGCAGACAGGCGAAGACTACGCCGCATTGCTGCGCCACCGCGGCGACCGAGCCCATCGCCTCCGCCCCCGCTTCGGTTGCGCGCTGCATGGCTTCAGCGCGTGGATCAAAGACCAGCATGCGCTTGCCCGGGTTGCGCTGCGCCCAATCCGCCATGCGCGTTGCAATCGGGCCGCCCATGGCACCCAGCCCCAGAAAACCAATGCGTTCCATTTCCATGGCGCCGCCTTCCTCCCTCACTCGGAAGGTCAGTCTTCACCCATTTCGGTTGCCTGAATAGGGAAGGCGTGGCTAGCTTTCACAAAATCCTGCCTGTCATGATTGGACGGCGGCAGAGGGGGGAAGCGCAGCATGGTCCAAGCATTCGCAATTCGGGCTTTCCGCATCGCCCGGTACGCGGCATTTGCACTGATCGCGCTTGCTTGGCTTGCGCCCATGGCTTTGGCGCAAAGCACGGCGCAATCCACGGCCTACCCCACCCGCCCGGTGCGCCTGCTATTGGGTTTTGCGCCAGGCGGCGCCACGGATGTGGTGGCGCGCATACTGCAGCAGAGCATTTCGGAACATCTCGGCCAGCCCTTGGTGATTGAAAATCGCCCCGGCGCCAGTGGCATGATCGCGACACAGGAATTGGTGCGCGCCGCACCCGATGGCTATACGCTGGCTATTATTGTCAGCGCCCATGCCGGCATGGCGGCGCTGCAACGCAACCTGCCCTTTGATCCCATGCGCGATATCGCGCCGATCACGCTGGTGATCCATATGCCCGCCTTGGTCGCGGTACCGGCGAAATCACCCGTGCAAAGCTTGCAGGATCTGGTGGCACTGGCCCGCGCCACACCTGGGGGGCTCACCTACTCTACCTCTGGCCCCGGCGGCTGGCAGGAATTTGGCGTGACGGATTTCGGCAAAAGACTGGGTGTGAGTTTCGTGCATGTGCCCTATCGTGGCGGAGGCCCCGCCAGCCAGGCGCTCGCCACCGGGGATGTCGCCTTCAGCTTCGCCACTTTCGCTTCCGTCATGCCCATGGTGCAGGTGGGCACGGTGCGCGGCCTTGCGGTTAGCGGCGCGGAGCGCTCGGCCGAGTTCCCGAACCTGCCCACCGTGGCGGAAGCGCTATCACTGCCAGGCTATCGCACGCTGGATTGGCACGCGCTGGCAGGCCCGGCTGGGCTGCCGGCTGATCGCCGCGCGCGCATAGCCGCTGCTTTCCATCACGCACTCGCGCGGCCGGAATTGGCGCAACGGCTGCAGACGGCGGGCGCCACCCCGGCGCCATCAACGCCGCAACAGATGGAAGATTTTGTGCGCGCTGAAGTCGCGCATTACACAGAATTGGCGCGCACAACCGGCATCAAGGGCGAATAGGCTTCCGCCCCACTGCCAGCCGCGCCACCGCCACAAAGGAACGCGGCCCATCAGCGCCGCCCGCCAGATAGGCGCGGCGCGCGATTTCCTTGATCGGCGGTATGCGTTCGGGCGGCAATGCAGCGATGAAGGCCCCGGCAATGCCTTGCCCGCCTGCAGCCCAGGGGTCCCACCAATCCTCGAAATCCGCGAAATCCTGGCGAATGGCGATATCGCTTTCCGTCACTTGCGCGATCCCGGCTGCGTCAAAAAGGGCTGCCATGCGCCCAGGCGCGCCGACCGGGTCTGCCCAATAGCGCGCGCGAAACGCCTCGCCTTCCGGTTCCGTGATGGCGACACTATCGGCGAAGGCGCGCAGAAACGAAAAACCTCCCGTGAAATCCCACATCGCTGCCGCCACTATGCCGCCTGGCTTGGTCACCCGCAGCATCTCGGCCACGGCCTTGGCGCGATCAGGGACGAATTGCAGCACCAGCAGGGAAAGTGCCGCATCAAAAACCCCATCGGGCAGATCAAGCGCGCATAAATCACCTCGGCGAAAATCACCTGCCGGCACGCGCGCCTTGGCCGCTTCCAAAAAGGCCGGGCTGATATCAATGCCGGTGATGCGCGCAGATGGGTCGCGGGTTGCCAAAGCATCCGCCAGCGCCCCGGTGCCACAACCCGCATCCAGCACCGCAATGCTACGCGGCAGCGCCAGCGCATCCAGCATGGCATCCGCCAGCTTGCGGGACCATCGGCCCATGCTGCGTTCATAAGCCGCACCATTCGTGGCGGCGTAGCCGGACATGCGCGCTAATCCTCGTAGCGATAACGGAAATTGCAGTGGCTGGCGCCGCCCATGATGGTTTGCGTGCGTTCCAGCTTCAGCTTCGGATCATAGCCCTCACAAAACGCCCCATCGCGATTGCAGGACAGGATGGCGCCAAGCTCCGCCAGGCCCATGGCGCGATACATCTCCGCATAGCGGCAGCGCGTCACGTTGAAATCATAATGCTTGGCGTCCTTGCGGATCGTCTCAATTTGCAGCGCATCCCCCTTTGTCCAAAGCGGTTGGAGGGAGATGAAATGTTCAAGCGATGGCTTCCCCTCCGGCCCCTGCTTGGCCATCTCGGCCGCCGTTTCCTTGGCGAGCTTGATGATGGCGGCGGACAGGATGGATTTCGCCTTTTCCTCTCCGATTTGGGCCTTCATTTCCTCATAAATGCCCTTGGCGAAGGCGGCTTCGATCCGCCGCTGTTCAAGAATGCCTAAGCTTTGTTCGGCCATAAGCGCCTCCCTGGGGTTTGAGGGGGGAGCTTAACCCGCTCACCAAAACGGGCCAGCCCGAAAAAGACATAAAGGTATCTTTATATTCTTCTTTCCCTCTAGCCCTCTGCCCCGCCCCGTGTTACCCGCCGCGCCAGATTCAAGGAGATCCCGCCATGGCCGCCCAAGACTACGTGATTAAGGACCTTTCCCTCGCCGCCTGGGGGCGGAAGGAAATTGCCATGGCCGAGGATGAAATGCCCGGCCTGATGGCGGTGCGCGCCGAATATGGCGCTTCCCAGCCGCTGAAGGGTGCGCGCATCGCGGGCTGCCTGCACATGACCATTCAGACCGCGGTGCTGATCGAAACGCTGAAGCACCTTGGCGCCGATGTGCGCTGGTCTTCCTGCAATATCTTCTCGACGCAGGATCATGCCGCTGCCGCCATCGCCGCGACCGGCACGCCGGTCTTCGCCGTGAAGGGCGAAACACTCCCGGAATATTGGGAATATGTGCAGCGCACGCTGGAATGGGCCGATGGCGGCGAACCCAATGTGCTGCTCGATGATGGCGGCGACATGACGCTGCTGGTGCATTACGGGCTGCGTGCCGAACAGGGCGACACCGCGTTTCTGGACAAGGCGACCAATGAGGAAGAAGAAGTCTTCTTCGCCCTGATCAAGAACTGCCTGAAGACCAAGCCTGGCTGGTTCGCGAAGCTCGCGGCCTCCATCAAGGGTGTTTCGGAAGAAACCACCACGGGCGTGCATCGGCTTTACGTCATGGCCAAGGAAGGGCGCCTGCTTTTCCCGGCGATCAATGTGAATGACAGCGTGACCAAGTCGAAATTCGACAATCTCTATGGCTGCCGTGAATCCTTGGTGGATGCGATCCGTCGCGGCACCGATGTTATGATGGCCGGCAAGGTCGCGATGGTGTGCGGCTTTGGCGATGTGGGCAAGGGTTCTGCCGCGTCGCTGCGCAATGCCGGCTGCCGCGTGATGGTGAGCGAGGTTGACCCGATCTGCGCCCTGCAAGCCGCCATGGAAGGCTACCAGGTCGTCACCATGGAACAGGCCGCGCCGGTGGCCGATATCTTCGTGACCGCGACAGGCAATGTGGATGTGATCACGGTTGATCACATGCGCGCCATGAAGCACCGCGCCATTGTCTGCAATATCGGGCACTTCGATTCCGAAATTCAGGTGGCCGGCCTGCGCAACATGAAGTGGGACAATGTGAAGCCGCAGGTGGATGAAATCGAATTCCCCGACCAGAAACGCATCATCCTGCTGTCCGAAGGCCGCCTTGTGAACCTTGGCAATGCCACGGGCCATCCTTCCTTCGTGATGTCGGCGTCCTTCACCAACCAGACGCTCGCGCAGATCGAGCTTTGGACCAATACCGCCAAGTATGAACGCAAGGTCTATACCCTGCCGAAGCATTTGGATGAGAAGGTGGCGGCGCTGCATTTGGCGAAGGTGGGTGCGACACTCACGCAGCTTACCGCGCAGCAGGCCGGCTATATCGGTGTGGATGCGCAAGGCCCCTTCAAGGCCGAACAATACCGTTACTGAATTTCAACGCGCCGGGGCGTGGGCATAAGCCCATCCCCGGCGCAAGCATCCCTGCGCGTCTGGTCGCATTTTCCGAGTCGCCAAGTGTTCCACTTGGCTTGAAAATGGTCCACCGCGAATCGGGCAGCCCGCCCGCGCCACGCATGGATCACGCGCATGGACCTGAGCGCCCTTTTCTCTGCCCTATTGATGGGCATTGTCGAAGGTTTCACTGAATTCCTGCCCATTTCCTCGACCGGGCATTTGATCCTGCTTGGCGAATTGATCGGATTTCAGGGCCCGCCCGGCAAGGTTTTTGAAATCTCCATCCAGCTTGGCGCCATTCTTGCGGTCTGTTGGATTTATCGCGCCCTGATCATGGACCTATTGCGCGGCATGTGGCGGCCCGGGCGGGAACGCTACTACGTCATCAACCTCATGCTCGCCTTCCTGCCGGCGGCAATCATTGGCTTCCTGTTCCACAAGACCATCACAACGCTGCTGTTCAATCCTTGGGTTGTCTCCATCGCGCTTATTGTGGGTGGCATTGCCATTATCGCCATCGAAAAGCTGCGCCCGGCGCCGAGCATTCATAGTGTGCCGGAAATCGGCCCGCTGGCCGCCGTGCTGGTCGGGCTCGGTCAGGCGCTCGCGATGATCCCGGGCACATCGCGTTCGGGCGCGACCATCATCACGGCATTGCTGATCGGCGTGGAACGCCGCACCGCAGCCGAGTTTTCCTTCATGCTCGCCATCCCGACCATGTTTGCCGCCAGCTTCTACAGCCTGTGGAAAGTCCGCGCTGAGATTGACCCGAGTGCTTTCGGCCAAATCGCGGTTGGCTTCATCGCGGCCTTCATCGTTGCCTTCATCACGGTGCGCGCCGTGCTGGCTTTGATCGGGCGTATTGGCTTCACGCCCTTTGGCTATTATCGCATTGCGCTGGGTAGCCTCATGCTGCTGGTGCTGGCACTCGGCTAGTCTGAAATGATCCCGCGCTACAGCTTCGCCTATGGCTCCAATACTGACGCGCTTGATTGGCGCGATTGGTGCGCGCGGAACAGCCATGACCCGGCAGGCATCCGCCCAATCGGCCCTGGCCTCCTGCCCGATGCGCGACTCGCTTTCGATTTCTTCGGCCGCGGCCGCGGCGGCGGCGTGCTGAATTTCCAATCGCGTCTCGGCGGTTTCATTGAAGGCGTCGTACTGGAAGTCTCTGATTCCGGCTGGCAAGCGCTTGACCAAAAGGAAGGCACGCCCCACGCCTATCAACGCCGCGCACGCCATATCATCCTGCCCGATGGCGAGGCTTTGGAAGCCATCGCCTACCAAGTCGTGCCGGAACGCCAACAGGGGTTTGTCGCACCCCCCGCCGCCTATCTGAACGCCGTTCGCCGCGGCTTCGCCACCCATGGCCTGCACCCAGACCCGCTGGAAGCTGCCGCGCGTGGCGAAGAAGGCTGCCATCACCTGCCCCATGTCTTTGTCTATGGCACGCTCATGCAGGGCGGCTTCTGGCACGGCCCTGCCGCCAAGGCCGGCATCGCCGCCATTACGCCAGCGCTTGCCACCGGCACGCTATTTGACCTTGGCGATTATCCCGCCCTCACGCTCGGCGCAGCCACAACCGTCAGGGGCGAAATCCTGACCTTCCAGGATATCGCAACTGCCTTGCCCATTCTGGATCAAATCGAAGATGCCGCGCCAGATGGCAGCCCTTCCGGCATGTATCGCCGCACGATCCTGACAGTGACGGATCAGGCCGGGCGGCGGCGCCGCGCCTGGGCCTATGTCACGGCACCGGAAAGCTTGGGCGCCGCGCCGGTCATCGCCTCAGGCGATTGGCGCGCGCACCAACGCGACAAGCGGGGCGGCTAAACCGCCCCGACCAAATCACTGCTCTTCGTCGCGATCAGTGCCGACTTCGATATCCTCGCCGATATCCTCGGCGTCATCTTCCAGCTCTTCCGCGTCTTCGATCGCCTCATCGCCTTCGATATCTTCCACTTCGATATCATCGGTCTCGGCCTCCGGCGTTCCGGGCGCCTTCTTCAGCCGCTCATCCAGCGGGGTCGCACCATTGCGGCGCAGGCGCGGCTGTTCCGCCGGCTGTTCCGTGGCGCATTTCGGGCAGACCGCCGGGGTGCGCAACAAATCATAAAATTTCGCGCCGCAAGCAACGCAAGTCCGCTTCAGGCCGAGTTCTGGCTTCGCCATGCAAACGCCTCTTGATTTCCGCTGGGCGCGGTTTTGCAAATAAACCACCCTGGCATGCCCAGAATGATCCCGTAAAAATCAGGGAGGCGCGCATTGCCACGCCCTGCCCTGCCATGTCAAACCGCCCATATGTCCTCTGCCCCGCCCCGCCCCTTCCGCGCCAGCAAACCCTCGGCCCCGCTTTCGGGCAAGGCCGGGGTGGCCGGCGACAAATCCATCAGCCACCGCGCCCTGATGTTCGGCGCGCTCGCCGTCGGCACCACCGATATCGCTGGGCTTTTGGAAGGGGAGGATGTGCTGCGCACCGCCGCCGCCATGCGGGCGCTGGGTGCCGAGGTGGAAAAGCTCGGTCCCGGCCAATGGCGCGTCTCCGGCCGCGGTGTGGGCGGCCTGACCGAGCCCGCCGATGTGCTGGATATGGGCAATTCCGGCACGGCGGCGCGGCTGCTGCTCGGCCTGCTGTCCGGCCATCCCCTCTTTGCCGTGATGACCGGCGATGCCTCACTCCGCCGCCGGCCCATGAAGCGCGTGACCGACCCGCTTTCGGCAACGGGGGCGCAATTCTGGACGCGTGAGGGCGGGCGCCTGCCACTCGCGGTGCTTGGTGCGGCGGACCCGCTGCCTTTGGATTACCGCCTGCCCGTGGCCTCGGCCCAGGTGAAAAGCGCCTGCCTGCTGGCCGGGCTTTGTGCGCCTGGCACCACGCGGGTGGTGGAACCGGAACCGACGCGCGATCACACGGAAAACATGCTGCGCCACTTCGGCGCCATGGTGGCGGTGGAAGACACGGAAGAAGGTCGCGTGGTGCGGCTGGAGGGTCAGCCGGAATTGAAGGCCGCGCCCATCAGCGTGCCGGGCGATCCTTCCTCAGCCTCCTTCCCGCTGGTGGCGGCACTTTTGGTGCCGGGGTCACGCATCAGCCTGACGCAAATCGGGCTCAATCCCTTGCGCACCGGGCTTTTCACCACGCTCCGTGAAATGGGCGCCGCGCTCAAGATCGAAAACGCCCGGATCGAGGGCGGTGAGGCGGTGGGCGATATCATCGGCGAATATACCGCGCTCAAGGCCGTGGATGTGCCGCCGGGCCGTGCCCCTTCCATGATTGACGAATATCCAATCCTGGCCGTGGCGGCTTCCTTCGCGCAGGGCACCACCCGCATGCGCGGGCTTGCAGAATTGCGCGTCAAGGAAAGCGATCGCCTCGCCGCTACCGCCGCGCTGCTGGAAGCCAATGGCGCCAAGGTGACAATTGAAGGCGACGATCTGCTGGTCCACGGCACGGGCGCGCCACCTGCCGGCGGTGGCTTGGTCACTACCCATATGGATCACCGCATCGCCATGGCCGCCCTGGTCATGGGCCTTGCAACGCAAAACCCCGTCACGGTGGATGATGCGAGCTTCATTGACACCTCCTTCCCCGGTTTCGCCGCGCTCATGAACCGCCTAGCCGGGTCGGACGCGATCCGCGCCGCATGAAGTCGCCCGCCGGCACGGTGATTGCCGGTGCCCACGGCACCGTGATTGCAGTCGATGGCCCCGCGGCTGCGGGCAAGGGCACGCTTGCCCGGCGCCTGGCTGCCGAGCTTGGCCTGCCTTACCTCGACACCGGCCTGCTCTATCGCGCAGTCGGCCGGCGCGTTTTGGATCGCGGCGTAGACCCCCAGGATGCCCGCATCGCCGAAGCCGAAGCCCGAGCCCTGACGCCCGAAGACCTCGCGCGCGGCGATTTGCGCGGCTCCATGGCCGATATGGCGGCCAGCAAGGTCGCCGCCATTCCCGCCGTACGCGCTGCCTTGCTCGATTTCCAACGCCGCTTCGGCGCCGCGCAAGGGGCCGTGCTGGATGGCCGGGATATCGGCACGGTGGTGTTCCCTGAGGCGCGTGTGAAGCTGTTCATCACCGCGAGTGTGGCTGAGCGCGCCCGCCGGCGCTTTCTGGAACTGACAGCCCGCGGTGTCGCCGCAGACCCCGCCCAGGTGGAAGCCGAAATCCGCGACCGCGACGCGCAAGACGCCAATCGCCCTGTGGCCCCCACCAGGCGCGCCCCGGATGCTTTTGAGATAGACACAACCGCGCTGAATGCCGATGAAACCTTCCACGCGGCTTTGGCTTTCATCAGGAAAAAGCTTGATTCCGCTTGACGCGCCAAGCTGTCAGGGCCTAAGCAACCTCAACGCGTTGTGGTGAAAGCTCCGGCGTTGCCCGTTTTGGGCCGGCAAAGGATGGTCCGTTATTCCACCCACCCCGTCTGGGCCAGCCAGCGCAGCGCGCCGGGGCCAAGCCGTGCTTCCCCTGCGGGCGGAAGGGCGCAGACCCAATGGCCGCCTGTTCGGCCACTACAGGACACATAAACTGCATGGCTACTGCCACCAACCTCGCCAATGCTGGCGTGGAGGATTTTGCCGCACTTCTCGATGCCACGCTTGGCCCGGATACGGGTTTTGCCGGCTCGGTCGTGACCGGTCGCGTTATTCGCGTTGACGGCGATTTCGCCGTTGTTGATGTCGGCCTGAAAAGCGAAGGCCGCGTGCCGCTCAAGGAATTCGCCGCCCCGGGCCAGAAGCCCGAAGTGAAGCCCGGCGATGTCTATGAGCTTTTCGTTGAGCGTTATGAAGACCGCGATGGTTCCATCGTGCTGTCGCGCGAAAAGGCGCGGCGCGAGGAAGCCTGGACGACGCTCGAAAAATCCCACCAGGCCGGCGTGCGCGTGAATGGCGTGATCTTCGGCCGTGTGAAGGGTGGCTTCACCGTTGACCTCGGCGGGGCGGTTGCCTTCCTGCCTGGCTCTCAGGTGGATATCCGCCCGGTGCGTGATGTGATGCCGCTGATGGGCAATGCGCAGCCCTTCCAGATCCTGAAAATGGATCGCGCGCGGGGCAATATCGTTGTCTCCCGCCGCGCCGTGCTGGAAGAAACCCGCGCCGAACAGCGGAGCGAACTGATCCAGGGCCTCAAGGAAGGCATGATCCTGGATGGTGTCGTGAAGAACATCACCGATTACGGCGCCTTCGTGGATTTGGGCGGCGTGGATGGCCTGCTGCATGTCACCGATATCGCCTGGCGGCGCATCAACCACCCGTCAGAAGCACTCACCATCGGCATGCCGGTGAAGGTGCAGGTGATCCGCTTCAATCAGGATACGCAGCGCATCAGCCTTGGCATGAAGCAGCTCATGTCCGATCCGTGGGATGGCGTGGCGCTCAAGTATCCGGTCGGTGCGAAATTCTCTGGCCGTGTCACCAACATCACCGATTACGGCGCCTTTGTGGAGCTTGAAGCCGGTGTTGAAGGTCTGGTCCATGTGTCCGAAATGTCCTGGACCAAGAAGAATGCGCATCCCGGTAAGATCGTTTCCACTTCTGAGCAAGTGGATGTGATCATCCTGGATGTGGATGAACCGAAGCGCCGCATCTCCTTGGGTCTCAAGCAGGCGCAGGGCAATCCGTGGGAGCTGTTCGTAGAAGCGCATCCGGTGGGTTCCACCATCGAAGGCGAAATTCGCAACATCACCGAATTCGGCCTGTTCATCGGCGTTGGCGCGGAAATCGACGGCATGGTGCATATGTCCGACATTTCCTGGGACGAAGCCGGCGAAGCGGCGATGCAGCACTACAGCAAGGGCCAGATGGTCAAGGCGAAGGTGCTGGATGTGGATGTGGAAAAGGAACGCATCTCACTTGGCATCAAGCAGCTTCAGGCCGACCCGGCCGCCGAAGTGCTGGACCGCGTGCGCAAGGGTGATGTTGTCACCTGCATCGTCACCAAGGTCGAGCAGAACGGCATTGAAGTGAAGGTGGATGATGTGCTGACTGGCTTCATCCGCCGCGCCGAATTGGCCCGCGACCGTGGCGATCAGCGCCCCGACAAATTCGCCATTGGCGAAAAGGTCGATGCGAAGGTCACCGCCGTGGACCGCGCCGCGCGCCGCCTGACGCTGACCATCAAGGGCAAGGAAGTGGAAGAGGAACGCGAAGCCATGCGCGAATATGGCTCGGCCGATTCCGGTGCCTCGCTCGGCGATATCCTGGGCGCGGCCATCCGCCGCCGCCGGGAGATGACCGGGGAAGAGTAATCCCCGCGTCACGACTGACAGACTATCAGCCCCGGGGCAGCGATGCCCCGGGGTTTCTTATTCATACCCCTTGCCCCAAGGCGCGCCGCGCGCCAAAAACGAGGCATGTCACTTGAAGTCGATCTCCTCGCCGAACGGCGGCGTCAGATCCATGACGGCGCAGGCGAGGCCTTTGGTATGCATAACGAGGCCGCAAAGGCCAAGTCTCAACCGCTGCCCCTGAACAGTAACGACACGTCCCGCCAATCCTGCTTTCCGCTCACGGGCAACTGAAGGGGTAAGCTGTGCTAGTCTTCAGCTACGGCATCCCTAAATCTGGCAGCACTCTGGCATTCGAACTAGCGAGGGCGGTAGCGTGGCTTGGTGGACACCGTCAGCGTAAGTTGCCGGCTACGCTCCTGCCCGGCGATCATGAGGTGAACTTCGCGCAAGAACTGGTGCCGGAAGTGCTGCGGTCCCTGGCTGCTTTGGCGGAAGGGCGCATTTGCCTGGTTAAGACTCATGCTTGCCCAGGACCCGACTGGGTGGCGGAGTACCGCGCGCTGGCGGCGCGGGGCCTAGTATCCGTTCATGTTAACCACCGCGATCCGCGCGATATATGCCTGTCTTTGCTGGATGCCGGGCGGCTGGCGCGCAGGCGAGGCAAGCAGCCCTTTTCCGAGTTCGTCACCCTTGAGGATGCAGTGGCCCGCGTCAGGCTATATTTGGCGGAACTGGCGGTCTGGAATGGGCTACCGCGACGACTGGACCTGCATTATCATGATTGCGCCTTCAGCACGGACCGAGCGATAGAAGCCATCAAGGCCGATCTTGGCATAGACTGCCCCAACTGGCCGGCACGCCTCTGGGCCACCCGCTTGGCCTACACGCATCGCAACAAGGCGTTGCCTAACCGCCATTTGTCAGAACTTACGCCAGCCCAGGCCGAATGGCTGGCTGGTGAATTTGCAGCTTGGCTACCGGCATAAACGGCTCCGATCCGCTGTTTGGCGAGGCTTTTTGAGTTAAGTAGTGTGACGACATGCAGTCGCGCTACAGCGATACGGGTGATCATGATTACCGATCAATCCAGCAGGGGCTAAGCACTGACTTGGCAGGGCGCCGCAGCAACACCAGCCTTTGTGGGGCCTAAGCCATCATTGAATAGGCCGTCAAAGCGAACGGATTCAGGTCATACATTCGCGATCCAACCAGCGGTCCCCGCCGCGTGAGACATGACGCATCGCTGGGTAGCACGCGTTACCCCTTGTGGCAGGAAAGAATGCGAGGAACGCGACAACATGGCGACGGTTCGCGAAAGGCTAACATATCGTTTTGGTGGTCAAGGCGCCTAAAAGCTGTCTGCCTACCAAGCAATCGACACGATGACCTAGCCGATAAATCCTTCATGATTGCAT
>JADCEV010000106.1 GCA_020249865.1 Roseomonas sp. | reverse complement strand
TCGCCACCGCCGGCGGCCACCACCAGATGCATATCGGAAATCAGGCCGCGCGCCCCGGCATGGTCAATCGCAAGCCCAGCCGCATAGGTGCCAAGCCGCTGCCAGGGTTCCATCTGGCGCTGATCACCCTTTTTCGGGATTTGCGCATCAAGGCTGAGCGCGGGCAGTGGATGCACCGGAAAGGGCGCGAAGCTTGCTGCATCCACCACAGGCTTGGCGCCCTTGGTCAGTGCTTCCCAATGCGCCTCAGGCCCCTCACCCAGGGAGGATACCAAACCAATCCCGGTAATGACGACATCGCGCCTTGTCATAGCAGCCCCAATTCCCGGCCCCGCCCGCGCATGGCTTCCGCCAATTCCGGCGCGGGGTAATCCATGATGCGGAAGGTCAGTTCCGCATCGGTGATGCGCTTGCCATCGGCTTCAATCCGCGCCTCGGTCACGGCAAAGCCTGATCCATCATGCAGGCGCTTGGCATGCACGCGCACCTGGGTGCCGGGGCCGATGAAGCTGCGGAACTTCGCTTCCTTCACCGCCATCAGAAACGGCATGCGCGCAAAGCCCATCAGATCCAGCAGCAGCCAGCCGGAAGCCTGCGCCATGGTTTCCACCAACAGCACGCCCGGCATCAGCGGATGGCCAGGGAAATGCCCTTCAAACACCGGGGAAGCGTCCGGGATACGGCTTTCCACAATGATGGCATCGGCTTCACGCGCTGCCACCCGATCTATCATCTGGAAATATTCCAGGCGCATCGCGTCAGGGATCCGTGGTTTCGGTGGCGCGCGGCGTGGGACTTGGTTCAGCCGGCCTTGGCCGCAACCAGCTCATCCACACGTTCGGCCAGGTTCTTCATGACGAAGTATTTTTCTGCCGGCGCATTGCCCGCATTCACTTCCTGCGTCCAGGCTTCCACCGGCACCTTGATGCCGAAGGCCTTGTCTATGGCGAAGACGATATCCAGGAAGTCCAGGCTATCAATGCCAAGATCATTGATCACATGGCTATCGGGCAGGATCTTATCCCGCGGGACTTCGCTGTTTTCAGCGATGATATCGGCGATACGGTCGAAGGACGAGGCCATGCGAGGCCCTCCATGCAGAATCAGGAGTGAAGGATCGGAGGGCTCTTTGGCCCGAAAGGGGGCCAAAGGCAAGTTAAGCCTGTCTGAAGGCGGCCCGATCAGTGGGCGTGGCCGCGCGCCCCGGCGGCTTCAACGCTGAGGCTCACCTGGACCTCCCCGGCCCTTTCGAACCTGAGGGTCAGCGGCACGCTGGCCCCCTGGCGCAGCGGCTCGGTCAGGCCAATCAGCATGATATGCAGCCCGCCGGGGCGGAGATGGACGGTCTGGCCCGGCGGGATCGGGATATCGGCCACCGGGCGCATGCGCATCACATCGCCTTCCCGCACATGGGTATGGAGTTCCACGACGCGGGCGGCAGGGCTGGCGGCGGAGACCAGCCGATCAGGCGCCGCGCCGGTATTGCGCAGCGTCAGGAAGCCCGCGCCATTGGCATTGGCCCCGGCGGCGCGGGTCCAGGGATGGCCGATCACAAGGTCGCCCTTGGTGACATCATGATGCGCCAGCGCGGCGGAGGCCGGTAAGGCAAGGATCAGGGCGCCGAGGGCACGACGGTTCAAATAGGACATGAGGTTTTCCTTCTTTCCAATGGGTTCAGCCACGCGGCGCGGGGGCAATGCCGCCCAGCCTTTGCAGCGTGATGGCGGGCGGGGCCAAGCTCAGCCGTGCTTCGATATGGCCGATCAGGCGCATGATGCCGGCGGCTTCGCGGGTGCCCTGGGCGGGGTCCCCAGTTTCGCAGGCATCGCCGGCACGGGCGAGTGCAGCTCCCAGGGCGGTTTTTTCCGCCGGAGGCAGTTGCGCCATGATCGCTTCAGCCGCGGCGCGGGTGGGGTTGAGCGCGCCCAGGCAAATCGTGGTCATTTCGGCATTGATCGCTTCCATATCGCAGGCGCGCGCCAAGGGGGGTGCCGCCAGCAGCAGGGCGGCAAGCGGCAGGGTTTTCAGCATGGGGTGCATTCTCAGTGGCCTCCGGCAGTGCGGGGTGGGGTCAGGCGGAGTGAGGGCGCGGGGAAGCGGTAATCGGTGCTCCGCCGCCCGGCTTCGGGGATTTCTACCCAAGCGGCGATGCCGCCGCCATCGCAATGCTGCACGGTCGGAATCCAGATGGTTTCATCCGGACGGTTCGGCGTGCGCATGGCGATGACAAACTCATCATAATGTTCATTGGGCAGCGGGCCGCCTTCCCAGACAATCTGCGTGATTGCGTGGGTGATCATGCCGCCATGGCCATCGGAAACCGGGGTTGCAAGAGGTTGGCGGGTGATGGAAATGCGCCAGCCGGCCTTCGGCATGGGCCGCGCGACGGTGGTGCCTTCCGGCAGCGTGACGGTCACGCGGATGGTAGCCTGCTGGCCGCAGCCATGCGGCACACGAAACGCCGCGCGCAAATAGCCATTGGCCTGCGCTTGAGGCGGGTCAATGGTGACATGCGCTGCCGCCGGGGTGGCGCAAAGCAGCGCGGCAAGAACAAGAAGCTTCTTCATGATGCGTTGCTTTCCTTCAGAAACGATATTGCAGGCCGGCAAAAATGCTGCGCCCCGTGCCGGGTTCGTAAAGCGCGGAATTCGGCGTAGCTGTCGCCGCAACAGAGGCCGAGGCGATGTAGCGCGTATCAGCCAGGTTGCGCGCTTCCAGAAAGGCTGAAAGCCCGTTTTCGAAATCCCAACCGGCGCGCAACCCAAACAGCACATAGCTATCGGTCTTTTGCGTATTGGCATTGTCCACGTAATAGGCTTGCGGTACCCAATCCGTGGTCGGCCCGAACCAGGCGCCAGAGGGGTGGCGGTAGCGCATCTCTGCCCGGAACAAATGCCGCGGCACGCCGGGGAGTTCATTATCCTTGAAGGTGGCATCACCATCAAAGCGGAAATCGCTGAAGGTATAGGCGGGGCGGAAGCTCAGCCCATCTCCCTTGGTGCCGATATCGCGCAGGAATACCCAATCAGCCCCGGCTTCGATGCCCTGGTGCATGGAACGATCCAGATTGAGTGCAACGCATTGGCTGAAGCCCACAGTCTGGCACTGGATTTCATCACGCAGTCGGGAATGATAGGCTGCGACTTCCCAGGCGATATCGCCACGGCGGCCCCGCGTGCCGATTTCAAGCGTGGCACTGCGCTGCGCATCCAACTTGGAAAAGCCCTGCACATCCTTTGCTTGCGGGATCAGATCGGAAAGCGTGGGCGGTTCCGTGGTCCAGGAAAGATTGCCGAAAACCTGCGCCCCCTCCGCTGCCTGCCACAACACGCCAAAGCGCGGATTGACCCAGCCCCAATCGCCTTTGCCGGAATCATCGCCATCGGAGAGGAAGCCATCATCACTTTCACGCCATGATCTGCCTGCGGAAGCGCCGGCGATGAAGGCGAATCCCGGAAGTACTTCCAGGCTGTTTTCCAGATAGGCATCCAGGTTGGTGGCGCGATCTATGGAATTGGCTGACATGATCGTAGGGCGCCCATCATTATTGAAAAAGCGCAGTGACCGCGTGCGGCCCTTGGCAGCATTCACGCCGATAATGGTGCGATTTTCGTACCCGAAGAGTTGCCGATCAAAGGTACTACGGCCAAAGGCGGAAACATCCGACGTGCGCTGATCAATGTACTGATAGAATCCAGGCGCGAAGGCGACCGGGTGATCCAATTCGCGGCTGACAAACCCAGCGCCTGCTTCTACCAGAATGCCTTCTTCCGGGCGGATAGCGGTGATGGTGCCCAGGCGCGTGCTTTCCAGATTGCGCATGGCATTCGCTGCCAGATTGGCACTATTGGCTGCGCGCGGATTGTTCAGCGCCTGGCTGCGCGTCACCGCGCCCGGAATCTGCTGCCAGATATTGTTATAGGCGATGAAAATGCGGGTTTCCGCATTATCCGCCCATTGCCAGCCGGTATTGCCATTCAGGCGATAGGCGCGCCCGGCGCTGTGATCCCGATAGCCTTCCTGGGTCATGCCGCTAAAGCTGGCCCAGGCATCATGCGCACCCTGCGCCCAGCCATGCGCCACCTGGCCACGCGCAAAGCCATATGAGCCACCTTCGCCGCGCAGGATGGTACCCGGCGCGGTGCGGCCCGTTGGTGTGATGAAATTCAACGCCCCACCGAGCGTATTGGCCCCCAGCGCAAAGGCATTGGCGCCCCGCAGGACCTCAACCCGCTGGAAGGTCAGCGGGTCCAGTTCCTGGAAATCCCCGCTGCCATCGGCCTGATTGACGGAAAGCCCATCCTGGAAAAGCCGCACGCCGCGCAAATGGAAATTGCGCGCGATGCCGGAACCGCGAATGGAAAGCCTGGAATCCTCGCCCCATTTCGGCTCGGCAAAGACGCCGGGGGTGTATAGCAGCATGTCGCGAATGCTGGTCGCCCCCGCCCTTTCGAGGAAATCGCTGGCCGGGACAATGGTGACATTGCCGGGGGTGCGGCGCGCTTCCTCGGCGGCTTGTTCATCGGATGGCCGGGTCAGGCTGCCCGCGATGGGGGCGGCGGTGACGATGGTGGGTGGCAGCGTGGCGCTGGGCGTGGCCGGGGGGCTGGTTTGCGCCTGTGCTGCAAAGGCGCTGGCCGCCAAGGCGGCCGCGGCGGCGAAAAGCCGCGCATGATGGGTGTGGAACACGAAAAATCTCCTGAGGTCGAATAACGGGACGGCTCTTGGCCGCCCGCATTCGGGCGGCCTCAGGAGAAGGCTGGGGGACCTGTTGGGTCGTAAGGCGGTGCGCGTGCTGCCGGGCGCCAGCCGGTATCGCCAGCGGCGAACCAGAGGATCGCGGCACCGGTTTCCGCCGGGGTAGAAAGCAGGGGCGCGGCGGGGAGATCAGCCTGCGGCAGGGCATGGCAGGCAAGGCAGAAGCCGCTATGGGCTTCGGGCGCGGGCAATTCTTCCCCGTTTGGCCCCAGATGCACGGTGCGATCCCCATCCGGGGAACAGATGACCGTCGCCATCCCCGCATTGCTGGTATGGGCAAGGCAAAGCGCTGGCGCCAATACGGTTTGCACCAGGAGCAAGGCCGCGATCAGGCGTGCGAGGAGGGTGGCGGGGCGTTTCACGGGAGGGTGCTTAATCCCGTGGGCGGGGGATGCCAAGTCCTACAAGGCGGTTAGTCAAAATTGATCTGGGGAGAGTCATGTACATTTTCCTGGGCGCCGAAAAAGCATCACTCTACAGATGCGGAGCGCGATAGATCCTCGCTCGATTAACTACTGGGCCATCAAGCTTTATTCCGACCTCAGTTGGTTTTGCGATGACAAGACTTACCTGCTCAACTCCAGACAGCTGGAGGCTTAAAATTTGGCGCTGAACGCAGCGTCGTTCGCCTAGCAGGTATAGATAATCGCCAACCTTGATGCTGACCCCCTCAATGGTGCCCACCATGATGTGGTTTGATAGAGATTCACTGACCGAACCTAAGCTTCCCACAACCTCCATAGAATCTAAGCGTTGCAGTTTGTGTTTTCTTACAAGTTCATCAATCACCGCACATACCGCGATCAGAAAATTTGCATAGTCTTCAAGGTCTTCTAAACCCAAGATTTGATCGACATCTATTTTTCCATGAGCCGCCTCATTCCGATACTGGATAAAAACGCTGAGCTTTCTAATCAATCTTTCGACGATTTTTCTTGGAGAGTCGAAATAGTCTGTAAGTAGGGGGTGATTGGCAGCCCATCCTTCTAAATCACCTATGCCGCAACGACCGAAGATTTCCAGAAGGTCTGGCCATCGTAAATTATTTTTATGATGCGTCAAACACTCCGGGGTCAGCGTAAAGCCCCTTTCGTTATTTAGTGCGCGGTTATAATTCGCGATGAGGTTGTTTTCAGAAAGGTGGCCATATCGAGGGTTTGATAGATTAGACAATATCATTATTAAACCAGATTTATAACCTTCCTGCATTTTCTCAGGAAGATCAGAAAAGAGACAACCTTTTGATCTGAAATCGATCCAGTCTCCCAAAATTGCCTCGCAAAACTGCTCAAATAGCGCATACATCCAACTAATTGACGCACAATGTGTTAGAATGCGTGCTTGCGTGTCTTCGACCAATAAATATCTCTGTTGATGGAGTTGGGCCTCGAGGATTGATGGCTCCATATGAGCGCTCTGAGCTTCGATCAGAGTTTTCATTGCATTATTACACTGAAAAAAATTTATCGCCGCCCGTATTCCAGTCTCCAGGCGCAGAAGAGTTGGCGTCATAACTTAATTACCGCACAACTTCATCTATCATGTTTGACATAAGATTAATTCTGTTCTGCACGTCGGATTTCGTGTTTCCTCGCCCTGTGAAAGTTCCGGCCTCATGCGTGCGGAACAACTGTATAGTTTCAGTCAAGATTTTATCTCGTTTTTCCTCCATCTTGTCGGCCAGATGAATGTTCCTTGAAATCGCAACCATGACCGCGTCAAAAAAAGCCTTTTGAGGTCGATCAGACCACTTTTCCAGCTTGACGTCGTAGGGACGGAAAAGGACGTCACCATAAACGCGGTTTGCGGTCTCGATGGTGTTTATAAATTCCTCACGCAGTGCTTTGACCACTTCCGAGTCGAACCTTGATGCGCGCATCATATAAAGATCGAGGAACCCTTGCATTCCCCTCGTATAGTGATCTGCATGACGCAACGCAAAGAAACGTAATATAAGTTCAACATCTTCCATTTTCTGAAAAAATGGCGATTCCGTAAGTTTGCGATTGCCGCTGCTCATCTCATCAACATGAAATTCCGGCAAATCCCACGTACGCCTTATACATGGATGACGAGAAAGCTCAACAAGTAGATCATTGAATATACCTGGAAACAAAGCGTTTCGGATTTCTTGACGCTCAAGTTCAATGCCACCGGTATTCAATCGCTCGAAGACAATTTGTCGTAGAAAAAGAGCCTCTTCGTCTTGAGGTGCTGATTCCTTTAGCATGACAATGATCGAGATAGAACGTCTGTCGATGCCGGCCTTAACCAAACTTGGTAGACTATGGTAATGTCTGCCGTTGAGTTCTGGCCAGTACTGCAATCCTTGAAGTGCAAATTTATTATTGTAGAAATCATTTATGGCTGTAATTCGCTGCTGGCCGTCCATTACCTCATAAGAATTGAAGTCTTTTTCGTAAAGAAAGACCGGAGGCACCGGAAGATTTATTAGTAGAGACTCAATCAGTCGGCTCTGTCGAGTCTGATCCCATCTCGGACGTCGCTGATAGAACGGCCTCAAATCCATGTAGGCAGAATTCTTTAATTGATTAACAAACCCTGGTAGCCTCTCTCGATTGTTTTCGACCACAATACGGCCTTCGCCACGGTCATATTTCTCATTAATTTCCAAATCCGTGAATATTACCCGCGGGTCACGCGGTGCAACCAGCCACATTTCCTGTTCTTGCTTCATGAAACGCATGTATTAAAGTTCCTTTTCATCCGTGGCGAAACGGGCTTTACGCTTGCGGACAGCGCAGATGCGGGCAGGCGGCATTGGATCAATATTCATAACCTCCAGCACCACCTCGCCACGCTTCCAGGCCGCGGCCTCACGCAGGCCTTCGAGCAAACCTTCACCGAAACTCGGTCCCTTACTTTTACCGCCCATCAGCGCCCCCCCCTCAAGCCGCCACCCTTGCCACCAAATCGTAATCCACTTCCGGCGTATAGACCGAAGCCTCCTTCCCCAGGCGCGATGAAAACAGCGTGAAATGCTCCACCTCCACCGGGGTGGCGCGGAACAGATTATAGGCCTGCACAAAGGCCATCAGCTTTTCCGGCGCGGCGCGGTCGGTGCGCGCCAGCGTCACATGCGGCGAAAAGCGCTTGCGTTCTGGCGCCAGACCCACGCGTTGCAGCGCGGTTTCCACCTTGGTCTGCAAATGGGTCAGCGCGTCATTGCGTTCCGCCCCCACCCAAAGCGATTGGATGCGCCCGGCCTTCTCAAAAGTGCCAACGCCGGCAAGCCGCAAGGTGAAGGGCCGCGCGCGGATCGCCGCCAGCGCATCATCCACTTCCTGGGCGCGCCAGGGCTCAATCTCGCCAATGAAGCGCAAGGTCAGATGGTAATTCTCAGGCGGCACCCAGCGCGCGCCGGGAATGCCCCCCGCAAGACCCGCAATTTCCGCCCGGAGTGAGGCCGGCAAGGCAAGGGCGACGAAAAGACGCAGCATGGCGGGGGCCCTCCTGGTGCGGTCCAGTGTCTCGCCTAGGGGGAGGTCACCTTCCCCAGCAGCGAATCGACATAGGGTAGCATGCGACGAACCATCTCCTCGACGCCAGCGGGATTTGGGTGAATGCCGTCCGGCTGGTTCAGCGAAAGGTCCCCCGCCACCCCATCCAGCAGGAAGGGGTAGAAGACCACGCCTGGCCTTTCACGGGCCAAGTCACTGAAACTCGCGGCGAATTCCCGCCCGTAATCGGCGCCGAGATTGGGTGGCGCGAGCATCCCGGTCAGCATGGTGGGCAGGCGCTTCGCGGCCAGGGCATCCAGAATGGCGGCCAGATTGGTGCGGCTGGCGCGGGGCTCCAACGCGCGGAGCCCATCATTCCCGCCAAGCGCCACAATCACCGCATGGGGGTTATCGGCCAAGGCCCAATCAAGCCGCGCCCGCCCGCCCGCCGTGGTATCGCCTGACACCCCGGCATCAATCACGCGCACAGCCCGGCCTTTGGCGCGCAAGGCGGCTTCCAGCCTGGCCGGCAAGGCCTCGCCCCGCGCCAGCCCATACCCGGCGGTAATGGAATCCCCCAGCATCATCAGCCGGATTTCCGCCGCCCGCGCCGGAATTGTTCCCAAAGCCAGCAGCGCCAGCGATTGGCGCCCGAGCCATCTGCGACCATATGCGCGGGCAGGATAGGAGCTTTGCGATACCATGGATGCCCTTCACGTTACCGGACCGACCAGCGCCGGGGTCACCAAACCCCTGATCGAAGCGCGCGGCCTTGGCTTCAAAGTGAGGGCGGGGGAGGGCGAGATCAACATCCTCCGCGGCCTTGATCTGCAAGTCGCGGCCGGAGAGGCGGTGGGCATCGTCGGCCCATCGGGTTCCGGCAAGACCAGCCTGCTGATGCTGCTGGCCGGGCTGGAACGCCCGACATCCGGCACGCTTTTGATTGATGGCGCGGATATCGGCGCGATGGAAGAAGATGCCCTGGCGCGTTTCCGCCGCGAAAGGCTTGGCATTGTCTTTCAGGCCTTTCATTTGATCCCGACCATGACGGCGCTTGAGAACGTGGCCGTGCCCTTGGAATTCGCCGGCGCACGCGATGCTTTTGACCGTGCGGCGGAAGCCTTGCGCGCGGTTGGGCTGGGGCATCGCCTGGGCCATTACCCGGCGCAGCTTTCGGGTGGCGAGCAGCAGCGCGTGGCGCTGGCCCGCGCTTTTGTCGCCGAACCGCGCTTGCTGCTGGCGGATGAACCGACGGGTAATCTCGACCGCGCCAAGGGTGAGGAAGTGATGGCGCTGCTTTTCGATTTGCGCGCGCGGCTTGGCACAACGCTATTACTGATCACGCATGATCCCGCGCTGGCGGCGCGCTGCCCGCGGCAATTGCGGATCGAGGATGGGCTGATCGTTTCCGATCAAAGGGTGGCGGCGTGAGCAATTTTTCACTCGCTTTTCGGATTGCGCGACGCGAATTGCGCGGTGGCTTGCGCGGTTTGCGCATTGTGTTGGCGTGTTTGGCGCTGGGTGTCGCGGCGATTACCGCGGTTGGCACCTTGCGCGCCGGCGTTGATGCCGGGCTTGCCGCTGATGGTGCGCGCATTCTGGGCGGCGATGTTGAAATCGCCTCGCCCTATCGGCCTTTGGCGGAGGCACCGCGCGCCTGGCTTGCGGCACGTGGCGCGCGGGTTTCGGAAGTGGTGACGCTGCGCGCCATGGCGGTCGCGGAATCGGGCCAGCGCATGCTGGTGGAGGTGAAGGCGGTGGATGGCGCCTATCCGCTGTTCGGCACGCTGGAAGTGCAACCGCCCGTGGCGCTCGGCAACGGTGATATCCTGCTTGATCCTTTCATTGCGGAAAAACTTGACATCGTGCCCGGTGCAGCACTGCGTATTGGTGAAGCGCGCCTGACCTTCCGGGCCACCATCACGCAGGAACCGGATAAGGTCGCAAGCCCTTCGCTGCTTGGCCCGCGCGCCATGATTGCCTTGGCGTCGCTGGAGGCAACACGACTGAACCAGCCGGGCAGTCTGGTGACTTATGAATATCGGCTGGCGCTGCCGCCCGGTGTGGATCGCCAGCGCTTTATTGCTGATCTGCGCCGGGATTTTCCGGAATCCGGCTGGCGGATACGCAGTTCCGATGTCGCCGCCCCCGGGGTCAATCGCTTCCTGGATAGGGCAGCGTTTTTCCTGACGCTGGCAAGCCTGACGGCGCTGCTGGTGGGTGGGATTGGCATTGCAACCGGCGTATCGGCCTGGCTGGAGCAACGCGCGCGCACCATCGCAACGCTGCGGTGCCTTGGCGCGCCGCCATCGCTGATTTTCCTGACCTATCTGGTGCAGGTGATGGCGCTGGCGCTGCTTGGCATTGTGCTTGGGCTGGTCATTGGCTTTGGGCTGACCTGGGCGGGGGCAGCGGCGCTCGCTTCCATTCTGCCGGTGGCGCCGCGCATCCTGCCTTATCCGACACCGCTTTTATTGGCGGCGGCCTATGGTTTGCTGACGGCGCTCGCCTTCACGCTTTGGCCGCTTGGGCGCGCTGGCAGTATTCCGGGGGCGGCGCTGTTTCGTGATGTGGTGGCGCCAAGTGGGGGCAGACCAAGCCTTGGCATTCTGGCGGCGATCCTGGCGGCGGCGGGGGCGCTTTCCGCCTTGGTGATCGGCACGGCGGAAAACCCGCGCTTCGCGGCGATGTTCATCGTGGCGGTGATCGGCACGCTCTTGCTGTTCCGCCTTGGGGCAGGGGCGTTGATGGCACTCGCGCGGCGCCTGCCACATGCGCGCCGCCCGGCGCTGCGCTTGGGCCTCGCCAATTTGCATCGCCCCGGCGCGCCAACACCCCTGATGCTGGTCTCGCTTGGCGTTGGGCTCACGGTGCTGGCCGCCATTGCGCTGATTGAAGGCAATCTCCGCCGGCAATTGGCCAATGAAATGCCCGCCGCCGCGCCGAATTTCTACTTCATTGATATCCAATCCGATCAGATCCAGGCCTTTGAGGCACTCGCCCGCGCGCAGCCAGGTGTCACGGAAATCCGCAGCGTGCCCAATCTGCGCGCGCGTATTGTCGCGGTGAATGGCGTGCCGGCGGAACAGGTCAGCGCGACACCTGAAACCGCCTGGGCTTTGCGCGGTGATCGCGGCCTGACTTACGCCGCCACGCCACCCGAAGGCGCGCGGCTGGTCGCGGGTGAATGGTGGCCCGCGGATTATGCCGGCCCGCCCCTGGTTTCCTTCGATGCGCAACTCGCGCGCGGTTGGGGCATTGGCGTTGGCGATAGTATCACCGTGAATGTGCTGGGCCGCGACATCACGCTGAAAATCGCAAGCTTGCGAGAAATCGCCTGGCGCGGGCTTGGCATCAATTACGTGCTGGTGGCGTCCCCCGGATTGCTCTCGGCCGCACCGCATACGCATATCGCCACCATGCGCAATGATGTGGCGCAGGAAGCGACGCTGCTGCGCTTGCTCACGGATCGTTTCCCCAATGTATCGGGCATTCGGGTGCGCGATGCCTTGGATCAGGTGGTGGGGCTGTTGGAGAAGATCGGCTTCGCGCTTTCGGCTGTGGCGGGCATCACCTTGCTGGCGGGCTTGCTGGTGCTGGCGGGCGCGGTGGCGGCGGGGCAAAGGCGGCGCATTCGTGACGCTGTGGTGCTGAAGACCATCGGCGCGACGCGCGGGCAAATCCGCGCGAGTTTTCTGGTGGAATTTGGCCTGCTTGGCCTGACGGCTGGCTTGCTGGCAGCAGCGGCTGGCACGGCGGCGGCCTGGGGCGTGGTGCGCTTTGTGATGCGCGCCGATTGGGTGTTCTTGCCTGGTACTTTGGCCATCACGGTGCTGGCCTGCATGGCCATCACACTCGCCTTCGGATATGCCGGCACGGCCTTCGCGCTGCGCGCCAAGGCGGCACCTTTGCTGCGCAATGAATAGGAAGCCTGTGATGGCCGAGGATGAAAAACTCTCTGCGCTTGATGCCAGCCTGCTGCGCCGCGCCTTTGCGCTGGCCGGTGAGGCGCGCGCGCGCGGTGATCGCCCCTTCGCCGCCGTGATCGCTGATGAGAAAGGCCAGGTGCTGGCCGAGGCCGGGTCCACCCAGGGGACGGGCGGCGGCGGCACGCTCGCGCATTCCGAAATGAATGCCTTGCAGGCCGTGCTGCGCGCTGGGCTGCCGCGCGATGTGCTGCGCCTTGCCACGATCTATTCCTCGGGTGAGCCCTGCGCCATGTGTTCGGCGGCGATTTTCTACACCGGTATTGGCCGCGCGGTTTATGGGCTTTCCGCCGGCGCCATTCTGCATTTGCGCAATGCGCAGCCCCATACGGCAGGGTTGTCACTCTCCTGCCGGGCGGTTTTGGATTCGGCGGCGGAGAAGGTGGTGGTGGTTGGGCCGTGCCTGGAAGCAGAAGGTGCCGTGCCACATCACGGCTATTGGCAGGAAGGCGCGGCCTGAAGCGCTGCCGGCCGATTGCCTTTGTTTCATGAGCATGCGTTAATCCGCCGCTGTTGATTGACGGCAATTGAGGAAGGAAAGCCATATCATGTTTGCAACCCTGTCCGCGCGCCTGCGCTATGGCGCCATGCTTGCCCTGCCGCTGCTGGCGCTGATCGGCTGCGCCACGCCAACGCCCGAACCGCCTGTGGTGGCTTCCTCCACCCGCGAAATGGTGGCGGCGGTGGACCGGGTGGATGCCCGCACCCGGACCATTGTGGTGCGCGGGCCGGACAATAAGCCGCAAACCCTGCAGCTTGGCCCGGAAGTCCGCAATTTTGATCGGATCCGCCGTGGTGACCGCGTGCGGCTGCATTATGAGGAAGCCGTCGCCGTGCGCATGGCCCCGCGCGGCAGCCGGCTTGAACCCGAAGCGCTTGTCGGCGCCGCCCGAGCCGAACCCGGCGCCCGCCCCGCCGCTGGCGCTGTTGCCGCCACCCGCGCCCAGGTGCGCATCACCGCCCTGGATACCGCGAACAACACCGTAAGCTTCGTCGGCCCATCCCGTGTGGAGCGTACCGTGGCGGTCCGCGCCCCCGAATTGCAGGCATTCCTGAGGACGCTCAGCGTGGGTGACCGGGTGGATGTTGCCATCGCCGAAGCCGTGGCCATCCGCGTGGAACCGGCCGAGCGGTGACGGGTCCGGGCGCCCGCCAGGCAGCGGGCGCCCCCCTATTGATCTAGATTACGAAATCTCCATATTATCAGTGAACGGGGAATCCGCCCCATCAACAGGAGTCTCACTCGTCATGGCCTTTGGTCCCGACACGCGTTTCACCACCGGCTGGGGTCGCCCCGTCGCAGCCGATGCGGCCGCGATTGATGCCGGGCTGCGGGCATATATGCTCCGCGTCTATAACTGGATGGCGTCTGGCCTGCTGGTTACCGGCATTGTCGCTTATGTGATTGGCAATTCGCCTGAACTGCAGCAGATGTTCTGGTCCGTGAGCCGCGCGGCCAATGGCGCGCGCATCGTCTCCCCGACCATTCTGGGCTGGGCCGCGATGCTTTCGCCGCTCGCCTTCATCCTGGTCTTCAGCTTCGGCATCAACAAGCTTTCGCGCCCCGCGGCGCAGGCGCTGTTCTGGCTTTTCGCCGCCTGTATGGGCGCCAGCCTGTCGAATATCTTCATCCGCTACACTGGCCAGTCCATCGCCAGCACCTTCTTCATCACCGCGTCCATGTTCGCGGCCGTCAGCCTTTATGGCTACACGACGAAGGCGGATCTGACGCGCTTTGGCAGCTTCATGATCATGGGTCTGATCGGCATCATGATTGCGGCGCTGGTCAATATCTTCCTGGCTTCCCCGGCGCTGGCCTTTGCCATCAGCGTGATTGGTGTGGTCGTGTTCGTTGGCCTCACGGCTTATGACACGCAGCGCATCAAGGCTGATTATGTGCAATTCGCCTATGCGGAAGGCACGGATGAAGCCGGCAAGCGGAGTGTGATGGATGCGCTTGGCCTCTATCTGAACTTCGTGAACCTGTTCCAGCTGCTGCTTTCCTTCATGGGTCAGCGCAACAGCGAATGATCAGGGCCTTCGGGCCTGATCGGAAACCCCGGAGGAATCTCCGGGGTTTTTTTGTGCCTGCTCACAAACCCTGATCAATCGGCACGCGGAGCGCTTCCGCAAGGCGATTGGTCTCCGCCGCCATGCCAAGCACGGCCAGCAATTCGCCATGCATCGCTTCCGTCATGCCCTTGGCGCGCGCCGCGGCCGTATGGGAAGCCGTGCAATAGGCGCAGCCCGCCGCCGCTGAGGCCGCGAGATAGAGCATTTCCTTCGTCAGTGGATCGAGCGCCCCCGGCGCCATCACCTGCTTCAGGCTTTCCCAGGTGCGCTTCAGCGTTGGCGGATGCACCGCCAAGGCCTTCCAGAAATTATTGACATCAGTGACCCCGCGCGCGGCCTTGATGTCATCAAACACCGCCCGCACTTCGGGCGGGGCGTCCGCATATTCAATCAGCGCCATCAGGCACCCCCGGGCAAGGGCCGATAGGGGAGCGCAGCCAGGCGCGTGGCATGCAGCGTAATGTCACGCCAGACGCCGCCTTTCATGTAGGGGTCTTCCGCCATCCAGGCGCGCGCCGCTTCATCCGTTCCGTGGCGCGTGACGCTGATGGAACCGATCATGCGGCTTTCGGCCTCATCCAGAATGGCGCCGCCAAGCGCCAGCGTCCCATCGGCGGCCATGGGCTGCATGCGGGCGATATGCGCAGGGCGTGCGGCCTGGCGACGCGCCGGGGCCTCAGCATCCGTGCCGTCATAGGCGATGGCGACCGTATGGGTGCGGGTGCTTGCCACCGGGTCGCCGGGTTTCGGCAGGCGCTGATAGGGAAGGGGCGCGATGCGGAAGGGCAGGACCCGCACATCCCCCCAAACGCCTTCCACCGAGAAGGGTTCTTCCGCCAGATAGGCGCGAACGCCCGCCATATCGGGCACGTCCAGGATCATGAGCGATCCGGAAGCCTCCCACGCAGCGGTGAAAAGCGGTGTGCCGAAGGGCATGCGCCCATCCTCAGCCCAGCGGCTGATCACCGCCCGGTGGCGGTCCATCGCCGCAGCGCGGCGGGCTTTATCGGCACCATCGAAAGCAAGTATCGCATAGCCCATGGCATTTCCCCCTCATTGGAAGGGCAGCATGCCATGGGCGGAGGCTTATGAAAGGGGGGGCACTTCCGCCCCCACCCCATCAATACATATGCTGCCCGCCATTGATGGACAGCGTGGACCCGGTGATGAAATCCGCATCCTCGGCGGTCAGGAAGACCACGCCGCGGGCGATATCTTCCGCCTTGCCAAGGCGGCCGCGCGGAATGCGTGCAATGATCTTTTCCAGAACATCGGGCGGCACGGCGCGCACCATTTCAGTATCCACATAACCGGGGGCCACCGCATTCACGGTAATGCCAAGCTTCGCCCCTTCCTGCGCCAGCGCCTTGGTGAAGCCATGAATGCCTGATTTCGCGGCGGCGTAATTCACCTGACCATATTGCCCGGCCTGACCATTCACCGAACCGATATTCACGATGCGGCCAAACTTGCGCGCATTCATGCCTTCCCAGACCAGCTTGCAAAGATTGTAGCAGGAACCGAGGTTCGTATCGATCACCGCATCCCACATGTCGCGGTTCAGCTTGCGCATGGTGGCATCGCGCGTGATGCCGGCATTGTTCACCAGGATTTCGATCGGGCCTACTTCGGCTTCGATTTTCGCAATCGCTTCGGCGCATTGCGCGTAATCGGCGACGTCGAATTTATAGCAGGGAATGCCGGTGCGTTCGGTGAAGGCCTGCGCCGCGGCATCATTGCCGGCATAGGAAGCAACGACGGTCCGGCCTGCCGCTTGCAGCGCTTCGCTGATGGCGGCCCCAATGCCTCTTTGGCCTCCGGTGACAAGTGCAACACGCGCCATGAAATCTCTCTCCTCAATTGCTGGTGTCGGGCAGGCCGCCCCATGGCAGCCGTCTAGTTTGGGGTATTTGCGCCAGATCAATAGCGGCTTGGCATTTTCGCGCCACAAGAATCAGGCGGGCGGCGTGATTTTCCGCCCCGCGGATAGCTTCTCCTCCTTAGACGTGAGACTCTTACGGCGCGGCTTCCCCCCAACCGCGCCGTATTTTTTTGACCAAGTGGCAGGATGTGTTAGACTTGGCTGATGGTTTTGAGGGTTGCCTTTTTCCGAATTACCGCCGCGGCCGCCTAGGGCGCCGGGCATGGGGCCTGCGCGCTTGCCGGTTGGCCGCCGCCGCATTGCCCCGCCACCCTGAACCGGAACTGACCCATGTTATCGAGCCCTTTGACCACGCGCTTTGATCTGCGCGCCGAACCCAGCCCGGGCCTGCTGCCGCGCCTTTTGCAGCCCTTCGCCAAGCGCGATGTGACGCCGGATTTTTTCCAGGCCCGCCTAGGGGCTGAGGAGATGGAAATCACCATCGCCTGCGATGATCTTGAACTAGGCGTGGCGGCGCTGATTGCCGGCAATCTTGGCCAGGTGATTGGCGTGAGCCGTATTGTGGTGACGCCGGCGGAAAGCCTAAGCCGGCAGCAGGCGGGGTGATTTCGCCGCGCCGGCTTTCGGCCTAATAAGCTGGTATGAAGCCGCTGATCCTGACCATGGGTGAGCCCGCCGGGATCGGCGCGGAAATCACCGCCGGCGCCTGGCGCGCCCTTAGCGTCAGCGGGCCATGCTTTGCGCTGATTGACGATGCCACGCGCGATTTCGGCGTGCCGGTGGCGCGGATCAGCGGGCCGGAAGAAGCGGGCGCGGTATTCGGGGGGGCGCTGCCGATCCTGCATCGGCCCCTTGCTGCGCCCGTGGTTCCCGGCAAGCCAAGCCCTGCCCATGCGGGGGCGGTGATTGGCGCGATTGAGGAAGCGGTGGCGCTTGCCAAATCGGGCCGCGCGGCGGGCGTGGTGACCAACCCGATCCAAAAGGCGAGCCTGACCGCCGCCGGCTTCCCGCATCCCGGCCATACGGAATTCTTGGGTGAGCTGGCCGGCACCGGCGTGCCGCCCGTGATGATGCTGGCCTGCCCGGAACTGCGCGTTGTGCCGGTGACGGTGCATGAAGCCTTGGCGAAGGCTATCGCGCGGTTGAACCCCGCGCTGATTATAGAGACAACACGCATCGTGGATGCCGCGCTCAAGCGCGATTTTGGCATTGCGGCGCCGCGATTGGCGATTGCAGGCTTGAACCCCCATGCCGGGGAAGCCGGCACCATGGGGCGGGAGGAGATTGACATCATCGCCCCCGCGATTGCGGCGCTCCGCGCCGAAGGGATTGATGCGCGCGGGCCGATGCCGCCGGATACCATGTTCACCGCGCTGGCGCGGCCTGGCTATGACGCGGCGATCTGCCTTTATCACGATCAGGCGCTGATCCCGATCAAGACGATTGATATGGCGGGCGGGGTGAATGTGACGCTGGGGCTTTCCATCATCCGCACCAGCCCGGATCACGGCACGGCGTTGGATATTGCCGGCAAGGGCCTGGCCGATCCCGCTTCGCTGATTGCGGCCATCAGGCTGGCCGGCGAACTTGCTCAAAAAAGAGGTTTGGCGTGAAGCATCTCGACCTATCGGTGAATGTTGATCATGTGGCGACGCTGCGCAATGCGCGCGGTGGGACGCATCCCTGCCCGGTGGAGGCTTCACGCATTGCGGTGGAAGCCGGCGCAGATGGCATTACCGTGCATCTCCGCGAAGATCGGCGCCACATCAAGGACCGCGATGTGGAACGCATCCGTGCCGAGATTGCGGCACCCTTGAATTTCGAAATGGCAGCGACCGAGGAAATGGTTGCCTTCGCGGAACGTATCCGCCCGCCTTATTGCTGCATTGTGCCGGAAAAACGTGCGGAGCTGACCACGGAAGGCGGACTTGATGTGCTGCGCGCCGGGCCGTTCTTGCGTGAGGCCGTGGCGCGGCTGCGTGCCGCCAATGTGCGTGTTTCCATTTTCATCGAAGCCGATGCGGCGCAAATCGAAGCTGCTGCGGCGATTGGCGCGTTGGCGATTGAATTGCACACGGGCACCTATGCGGAAGGGCCGGTGGCGGACAGGCCCGTGCAATTGGCGCGCTTGCAGGCGGGTGTGGTTGCGGCGCGGCGCGCGGGTTTGCTCTGCCATGCCGGGCATGGGCTGACCTATGAGACCGTGACCGATATCGCCAGGATGGAGGAGGTGACGGAAATCTCCATCGGGCATTTCCTGATTTCACAGAGCGTTTTTGAAGGGCTGCCCGCGGTGGTGCGTCGTTTCAAGGCGCTGATCGCCGCTGCGCGCGGCGCTTGAGGAGAGTATGATGCCGACAATGACCGTTGATGGTTACCCGATTGCCTATGCCGAAGCCGGCAGTGGCACGCCGGTGGTGATGGTGCATGGCACTTTGGGGGATCAGCGTTCCTTCGCGGGGCAGATGGAAGCCTTTGGCGCGCAGTATCACGCCGTTTCGATCAGCCTGCGGCATTGCTGGCCGGATAAGTGGCGCGAGGACGGGGATTTCACCATTGCGCGCCATACGGCGGATGTGGCGGGCTTCATTCGTGGGCTTGGCAAGGGCCGGGTGCATTTGATTGGCCATTCACGCGGCGGGCATATCGCCTTTCGCGTGGCGCAGCATCATCCGGAATTATTGGAATCGGTGGTGTTGTTGGAACCAGGCGGGGAGTTGGATGAAAGCCTTGGTGGCGTGCCGCCGGCGGGCAATCAGGCATCAGCCTTTGCGCGCGGCGCGGCCTTGATTGCCGAGGGCAAAATGGAAGAAGGCCTGACGGTTGTTGCCGAGCATACCGGCGGGCCAGGCGCCTGGGCGAAGCGGTCAGAAGCGCGCAAGAAAGTCAATCGCGACAATGCGACAACCTTGCTTGGGCAGATCAAGGAACAGCGCAAGCCCTATGCGCGGGCGGAGGCTGCGGGGATCACGACGCGCACGCTGCTGGTGGGTGGTGATCAATCCCAACCGCAATTCGGGCGCATTCTGGATGCCTTGGAAGGTGCCATGCCGAATGCGCAGCGCGTGACGATTGCCCGCGCCGCGCATAGTGTGCAGGCGGATAATCCGGCGGATTTCAACGCGGCGGTGTTGCAGTTTCTTGCGGCTTAAGTTTCGGCGGGGGCCTCGGTATTTTTGATGTGCCTCTACCTCGTCGCCTGCTCCAAAAACCGCAGCAGCGCCGCCAAATCCTCTGCATTATCCACACGCTGCACCGGCATTTTCGTCCCCGGCGTCACCACATCGGGGCCGCGTGTGAACAGATCGCCGATGGTCGTCGCGTCCCAAATGATATCCCCGCGTGCGAGGCGTTCCGAATAGGCATAGCCAGGCAGCGTCCCCATGCGGCGGCCGAAAATGCCGTGCAGATGCGGCCCGGCCATGGGGCCGGCCTCGGCGGTCAGCGCATGGCAGGCGCTGCAGGCTCGAAACACTTGCGCGCCATGCGCATCCAGCCCCGCTGGCAGATCGGTGGAGGCAGGGGCTGCAATGGGACCGATGGCGCGGCCACTCAGCGCATTCCAGCGGCGCACTTGCCGATCCGCGCCGCCGGTCCATAGCAGTCGCCCATCCGGGGCGAAGGCCACGGACCAAACCGGCAGTCCGGGGCCTTCCAGCGTGTGCATCAGGCGCGCTGTCTCCAGCCCCCAGATCGTCACATTGCCGCCAAGGGACGCAACCGCCAGCCGCGCGCCCGCGCCATCAAGGCTGAGTGCCACGATGGGCCGCGCGCCCGCTTCTACTTCGCGCATAGCGCCATTGGGCGCGATCAGGCGGAGCACGCCATCCACGCCGCCAGCAGCGAGTCCGCCATCGGGCAGGGCAATAAGGGCGTTCAGCGGCAGGCCGACTTCGGCGATGATTTGGTTGCTGCCATTGGCGGCCCAAAGGCGGATGGTGCCATCGAAGCCTGCACTGATAAGCGCGCCATCGGGGCGGAAGGCGACCGCGTTCACATTGCCGCGATGGCCTTCCAGGATTTGCGCGCTGCCATCGGCAAGCTTCCAGAGCCGCACGGTGCCATCCCAAGCGGCCGAGGCCAAAAATCCATCGCGTGCAGCAAGCCCCGCGATCTGCCCAGTATGCCCTTCCAGGATTTGCGCTGGCGCCGCACCAAGCCCCGGCGCCCAAAGCGCGATGCGCCCGCCTTCGCCGGCGCTGGCGATCCGCCCATCCGGCAGCAGGGCAAGGGCATTGACGCTGCCGCGATGCCAGCGCGCGACTGCGCGTGCCTGCCCGGCGCTTGCGTCCCACAGGATGACAGCGTGATCAAACCCGGCGGAGACAATGTGCTGCCCATCGGGCAGGGGCAAAACGGCGCGCACCGGTCCGCCATGCCCTGACAAATCCTGCGCCAGCGTGGGCGGAGCGAGCAGCAGGAACACCCAGAACAGGCGGCGCATCACATCACCACGCCGCCGCTGACATGGATGGATTGGCCGGTGATGTAGCCCGCACCCGCTGAAGCTAAAAACGCAATGGTGGCGGCTACATCATCGGGCGTGCCAAGGCGTCTAAGCGGAATGCGCGCAGTGATCTCCTCCCATTGCGCCGCCGATAGCGCGGCATGGGCGCCGGGGTCTTTCCGCGTATAGCCCGGCACCACCGCATTCACTGTGACCTTCGGCGCCCATTCAATGGCAAGGGCGCGCACCAGCGCCTCAACGGCGGCCTTGGCGGCGGCCGAGGCCGGGAAGGTGGTGACATCATTGCGGAATAGATGCGCGACAAAGGAGGAAACCGCGATCAGGCGCGGGTCTTGTCCCGCTGCAAGATGCGGCGCGGCGGCGCGGGCCAGGCGGAGCAGGCTGAAGGTAATCGCCTCATGGCTTTTGGCGAAGCCAACATCGGTGAGGGTTGCGATAGGCGTGCGATCAGCAAAGCCGGCATTGGCCACCAGCACATCAAGCCCGCCGAGTGCGGTGATTGTCTCTGCAACCAGGCGCGCCGGGGCCTCAGCATCAGCGAAATCGCCGAAGGCTTCGGTAACTTCCGCGCCCTTTTCCCGCGCGGCGGCGGCAACCTGCGCCAGGGCTTCGCGATTGGCCCGCGTGTGCAGCACGAGCGCTACGCCAGGGCCAGCGAAGGCACGCGCGGTGGCCGCGCCAATGCCGCTGGCTGCCCCGGTGATCAGAATGCGTCTTGCTGCCATGGTCCTATCTTTTTTTACGGTCAGCGCTCAATGATTAGTCACGCAGTTCTTGAAGCTTTTCGACTTCTTTGCCGAGAGAGAGCAAGATCATAGCGCCGACGATATCTCCAGTCTGTCCCGATTGTCCAACGATACGTTTTGCATGAACGACTAGTGTATGCTCACTCGGCGCTTTTAGGCTTCCCATTCCGAATAGCATCGCGGCAGCAGCATCATCGCCGCCTCTCTCGAAGTCTGGAGAATGCAAGGCAAGTGACGAGCAGCGGCGGACGAGCTCAGTGCCGTTGAAGCCTGATACACCCTCGAAAGTTTCGGCAACTGCAAAGCCTAATTCTGTGGTAGCAAGCTTGCCCTGACTTGAAAACTTTAGAACCAGACCAATCATTGTATGAAACCAGCCCAGAACGTATTCTGATTCCCAGAAGCCGGCTGGTAACCCCTGGTTCTTCTGAATTATCGTCACATACCGTCGAACATGCTCCACTGCGTTCGCAACGTGCTTTTTACGACCTGAAAACAAGCCAAACATGCGGACATCCTTGAAGTTTGTGAATCTCGAACATGAGAATCAGGAAAAAAATCGAGCGTCAAGAAAAATTAGGCTTGGGAGAATATCAAATGTAAAGCGCAATCCATCAGGGGCCTCCCTCATGATCGAGCCAGCGACTACTGTAGCCCCATTGCCAGCCCCGCCCGCCCGCCCCATCCTGCCCCGCAATCAATCATCCAAGGGAATGCCAGATGACATTGACCGTGCTTGAACCGGAGGGGCTATACCCCGAGACGGATTTGGAACAGCGCATCATGGGGCCAGGCGTGCGCATCCTGCAGGGGGCGTGCAAGGCATCCCTCGCGGAATTGCAGGATGAGCTCTGCCAGCAGGCGGAAGGGCTGATGACGCTGCGGATGGCGGTGCCGGCGGATCAGATCGCGCGTTTCCCGAAGCTCAAGGTCGTGATCCGCATGGGGGTTGGGTATGATAGGGTGGATCGCGCGGCCTGCGCGGCGCGGGGCATCAAGGTCTGCAATGTGCCGGATTACGGCACGCAGGAAGTGGCGGAATTCGCGGTGCTGCTGGCGCTTGGGCTGCGGCGCGGCTTGACGCTTTACCATGATACGCAGCGCGGCCCGAACCCGGCGAAATGGGCGGTGATGCCCCACCCGGCCGTGCGCCGGCAGGATGTGCAGACCTTCGGGATTCTGGGCCTGGGGCGCATCGGCACGGCCGCTGCCTTGCGCGCCAAGGCGCTGGGTTATCGCGTGGTGTTTTATGACCCGTCTTTGCCCAATGGGTCAGACCGCGCCATTGGCGTGACGCGCTGCCGCACCATGGATGAAATGCTCGCACAAGCTGATGTGCTTTCCATCCATTGTCCCCTCACGCGCAAAACGCGGGGCTTGATTGGCGAGCGTGAATTGCGCCTGCTCCCCAAAGATGCCGTGGTGGTGAATACGGCGCGCGGCCCCATTCTGGATATTGATGCTTTGGAACGGGTGCTGCGCGATGGGCATGTGGCGGCGGCGGGGCTGGATGTGATCCCGGTCGAACCGCCGGTGGAACCGGTGCCATCCCTGCTGCAAGCCTATCGCAACAAGGAAGAATGGCTTACGGGCCGGCTGATCATCACGCCGCATATCGCCTTCCATACGCCGCAGGCTTGGGATGATATTCGCTTGAAAAGCGCCGAGACCATGCGCGATGTGCTGGTGGAAGGCTTGAATACCAATGTCATCCCGCCTGAATCTGATTGATCAGGCGGGCTGATTTCCGGGCGGGCCGGGGCTATATGTTGCGGCAAAAGACAGGGGGTTTCCGATGAATAGACGCACCATGCTGGCCGCGCCCTTGGCCGCGCCTTTGCTTGCCTCTGCCACTACCGCCCAAGCCCAGGCGGCGCTGGTGACCGAGGAATTCATGATCCCCGCCGGCGATGCGGGGATTGAGCTGTTCCTGCGCAATAAGCGCCCGGAAAACCTGACGAGTTTCTCCCCGGCGCGGACAGTGCTGTTCGTGCATGGCGCGACCTATCCGGCGCATACGGCCTTTGACCTGCCCTTGGGGGGCCTGTCCTGGATGGATTACATCGCCGGCCAAGGGTTTGACGTTTGGTGCCTTGATATTCGCGGCTATGGCCGCAGCACGCGCCCCCCGGAAATGAGCCAAGCGCCGGAAGCCAATCCCCCCATCGTGCGCGGTGAGACGGCGGTGAAGGATATTGCCACCGCAGCTGCCTTCATTCGCGAAAGGCGGAATGTCGCGAAGCTGGTGCATATCGGCTGGTCCTGGGGCAGCACGCTGATGGGTCGCTTCGCCGCCGATAACCCCGGCTTGGTGGAGCGCCTGGTGCTATTCGCGCCCCCCTGGCTGCGCGAGGGACCGAGCCTCGCTGCCGGCCCTGCCGCTGCCACGCTTGGCGCCTATCGCAGCGTGACCCAGGCGCAGGCGCGCGAACGCTGGATGACAGGCGTGCCGGAGGCCAAGCGCGCTGGCCTTATCCCGCCCGGCTGGTTTGAACATTGGGCGGGCGTCACCTGGGCAACCGATCCGGAAGGCATGCGCCGCAACCCGCAAACGCTGCGTGCGCCGAATGGCGTGCTGCTGGATAGCCGGGAATATGCGCAGGCCGGCCGGCCCTTTTGGGACCCCGCCAAGGTCACGGCACCCACCCTGCTGGTGGTGGCAGAATGGGACCGCGATACGCCGCCCGCCATGGCGCTCGCGATTTTCCCGCTGCTGACCAATAGCCCCGGCAAGCGGCTGGTGGTGCTGGGGGAAGGCACGCATACCATTGTGATGGAACGCAATCGCGGCGCGCTGTTTCAGGCGGTGCAGGGCTTCCTGGTGGAAGTCTCGGCCTGACGCCGCGTTTTGCCCCGCACCATGCTAAATCCCGTTTGAACGAATCGGAGACGCCCTGCCCATGTCCAAACCCACCCCCTCTCCCGGCCTGGTGGTTGATCGCAACCTCGCGCTTGAATTGGTGCGCGTGACGGAAGCCGCAGCGCTCGCCGCTTCCCGCTGGATTGGCCGGGGCGACAAGAACGCCGCCGATGGCGCCGCGGTGGAAGCCATGCGCAAGGCTTTTGACACCGTCGCCATCACCGGCACGGTTGTAATCGGCGAAGGCGAGATGGATGAGGCGCCGATGCTATATATCGGCGAAAAGGTCGGGCTCTACGCCAAGGCCGGCGGCGGGCCGGAAGTGGATATCGCGGTGGACCCGCTGGAGGGAACCTCCATCACCGCCAAGGGCGGGCCGAATGCGATTGCGACCGTGGCGCTCGCGGAAAGGGGTGGGTTTTTGCACGCGCCCGATATCTACATGGACAAGCTCGCGGTCGGGCCTGGCCTGCCGGAGGGCATTGTGGATCTGGATGCGAAGCCTGAGGAAAACCTCCGCGAATTGGCGCGCGCCAAGAAATGCGACATTGGCGATTTGATGGTCTGCACACTGGATCGTGACCGGCATAAGGAAATGATCCGCGCCTGCCGTGCGGCTGGGGCGCGCATCATGCTGCTGGGTGATGGCGATGTTTCGGGCGTGATTGCCGTGAGCCAACCGGAAGCGGGTGTGGATATCTATATGGGCTCGGGCGGCGCGCCCGAGGGTGTGTTGGCTGCGGCGGCGTTGCGGTGCATTGGCGGGCAGATGCAAGGCCGGCTGATGTTCGAAAACGAAGAACAGATCGCACGCGCGCGTGCCATGGGAATCAGTGATCCCAGCCGCAAATACAGCGTCGAGGAAATGGCCAAGGGCGATGTGATGTTTGCGGCGACGGGTGTGACAAGTGGCGCCATGCTGCGCGGCGTGCGGCGCTTTGCCGGTGGGGCTTACACACATTCCATCGTCATGCGGTCCAAATCCGGCACGGTGCGCTATGTGGAAGGGCACCATAATTTCGCGCGCAAGCCCAGCGCCTTCATCGCTTGATCAGGGCGCGCGTATTTCATGGATGATAGCGCGCTGACCGGGCCAGTGCTTGGCGTGGCGCGCAGCGTCACCGGGCGTAGCTGGCAATGGCGCGCGGGCGATGCGCGGATTGGGCTTGGCATCGCGCAGCGTTTGGAATTGCCTGAGATGCTGGGACGCTTGCTCGCGGCGCGCGGCATTGGCCTTGATGATGCGGCGGATTTTCTGGAACCGAAACTGCGCGCGCTGATGCCGGACCCGGCTCGGCTTGCCGATATGGAAGCGGCGGCGGATCGCATCGCGGTTGCGGTACGCAGCGGTGAACATGTCGCGGTATTTGGCGATTATGATGTGGATGGCGCCTGTGCTGGCGCGTTGATGACACGGTTTTTGCGTGATCTGGGCTGCCAAGTAACCCCTTACGTGCCGGATCGCATCAAGGAAGGCTATGGGCCGAATGCGCCGGCCATTGCCGCCCTTTGTGATGCCGGCGCTTCGCTGATCATTTGCGTGGATTGCGGCATTGCAGCGGGTGTCGCTTTGGCCGCCGCTGATGGCCGCGCTGATGTTGTGGTGTTGGATCATCACAAGGCCGAAGGCGCGCTGCCGGCTGTGCTGGCTGTGGTCAATCCCAATCGCTTGGATTGCCCATCAGGCTTGCGGCATATTTGCGCGGCGGCGGTGGCGTTTCTGGCGGCAACAGCAAGCTTGCGCGTGCTGCGCCGTGCCGGGTGGTTCACGCGCCGGCAAGAACCCGATCTTCTGGCGCTGCTTGATATCGTGGCGCTCGCGACCGTGTGCGATGTCATGCCACTCACGGGGTTCAATCGCGCCTTGGTGGCGCAAGGGCTGAAGGTATTGGGCAAGCGCGGGCGGATTGGCCTGGCGGCGTTGCTGGATGTCGCGGGGCAGAAGGATATGCCAAGCGCGCATACGCTTGGCTTCATGTTGGGGCCGCGCATCAATGCCTCGGGCCGTATTGCGGAAGCGGATTTGGGCTTGCGGCTATTGCTGTCCGAAGATGCCATTGAAGCGCGCGCCATGGCGGAAAAATTGGATGAGGTGAATAAGCGCCGGCAGGAAGTGGAAGGCGATATGCTGGGCGCGGCGCTGGCGATGGCGGAAGCGCAGGTCAAGGCCGGCCATGCCGTGCTGCTGGTGGCGGCGGAAGGCTGGCACCCCGGCGTGGTTGGCATTGTCGCTGGCCGGGTCAAGGAAAAATTCAATCGTCCCGCCTGTGTGGCAGGTATTGCGGGCGGCATCGCCAAGGGTTCAGGCCGTTCTGTCACCGGTGTTGATCTTGGTGCTGCCATCATCGCCGCGCGCGAGTCTGGCTTGCTGGAAACCGGCGGCGGGCATCCGATGGCGGCGGGGTTTTCCTATCAGGCGGAGAAGGGCGAAGCACTCCACGCCTTTCTGGAAGAACGCCTTGCCCATGCGGCGCACCTGCCGAGTGCAGCGGATTTGCTGGTCGAAGGCGCCATCACCGTGCCTGCGGCAACAACGGCGCTGGCGCAGGAAATCGGGCGCCTTGCACCCTTCGGTGCGGGGAATGAGGAGCCGATTTTTGCACTCGCCCGCGCGCGGGTGGTGCGTGCGGATCGTATCGGCAAGGAAGGCGCGACAATACGCGCCTTTGTCGAAGGCGAAGGCGGCGGGCGGCTCAAGACCATTTGCTTTCGCGCCAAGGAAGGTCCGCTCGCTGAGGCGTTGTTGTCGCCTGATCGCACGCCCTTGCATCTCTGCGGGCATTTGCGCGCGGAAAGCTGGAATGGTGATGTCAGCGTCGGGTTTCAGATTGTGGATGCGGCGCGGGTATAACTACCCGGATTCAATGCTGCGGCCAGGCAATCGGCGGCAGGCGCGTCAGCGGGATTTGCGCCGCACTCACCACACCATTTTGCAGCGCGATGGGAATTTCCGCGACGGGCGGGCCGCCATTTGGCGGGCGGCGCGTGAGCAACCCCACGGCGAATTTCGTACCATCCAAAGCGCGCCGCTGAATCAGACCGGACCGTGCAAGGGAATCGAGCGCCGCATTGGGATTGGTAACAGAAAGCGTGCCCCCCAAAGCCGGCTGCAAAGCGGGATCAAGCCGCGCGGATAGCCGGAGCCCCGCATCCAAATCCCCCCAGGCCAGGCGCAATTGCCGCACATCCAGCTTGCCTTCTGAAGCGCGCCAGGCATCCAATTGCTCACGCAGGCTCGGCAGCGGCAGCACGCTGCCATAAAGCGCGCCATCGAATTCAAACCGGGCAATCCGGGGGCCAAAGCCGGCAAGGGCCGGAGCCTGAAGCCAGGCCGGCGGCAGGGCAGCGTTTTCGGCGGCGAATTGCAGCGTTAGCGCCGCTTCGGCCGCGCGCGTCCAATTCGCATCCATGCCAAGCTGCTGCACGCTCAGCACGCCATCGGGGGTTTGCGCCACCATGCCCTGCAACAGCGCATGGGCCCGGCGCGGCGGTTGGCCCATTTCAAGCGGCAGCAAGGCCTTGAAGCTGGTGGCGATGAAAGGGATTTGCGTGGCGCCAAGGCGCAGCGCCTGTTGGCCTGTTGCTTCCAGGCGCAGCGCATCCGGCCAGGGCAGGGGGGTCGTCAGCGTCAGCGCCTCGGTCGCCCAGCCCAGCCCCTGGCCTGAGGTCTCATCGCCCGGGCTTTCGATGGAAAGCCGTGGGATGGAAAGCCGTGCGGCAAAGGGCCAGCCGCTGCGTTCTGGCGTTTCGTGGCGGATGCGCCAGCCCTGGGCGCGATGCTGCACCACCCAATCGCTAAAGCCTTCTGCCAGCGCGCCAGTGCTCCAACGCCAGAGCAGGCTTTGGCCGGCGACCAGCGCGGCGAGCAGGATCAGCACGCCAAATAGAAAACGCCCAAGTAAGGGCGTGCGTGGGGGGCTGGCTGGCTTGGCGTTCATGCTGGTGCCCGATATAGCGAGGTTTGAACGCGCCCGCCATGACAACCGATATCGCATCGCTTCTTGCCCCGGACGGGGATTTTTATGTCTTTGCCTATGGATCGCTGATCTGGCGGCCAGGCTTTGACCATGCCGCGCGTCACCCGGCGTTGCTGCGCGGCTTTCACCGGCGCTTTTGCCTATGGAGCCACCGTTACCGCGGCACGCCGGAACGCCCCGGGTTGGTTTTGGGGCTGGATCGCGGCGGCGCCTGTCGCGGCGCCGTGTTTCGTGTGCCAGGGCGCGCGGCGGCAGAGACATTGGCTTACCTGGATGCGCGCGAATTGCCCGATGGGGGAGAGGTCGTCTATCGCCGCAGGCTTCTGCCGTTGACGCTAATGGATAATGGGCAGCGCGTGCCGGCCATTGCCTATGTCGCGAACCGGGCATGCCGGCTTTATTGCGGCAAGCAACCGGCCGAGGTCTTGGCGCGCGCCATTGATGCCGGCCATGGGCAGATGGGGTCAAACCGGGATTATTTGTTCAATACGCTCGATCACTTGGGTGAGATGGGCGTGCGGGATCGTGGGTTGGAGGCGATTGCGGCGTTGGTCGGGCGGTGATGCTGCCTATGGCGCGATCAGTCGAAATGGATCACGGTATCGTCTGGTTTGGATAAGGACAGGATCATGGCCCTGCAACGCATGGTGCTTGAAATTGGCATGGGCACCGATATTCGCGGCGCGGATTACACCAAGGCTGCGGTGCGGGCACTTCGCGATGCGCTTTGGCACAATTCGCTCACCATCGGTGCCGCGGTTGGGCAGGATGTTGACGCCATGCAGGTTGAAGTGCTGATCGGCGTGCCCAAGCCCGATTTGGTGGATAAGGACCAGGTGCTGGCCATTCTGCCGCATGGCAGCGGCACCGTGACCTTGGTGGAAGGTGGCCTGGAGATTCCGAATGATGGGGGCACCAATAGCACCGTGATTGCCAATTGCTGCGCCATTGTGCGCCTGGATGTGTGAGGGAGGACCGACCATGGCCTTGAAGCGCATCATCCTTGAAATGGGCAGCGGCAATGATCTTCATGGCGGGGATTACACCAAGGCCGCTTTGCGTGCGGTGCAGGATGCCTTGCATCATTCGTCGCTTGCGTTCATTCGCACGCTTGGGCTCGATATCAAGACCATGCAGGTGGAAGTGACCATCGGCGTGCAGCAGCCCGACAAGGTGGATATCGAAGCCGTACGCAAATCCCTGCCTTATGGCGTGGTGACAGCGCGCGCGGTGAAGGGCGGCTTGGATGTTCCGGAAGAAGGCCGGCACGACAAGGCAGTGATTGCCGCCGCCGCCATTGCGGTGCGCTTCGATCTGCCCTGAGGCAGCTCTCAAGATATCTGGCAGGATAAGATGGAAAACGCCAAGAAATCCCCCCTCGGCATTTACAATGAGCATTTGCAGCGCGGCGAACTTGCCTATCAGTTCAGCCCAAGCGTGGGCAAGGCAGTGTTCTATCCGCGCATCATCTGCCCCTATACGGGCAGCGAAGATCTGGAATGGCGCATCTCCAAGGGCCTTGGCACGGTGCATGCCACCACGGTTGTGCATCCTGCGCAGGGTGAGCCCTATAATGTCTGCCTGGTGGATATGGATGAAG
>JADCEV010000105.1 GCA_020249865.1 Roseomonas sp. | reverse complement strand
CATGGCCATGAACATGATACGCAACGCAGACGACAAACACAGCCTTAAAGTCAGAAGAAAAAAAGCCGCCATGAACACAGATTATCTGGAAGCATTACTATTCAGAACTCAGCAGTGAGCCTTTCAAGCGATTACCCTAGGCGAGGAAGCCGCTGCCATAGCCACCCTGGACTGGCCGCCATAGGGTGGCGGGATGGGGCCAAGCTGGGGGCGTTCCAACTCCAGCCGATCCGCCGGTATCTCACCAGTGGTGGCGTGCCGCCTGGCATTCGCGACTTCCCGCAGCCAACGCCCAGCGGCGAGGTTCGCCGCTGCCGCATCCACGACCAGGCCCTCGGCCGCCATACGGCTTGCCAAAGGCAGCCAGAAATTGCCGCGCATGTAGCGGATGAACCGCTCCACTTTGCCCTTGCTCTGCGCGCGATATGGGCGGCAGAGCCGAGGGCGAAAGCCGCAATGCCGCGCAAAATCTAGAAAGCCAGCATGAAAGCGGTGCTGCCCATGGCCATAGCGGTCACGTTCATGCACCACGGTGCGCATATTGTCGTACAGCACTTCACGCGGCACGCCTCCAAATGCCAAAAAAGCATGTTCATGGCAGGACAGCAGCGTCTCCAGCCGCTCATCGCCGACGAATTCAATATACGCCGCCCGGCTCCATCCAAGCGTTGCCACAAATAACGAAAGCCGATCCGCGCCACGCCGGATCACCGCCCAGTCCACTTGCATCTGCTCGCCCGGCACTGTCTCAAACCGCACCACAGGCGCCGCAACCGCCAAAGGGCGCTGCCGTATCAGATGGTCCTTGAGGATGGTGTAGCCCCCAGTATAGCCGCGTTCCCGAAGTTCCCGCAGCAATACCGTCCCAGCAAGTCGGTTGGGCGCCGCCTCAGCAAGTCGCTTGGCGATGTAGTCATCAAACGCCGCCAGTTTGCCTGAACGCCGCGACCGCGGGCGATACCTCTCCGCGTCGCCATCACGCAGGTAGCGCCGCACCGTGTTGCGCGACACCCCAACTTCTCGCGCTATCGCGCGCAAACCTTTGCCTCGTTTGGCCAACAGACGGATCTCCAATGCCATTTCTCCCACAAGCATAAAGACCCCCATCCATATGACAGGGGCACCATAAGCCTGGGTCAGATTTCAAACGGCACCTGGGTCAGGTTTACTCCGGCGCTAACAGGCTATGACCAGCGGGCGATCTCTGGCCGATTGAGCCGCAGCGTTGCAGGCGAGCGCGACGAACAGAGCCAGGGTGAGACTGGAGAGATGAGACGGCATGGCGCTTTCAATGCTCTGTTCCGGTTTATGGCGTTACTGAGAAGCCTAGCCTGGCGGATGCGTCCGAGACAATTAACGCCGTGCGCCGTGGTATCGCCGATAAGCGGCACAGGTCACGGCAACGGGTAGCCTGCCTGTTGTATCCATTCCAAGGGAAACGGCTCCAGAACTCCCGGCAGCGTCACCGCCTTCGGCTGCCTTCCATCCAGGATTGCCTCCACCATTTCCGGCGCCAGCAACTTCAGCCGCAGCATGCGGGGCACCTAGCAGGCTACGCAGTAATGGCGCGGTGGTACTCTGTGACTGATTGACCCAGATGCAAGGGTTGATTTTCAGGATGGCCCGCACCGTATCCCATTGCGCTTGCGTAATGATGACGTCATGCTCGCCGGGATAGGAATTGCCGTTATGCACGGCCTCGCCCAAAAACACGCGGTTGGTCAGAATGCGATAGACATCACTCCTGTTCATGGGCTTGCCGCGCTTTGTGGTGGCGCCTTCGCAGGTGATTGTGGCCCAGTGACGATAATGAAATTTTGCAATATCGAGGACCTATCTTTCTCAAGGGCGGGTGATTCCAAATCCGGAATTAGCGTTACCTATTTGCCAGTTTCCCATTTCCTAGTTACGGGAAGGCGCAACCAAATTGCTCAAATGCGTTGTATTCATAGGCAGGAAAATGATGAGGACTATCGAGTTTGAAACCGAACCGGCTCTCTTGACGCCAAAAAGAACTTAGCCCCTGATTTCGCAGCTTGGCGGCTTCTTGAGCCGTCAGATAACGTAACCCGTCGGTGAGACCCTGACGCACCATCGAGGTTTCAGGTTTGTTCTCAGCGGCTCTTTCTCCAAGGGTGAGAATGTCTTCGCCTGTAGCCTCGACATTAATGGCTTTGCTGGCACCGCTCTGCGACTTTCCCGGACCACGCTGACCTGACCGGATTTTCGTTTTCAATTTAGCCCTGAGTTCATCCTTAGTTTTCTAAATGCATCAGGCCAGAGAAAACCAAGCTAAAATCTTAAGAATATCCACTTTGGCGCTCTGTGCCCTTAGAATGCTATGATACTTTATCGTCTTGCAAAAAGTAATAGATTACAAAAAAATTATTTCAGTCATGCTCGCATTATTAATACCCCATGCAGCTGGCGTTCTTTTCTTCTTTGAAATCTAGATGACGCCATGCTGAATGGCGCCGATCCAGCTCATCACTCTCCAGGCGGAGGAAATGTTAAGGCCATTGAGTCGCCACGCTTGAACGCATGATCTCTCCGGACGCCGCGAAAAAATGCGTACAGGCATGACGCGTGAAGGTGCCGATCCGTCCTGGATTACAATCGATGCCGTAAAGCTGGCACATGTGCATTTTGAAAACTGGCCCCGCTTTATTTTTTTGCTACCCAACGGATAGGCGTGCTCATGCATGCGGGGGATTTGGTATTAGAGAAGCTTCTACTGAAAAAGCAGAACAATGGTTTGCACGCGATTGCGTGAAAAGTTGGGCTATGACGCGAGGCTGTCCGGCGCTACCTGCACGTTGGCGACGCAGAGCGGCTTCGCCCGCGGCCGCGGCACTCAGCCACACTGGTGAATTTGGACGACTACATCATTAGGTGGCTTAGCGGTGCCATTGACCCGATCAGGACCAGGGTGGGCGGATCGGCCAGCCCGGAAGCGCGGGGGCGGGTAGGGGGGCAGCTGTGCTCGGCGACGCGTGAAGAACTGGCGCCCCCTGCGCCCGGGAGTCCCGCGCTGGGCTTTATGTCTCTGGGGGGGGGCTTCATAACGGGCGTCAACGCGCGTTCCGGTGTAATCTCCGCTTGCACCCGTACGCGCCTGGAGAACTCGCCCACTCGTTCAGGCGCCCAAGCGGCCCAACGCGAAACTGATCCAGTTTAGACGCTACGATCACCCGAGAGACGCCAAGGCACGCCCTGCCTGGGCGAGTTCCACCAAGCCCAACCAATCTGGCACCATAGTGGCACCACGGCGAAAAATTTCGATTTTTTGGGAGGGCATCGGGCTCGTAAGTTTTTGATTTTTCTGGCTCCCCGAGTTGGAGTAAAACGCTCTTTCTAGAGAATTGAATTATCAATAGAAAATTTTCGGAAAATTTCTGTTCCCCACAATGTTCCCCACGTTTCGCGCCCGGTAGGGGTGGGGAAGGGGCGAATCAATCCGCCGATCGAAGCCCCCCACCGGCAGGGACCATGCGCCCCAGGGCCAGGCGGTGGCGGTGGGGCCAAGCCCCAGCCGCCGGCGATCGAAGCCCCCACCGGCAGGGGGCCATGCGCCCCAGGGCCAGGCGGTGGCGGTGGGGCCAAGGCTCAGCCGCCGGCGATCGAAGCCCTCACCGGCAGGGGCCATGCGCCCCAGGGCCAAGCGGTGGCGGTGGGGCCAAGCCCCAGCCGCCGGCGATCGAAGCCCCCACCGGCAGGGGCCATGCTCCCCAGGGCCAGGCGCCGCCGGGCCTTGGGATTTCGCGCTCCCCTTTATCGCATCATCCGCAAGGGGTGGCGGGCGCCGCCCGGCGGCGATCGGGCGCGGCCATGTCAGCGCATGTCAGCGCCCGTCAGCACCCTATTACCGGCAAGCCATTGATCGGGCTGGCAAAATGACGCGGTGACGGCGGTGACGGCGTTTTTCCTATCTTCCGACACGCGATATATTCCTTCCCCGCTCTCCCCCTCTTTTTTTCAGTCTATAGAATAGAAAGGACCGTCACCGGCGTCACCGCGTCATTTCCCGTTCCAGATCAGGGGCTTAGGCGTGATGCGTTGCTGACATGCGCTGACATGCGCTGACATGGCGCCGCCGCTCAGGCGCCCGGTTCATTTCACCGGTTGCACCAAAAGGGGGGCAAGGTTCACTCAAAGGGGAGACATGGGGAAAGCGCCAGAGATTGCGGGCGCGTGAAGCGTTGCAGGAATTCACCAGTTGACCCTTTTCGGATGCAACCCCACTAGAAAATTCGCGCGCGCTAGCTGCCCGCATACATGGAAGGCCAGGAAGGACCCAAGCCCCCGGCCCTCAATACCACCGGCAGGCCAGGCCGGCGCCCCGGCGCTTGCGGGCGCCGTGTGCTTCAACCCCAGGGCAGGGGCGCGGGGTGGGGCAGGCAGGCGGCGCGCGGTGGGGGCCAGGGCCAGGCCGGGCGGCTTATCATCGGGCCAGGCGCAGCAAGCCCGCAAGGGCCAGGATTGCCAGCGGCGCGGCGATAAGCGCCGCGCCATAGGTGAAGCGGTTCATTCACTCGCCCCCACCCCCACCATGCGGCGAAGGCTATCCCCATCAACCATGCGGCGGCCGCCGCACCGGAATAGGCGCAGCTTGCCTTCCGCACCGCGCCGGCGAAGCGTTGCCGTGCTTAGGCCGGAAATTCGCGCGGCTTGTGACAGCGTGAAGGACAGCGCCCCCACCATGGGCGGCGGCGCGTTTTCGCGTAGCTTGGGCATCAATCATCCTCTCAGCCGCGATGGAAGGGGACACGCCCGGCGCGCGCGGCGATCGCACCGGGGCGCGCATCAAGCCGCCGGCGGAAGCCGGCGAAGGGAAATCCAGCGCCCGGCCTTGTCGCGCCCGGAATCAATCTCGATCCTCTCAGCCGCTTTCAGGGCAGGGGCCAGGCGTTTCAGGCGCGAAGACATGGCGGCAACACTCGCGGGAAAAGATCGCGCGCGCGTAGCATCGGGACCGGCTATCGCCCTCAGGGCCTTATCCACCGCCACAGGCGGAAACTTATTCGAAAGCTTGTCCCACAATTCCTCAGCACTTTTCTCTAGATCATCAATCGCCCTGTCTTCATCGCTTGGGTGCTTCGGGTCTCTTTCCCTTTCGCGCGCGGCCATCAGCGCAACCACCGCGCGGGCCAGGTCATCAAGCGCCACCGCGTCCCGATCGGCGCTCAGGCGGTTTTCGCGCCATGCTGCCACCATGGCGCCGGGTTCAATCCCCAAGCCTTCCGCCGCGCCTTCCGCCCATAAGGCGGCATCAATCATGCGCGGCGCTTCGCCTTCAATCGTGACGCGATCAAGATTCCGTAGCGCCGCCGCAAGGGCATCGCAGGCCAGGCCAAGCAATGCCGGGCGGGCGGCTTCCCATTGCGCGATCAATTCCTGTTCCGCGATGCGATGCACCGGGCGGCTCAATTCCAGGGCGATGCACCTTTCCGCCAAGTCATTGCGCGCGGCGATGCTTGCCGGAATCCCGTTTATGAGTTGCGGGCGAAGCGCGGTTATCGCGGCTTGATCAAAGTCAGAGAACAAGGCGCGGGCCATGAAGGCGCCACCGGTGGCAATGCGGCAAAGCGCATCGGCCAAATCATCGCGAAGCCCGCTCAGATTGTCATACGCAAGCAGGTGGCGCGCGCCGGCGCTTGCGTAAATGTCGCGTTCATCGCGCGGCGGCGCGACACCGGAAAGGCTAGAAGGATCAACCAGACTTTGCAGGAAGCGGGACGAAAGGCTTTTCCCGCTTCCTTGCTGCCCTGTTAGGGCAAGGATTGGATAAGCGCCACCGCTTTCAAAGGGGCGAAGCGCGGTCACAAGCCAAGCCCAAGCCAAAAGGATTTCGCCTTCCGGGCAATTCAGGAAGCGCGCCAGATCACCAAATTTCGCTTCATCGCGTATCGGTTCCGGCAATGGCAGGGCATCCGGCGCGCGCAAAAACGCCACCGGCACCGCGCCGGGATCAAGCAAGCGCCAGCCGGCGGCGGTAATTTCCACCGCACGCCTTTCGCGCGAAGGATCAGCGCCGCCCATGTCTAGAATGATCGCGCGGCCATGCTTGGCAACACGGCGCCAGGCGCGGCGATGCGCGGCGCGATCGCCCTTTGCCAAGGCTTGGGCCTCAGCAAGCCCCACCGCTTCCGCAAGCGCGCTGCCAGATAGTGCGGCGCCGTGCTTTTCGTGATAGCGCAGCATCACCCATCGGCGGAAATCCTTTGAGGTAATGCGGAAATGCTCTCGCCATTCCCCCCAGGGGACACTTGCATATCCCGCCCCATCATCACCGGGCCAGAGTTCCGCATCGCTCAGCAATTCGGAAAGCAGATCGCCCCGCTTGGGGCGCGGCGGGCGCCCGCGCCGGCGGCGTTTTGGTTCTTCACCTTCGGGCGCATCGGAGATTGTGAAGCCGGGATCAGTCATTTTTCCGGCGCTCCATCAGAATGTCGTTAAAATCGGCGCCCTCTCGATCGGGCGCGGCTATTCGCACCGTGCGGCCATCAGCGCGCCAGCGCCGCGCCGCCGCGCGCGCGGCATTGCGCCCCGGCGCATCAGCATCGGCGGCAATGATCACCTCTCGCACCACCGGTGGCAGGGCCAGGGCATCGGCCAAATTGCCGGCAGATAGCGCCGCCCATGCGGGAAGGCGCAGCAAGATCGCGGCGGCTAGGGCGGTTTCCAGCCCTTCCGCAACAACCAGGCGCGGCGCTTCCGGGTAAAGCCGCACCGCGCCACCGGCTACCGCGCCAAGCGTGGCGCGCGGTGGATCAAGCTTAGCTTTGCCGTCACCACCGGGGCGAAGGTAAGTCCGGTGGATTGCGGCGGCGCGCCCGGCTTCATCTTGCACAATGGCCAGCATCGCAGGCGCGCGCGCTCCGGTGGGATGCTTGGCGGCGCGAAGGTATCTCAGCACCGGCGCGGGCGGCAGGCCAAGCCCGCGCGATTGCAGATAGGTTTCGACGGGCGATGCTTCCGCCGGCATGGCATCATCCCAAAGCGCCAGCGCGGCGGCGCGGCGATCGGGCGCGGCATTGCCAGGGCCAGGCGCGCGCGGCGTGACGGGTTCCGCTTGGCCTAGCACGGCGGCACTCAGGGCGCCGCGATCATGGCAGGAAGCGCACCACCAAAGCGCGCGGCCATCCTTTTCAGACAAGCGCAGGCCGGAAGCATAGCCGCAACAAGGGCAGGCACCTTGCCAGCCGCGCCCGGCGCGTTTCAGCCCAAGCCGGGCGGCGATTTCTGGCGCGTTCATCGGCGCGATTTCTTCAAGCGCGTTTTGCGCTTCGACGCCCGATCGGAATGATAGGACACGCCAATTTCGCGCGTAAAATCAAGCTCGGCTTCCGCAACCAGCACCGCGAAGCACAGCGCCGATCGCTCCATGACGGGGACAGTCAAGACCGAGAAAAGCCGCCGCGCCGATTCCTCAAGATTGTTGGGCGCGCCATGGGCGCCGCGCGCCACAATTTGAAAGGCCAGCGCCCAAAGCTTCAAGCGGAAAGCGCCTTGCGGCGTCCCCAGCTTCACCAAGCCGGCAAGGCTTGGGCTTTCGCACACACACATAGCCGGGCCTCAGGCGGCGGCGCTGGAAGCGATGCGCGCTTGCCGGCGCGCGGCGCGGGCTTCACGCGGTAAGGCGCGGGTTGCTTCGATCGCGGCGGCCAATTCACTACGGCGCCAGCGCGGCGCGCGCGGCGCAGGATAGTAGGGGCGAGGTAAGCGCCCGGCGGCTACCATCTTCCAAAATGCCGGCAGGCTCAGGCCAGTTTCGGCGGCGGCGCTTTCGGCGCTGATCAGTGCATCGGGTAAGGTGGACATGGCGTTATGCTCCGAATGTGTCTCGAAGCATTCATGCCATTTCCGGCGCCCGGTTTTTTCGACCAATTAAAAATATCAAGGGCTAATTCGTCGCGCGGCTATTCCCAAAGAAAACACTTCACTTGGTATCCCTCAAATTCTGCGCCGGGATTGCGAATTAGAAATCGCCTCAGGCGATCCGCCGCTCTCTTTTCGTCTAAGTCACCTTCCTCAAGCTTGAAGGCAGCGGAAGCGAAGGCGGCGACAATGTCATAAAGCGGCTCACCGTCCTTAGGCATCGGCCCGGCATTTCTGATATCAGCAGCGTTCGCCCAAGCATCCCGCCCGGCGCCAGTCGCCAATCGCGCATGAAACACTAGCCCAAAAAGGCAATCGGTTAGCGCATCAGCCGATCGGCCCTTGCGTAGCAGTGAAGACTTAAAGCGGATACCGCGCCGCCGATGTTCACCCGCAAAGCCCTCAATATACTTTGGCAGATTTTCCGCAAAATCTTCTAAAACAGCGGCAATGAAAAATCCATCGCAGACCCTTAGCCCATAGTCTAGGCCGGCATCATGTGCGGCTTTCATCGCATTTTCCTGCCCTGCCAGCCTTGCAGATATTTTTGCTTCGCGCGCTGCTTCGCTTAAATTTTTGCCTGTCTCGTTTGCCTGCTCAAGGATGATTTCGTTTTGCTCTTCGATAATGTAACGGCACGCGCCAACCCAAACGGCTTCTTGGATCGCGGCGCTCAGTTCCGGGGCGGCGTGATGCCTTCGGATGATTCGTGCCAGATCACGCGCGGCCTTCCGCGCGGCCTTTGTGTCGCTCTTCAGTGATCGAAGTTCTTCTGTGCGATCGAAGTTATATCCAACGGTTTCTTCAAGCCCCTCGGAATCGCAATTCTCACAAACCTCAATCATGTGCTTTGCCAGGCGCAGCTTATCATGCTCAGTCGGCGCCGGCGCCTTCCGCAAAAGGCGCAGCGCCTTGGCATAACGCGGCCAATCGCGGCTTAGTTCGAGAATTGAAGAGGGGCTAAGCGAAGGGGCAGCATCGCCCCGCCCCTTCGCGCCTTTCGTCATTGCGGGCTGGCGATCAATCGAAGCCGGGCGGCTTCATCAATCGCGGGCGCCAAGTCCGGGCGCTCTTCCGCCGCGCGGGTAATTACACAAGCAAGCCGCGCCTTCACCGCGTCAAAGATCGCGGCGCGGGTTCGCAAGTCTTCCGCAAGCGCGCCAAAGCTTTCGACGGAAGCCATGGCGGCGCCCCATGTGCCAGGCTCAGCACCTTGGGCAATGAAGCGCGCAAACATGGTTTCGGCGTCATCGGATAGCGCGGCGCGCGCGATGCGTAGCGCGGTCAATTCGGTTTCGGCCTTCACCTTCCATCGGGCATCATCCGGCGGCGGTGGCAGGGCCATGGCAGGCCAGCGCATGGCGCCTATATCCGGCGCGCGTGGCGCCTTCGGTTTGCAGGCGCGTTTCCGCTCAGGCGGGGCATTATCGCCCCGCCCCTTCGCGCCTTCCGTCATTGGCCGGCGGGTCATGCGCCAGCCCGTTGCAGGCTTAGCGCGCCTTCCACAAGATCAAGGGCCTCTTCCAGCTTGTCAGACAGATTGCGATGAATGAAGCCGAAGGCGCTTTGCGCCCTGCTGTCAAAATGCTCAGAGACAGAAAGATACATCAGCGCATCAATTCCCGCGCGCAAGTCAGCAAGCGTGTCGGCAACCTTCACCAAAGAGGGCGGCGTTGTGGTAGGGCTTTCGGTAGCTTCGCTTGGCATGGTCAGTCCATCCTTTCGGAGTCAGGCGGGGCAGGTGAGGCAACCACCGGCCCCGCCGCTTTGTTGCCGGGGAAAGCGCCCCGGCGCGCATCCTTTCAGCCGCCGGCGGTGGGGATCACCGCGCCCGCTTCGCGCGGGCTTTGGGCAGGCTCACCACTTGCGCGGGCGGCTTGGTGCAATGCTCAGCCCATGCGGCCATCAGCGGCACCCGCCGCGCGAATAGATCGCTTCGCCGATAGGCGGCGCTAACCGCCCCATCGGGAATTTCATGGGCCAGGGCCTTTTCGCGCGCGTAATGCTCAGCCGGGCAAACATCATCAACCCATGTGGCGAAGGATGCACGGAAGCCATGCACGGAAGCGCGGCGCCCGTCCCGATCATTCCAGGGGCTTGCCTTGTGCATCACCCGAATCACCTTGGAGATTGCAGCATCCGAAAGCGGGCCATTGCGTGAAGCGTTCGGGAAAATCCAGGCATCCCCCGCAAGGGCGGCAAGCTTGGGCAGGTTCGCCAGATCGGGCTTTTTCCCGATAGCCTGCCCATAGGCGCGGGCCAGGGTATCAAGCGCGGCAGGGCATAAGGGAATGCGGTGGGGATCAATCTTTTCCGTCTTCCGCCCCTTCATCGCTTCCGGCGGTATGGTCAGGGTGGGGCCGTCTTGATCGAAGGACACCCAAGACCACCGGCAGGCGCGCCCCTCACTCGATCGAAGGGCGGTCAGGATCAGGAAGCGCAGCGCCAGCGGGGCCATGCCGGCTTCACCGTCTAGCGCGGCCATGAAGGCGGGCAGCTTCGCCCATGGCAAGGAAGGCTGATTCCGGCCTTGGGCTTGCTTGGACAGCCCCAAGTCTTTCAGCCGGGAAGCATGGGCGGGGTTCTTATCTTCGCGCCAGCCCTTGCGGGCGGCATAGTCCAATACGGCCGCAATGCGCCGCCGCACCTTGCCGGCCATCACCGGCTTGTCATGCCAGATCGGGGAAAGGACCTTCCCCACATCTTCCCCACTAATCTTCCCCACAGGCAGGCGCATAATCGGGGCGGCGTGTTGCTTCAGGCTGGCGCGCCAGCTTTTGGCGGTTTTGGCGGTTTTCCAGCTTGGCGCCTCAGCCTTCAAATAGGCATCAAGGGCGGCTTCGAATATGCGCTTGTCTTCCTCTTCCCGCGCCTCGCGATCGGCCTTGGCTTTCCTTTCGTCTTCCCGTTGCTTTTCAATGGGATCAAGCCCGGCTTCAATGTCGCGCCGCACCGCTAGGGCCTTGGCGCGGGCTTGGGCCAGGCTCACAACGGGCCAGCCGCCAAGCCCCATATCCCGGCGCTTGCCGGCGATTGTCACCCGCACAAGCCAATCTTTAGACCCGCTTTTGTTCACTTGAAGCAGCAAGCCGCCCCCATCCGATAGGCGATAGGGCTTTTCGCGCTTTTTGGCGTTTTCGACTGTCTTGGCATCAAGGGCCATGGCGGGGCCTCGCGATTGTGGGGAAGATCAGCTTCCCCACACTACTCCCCACACCAAGCCCCTGCAATGTCAAAATGGCGCAACGTGGCGCACATTGAGACTTTCCAAGCCTTTTCAGGGGTTTAGACAAGAAAAAAGGGCGCCTCGCGCCCTTGGGTGACATGCCTTGGAAGGCTATCTGGCTCCCCGAGTTGGACTCGAACCAACGACCTAGGGATTAACAGTCCCGCGCTCTACCAGCTGAGCTATCGGGGAACAGGAGCCGGCGGGCCTAATAGCAGCGCCGCGCCTTATGTCAAAGCCCTGCAGCTTCACTAAAGCGCGCCTTGGAGGTCCGGAGCGGAATCGAACCGCTGTAGAGGGTTTTGCAGACCCTTGCCTGACCACTCGGCCACCGGACCCCTCGGCGCCTGTATCGGGCCGCGTCCCTTCCGGGTCAAGCGCCACCTTGGCGGGGCGGCGCCCGCGGACCTATAAGGGGTGCAACAAGGCTTGAAGGAAGGGCGATATGGATTTCGCGCGCGTCAGACGATTCATGGTGGATGGGCAGTTGCGGCCAAACCAGGTGCAGGATCCCCGCATCCTCTCGGCCTTTGGTGACCTGCCGCGAGAGGCGTTTGTCCCCGCCAACCTCACGCCGCGCGCCTATGCGGATGCGGATGTGCCGCTGCCGGGTGGGCGGGCGCTGATGCAGCCCATGGTCATGGCGCGGCTTTTCCAATTGGCGGAGCTCCGCCGTGGGGACCGCACGCTGTTGCTTGGGGCGGGCTGCGGCTATGGCGCGGCGGTTCTGGCGTCCATGGGGGCCAATGTCACCGCGCTCGAAAATGATGCGGCGCTGCTCGCCCTGGCGCAACAAGGCCTGGCCCAGTGCCAATTGGAAGCCGCGGTCCGGCTAATGCGCGAAGACCCCGCCCATCCGCCGCCCGGCCTTGGCCCCTTTGACGTGATTGTGATCGAAGGCGGTGTGCCCGCCATTCCGCGGCCGATCGAAACCCTGCTGGCGGAAGGCGGGCGGCTGGTGGCGCTGGTTACCACCGGCGGGCCGCCGGCGCGGGCCATTTTGGTGCGCCATATTGCCGGCAGCTTCACGCCGCGCACCGCTTTTGAGGCCCATGCCGCGCCGCTGCCTGCCTTTCAGCCAACGCCCAGCTTCGCATTTTAGGCGCGCTCCGGTTGTGTTGAATCTTGGGCTGGCGCAACCGCCCGCGCATGCTGTAGCTTTGCGTCAAGGCCCTCCTGGTAGTTTCGGGGTGGGGGTTACCCTGGAGCTAAATCCGGGGTTTGGGGGTTGCACTTGATGAAGAGTTTTCGCGCAACGCTTTTCCTGTCCGCAACGCTGGCCGTGGCGCCGCTTGCCTCGGCTGGTGCGCAAACCCTTCAGGAAGCCCTGGCGGCCGCTTACGCCAATAATCCTGCGCTGCTGGCCGCCCGGGCGCAGCTTCGCGCGGTTGATGAAAACCTGCCCCAGGCCCTGGCCGGCTGGCGGCCGAGTGTCACCTTCTCAGGCGCTGGCGGCTATACGGATGCCACAGCACGCTCGCGCGTGGATGGCGCGACGGGTCCCTATTCGCGCTTTACGGATATTGATCGCAGCACAGGCAATCTGACTGGCGCCATTACGCAGCCCATTTATCGCGGCGGCCGGACCGTGGCGGGCACAAGGCGGGCGGAGAATCAGATTTACGCGCAGCGTTCCCGCCTGATCGCGACCGAACAGCAGGTCTTGCTGGATTCCGTTGCTTCTTACGTCGCGGTCATTCGCGATTCGGAAGTTGTCCGCCTGAATACGAACAATGTTCAGGTGCTGACACGGCAATTGCAGGCCACGAATGAGCGCTTCCGGGTGGGTGAAATCACCCGCACTGATGTCGCGCAGGCGGAATCGCGCTTGGCTGGTGCCCGCGCCGCCCTGGAACAGGCAGAGGGCAATCGGGAATCCTCCCGTGCGGTATTCCAGCGCCTGATCGGCATGGCACCCAATAGGGTTTCGCCCCCACAACCGCTGATCCCACCTGTGCGTTCCGCGCAGGAAGCGGTGCAAAAGGCCAGCACGAATAACCCGACCGTCATCGCCGCCATGTTCGATGAAGCGGCGGCCATTGAAAATATTGACCTGCAATTCGGCGCATTGCTGCCGACCATCGGCGTACAGGGCCAGACCTTCCGGCTGGATAACAATACGACCCGCGGTACAAGACAAACGGGCTCTCAAGTCACCGCCAATCTTTCCGTGCCGCTCTATCAGGGGGGTGCGGAACACGCCGCCGTGCGCCAGGCGCGCCAGCAGGCGCAGCAGCAGCGCCAATTGGTGGAAGATGCAAGGCGCCTTGCCGGGCAACAGGCGGCACAAGCCTGGGAAACTTTGCGCACCGCGCGCGCCCAGGTGGAAAGCGTGCGCGCCCAGATCAGGGCCCAGGAAATCGCGCTTGATGGCGTGCAGCGCGAAGCCGTAGTTGGCAGCCGTACCACGCTTGATGTGCTGAACGCCGAACAGGAATTGCTGAATGCCCGCGTCAGCCTGGTCCAGGCGCTGGCCACTCTGGTCAATGCATCCTATTCCCTGACAGCCACCATTGGCCGCTTGACTGCGCAGGATCTTGGCCTGCCCGTTCAGCTTTATGACCCGAAAGCCTATCATCAGGCGGTTCGTAACCTTTGGGTTGGAACTGGGGATTATAGTGATGTCGCGGCACGTCCCGCCGCTGCCACTGCCGCCACGGCGCCCCAGGCGCCTTCGAGAGGAAGACCATGAGCGGTACCGCCCCGTCCCCCGCCGGGGGGCAGGATCAATCCATGGATGATATCCTGGCGTCCATTCGCCGCATCCTGAATGAGGATGAGGCAACGGCCCAGGCGACGGACGTGGCGGAACCTGCCGCGCAGGACGCATTGGCCGCTGAGGCGCCTGAGGCGCCACCACCGCCCAGGGCGCCTGCGCCCGAATTCGCACCCCCGCCGATCACGCCACCGCCACCCGTTGCGCGGTCCGGCCCGGAGCCGTTTGAATTGACCTCGGATATGCTCGTGACGCCGCCCACCAAGACCGAATCATCCCAACGCGCCGGTGCGGATGATCCTTCTTCCGGCCTCATCACCCCGGCCGCCGCTGCCGCCGCTGCAGCATCGGTTGGATCTTTGCTGCGCGCCGTGAGCTCCGAGCGCGGGTCGCAGGTCTATCGTAGCGGGCCGAGCATTGAAGACGTAGTGCGCGAAGAAATCCGCCCGATCCTGAAGGATTGGCTGGATACCCATCTGCCGCCTTTGGTGGAACGCCTGGTGCGCGCCGAAATCGAAAGGGTCGTCAATCGCGCTGTGCCGTGATCGGGCGTATTATTCCGAACGGATATTGTTTCCCGCACAACGCGCCCCCAAAGCGCCATTTGTGCCTTGCGGAAACTGCCGAATTCCTCTGCCGCCGGCCGCCTGCCCAAGGCGCCCGAAGCGCTGGGGGAGGGTTCCGCCACGTCCGGCACGCCCAGCTCAACGTGCCAGGCGCGGCTGATGAAGGCGCGTGATGGTGCCCACAGTGATGTTTTGCAGCGCGTTATGGACCGGGACACGCGCTTGCCCTTGACGTAACGCCCTGGGGCGGGGAAGGGAAGCGCCATGCTCGATAAGGTTTTCGACCCCGCCGCGATTGAACCCCGCCTCTATGCAGGCTGGGAGGCTGCAGGCGCTTTTTCCGCCCATCCGGAAAGCCCAAAGCGCCCCTTCACCATCATGATCCCGCCGCCGAATGTGACCGGCAGCCTGCATATCGGCCATGCGCTGGATAATACCTTGCAGGATGTGCTGATCCGCTGGCGGCGCATGCAGGGGCGCGATGCGCTGTGGCAACCCGGCACCGACCATGCCGGCATTGCGACGCAAATGGTGGTGGAACGCCTGCTGGCCGAACAGAAGCAGCCGGACCGCCGCACCATGGGGCGCGAGGCATTCCTGAAGCGCGTTTGGGAATGGAAGGCAGAATCGGGCGGCACCATCACGCGGCAATTGCGCCGGCTTGGCGCTTCGCTCGATTGGCCGCGCGAACGCTTCACGATGGATGAGGGGCTTTCAGCCGCGGTACGCGAAGTATTCGTCACGCTGCACCGCCAGGGCCTGATCTATCGCGACCGGCGCCTCGTGAATTGGGATCCGAAATTCCTGACCGCGATTTCCGATCTGGAAGTCGAAAGCAAGGAAGTGAAGGGCAGCCTTTGGCATTTGCGCTACCCGGTGGAAGGCGCGCCGGGGCAGTTTTTGGTGGTGGCCACGACGCGCCCGGAAACCATGCTGGGCGATACGGCCGTTGCCGTGCATCCCGATGATGCGCGCTTCAAGGATTTGGTCGGCAAGCGTGTCATCCTGCCGCTTTTGGGCCGCGCCATTCCGGTGGTGGCAGATGAGTATTCCGATCCCGAAAAAGGATCGGGCGCGGTGAAGATCACGCCCGCCCATGACTTCAATGATTTTGAGGTCGGGCGGCGCCATGATCTGCCCATGCCATCCGTGTTGGATGCCGAAGGGCGCGTGATGCTGGATGAAATCAGCACGCATTTCGCCGCCGCTGATGGCATTGCGGATCATGATTTTGTGCGCGGGCTGGCGGGGCAGGACCGCTTCGCGGCACGCAAGGCGATTGTCGCGCGGTTGGAAGAGCTAGAACTGGTCGAGAAAATTGAACCGCACACGCATATGGTACCGCATGGGGATCGGTCCGGCGTGCCGATTGAACCGCGGCTCACGCTGCAATGGTATGTGGATGCGAAGACACTCGCGGGGCCGGCCATTCATGCGGTGGAATCCGGCCAGACCGTGTTCTCGCCCAAGCAATTCGAAAACATGTTCTTCGCCTGGATGCGCGACATCCAGCCCTGGTGCATTTCCCGCCAGCTTTGGTGGGGCCACCAGATCCCAGCCTGGTATGCGCCGGATGGTGAGGTGTTTGTCGCGCATACGGAAGAAGAGGCCCATGCGGCGGCGCGCGCGAAATACGGCGCAGCGGTCGCGCTGACGCGTGATGAAGATGTGCTGGATACCTGGTTTTCCAGCGCGCTATGGCCCTTTTCCACCATTGGCTGGCCGGAAAAAACGCCTGAGCTGGCGAAATATTATCCGGGCGATGTGCTGGTGACGGGCTGGGATATCATCTTCTTCTGGGTCGCCCGGATGATGATGATGGGCATTCATTTCATGGGGGAAGTGCCCTTCAAGACGGTTTGCATCCATGGCCTGGTGCGCGATGAAAAGGGGCAGAAAATGTCCAAATCGCGCGGCAATGTGATGGACCCGCTGGAATTGGTGGACGCCTATGGCGCGGATGCGCTGCGCTTTACGCTGTGTGCGCTGGCGGCACCGGGGCGCGATATCAAGCTCGGCCGGCAGCGAGTGGAAAGCTACCGATCCTTCGCCACGAAAATCTGGAATGCGGCGCGGTTTTGCGAGATGAACGGTATTGCGCCTGGGGCAGGGTTTGATCCGGCCTCGGCGAAGTTGCCGCTTTCGCGCTGGATTTTGGATGCGACCAATGCGGCGCTGGCCGAAGCGAATGCCGCGCTTGAAGGCTTCCGCTTCGATGATTACACCAAGGCTTGTTATCGCTTCGCCTGGAATGATTTCTGCGATTGGTTCCTGGAATTCGCCAAGCCCATGCTGAATGGCCCGGATGGTGCCGACAAGAACGAGGTGAAGGCGGTTGCGGCGCATGTGCTCGGCGTGATTCTCCGTATGCTGCACCCGGTGATGCCCTTCATCACGGAGGAGTTGTGGCACCGCATGGGCTATGGCGCTGAGGGGAGCCTGATCCGCACTGCTTGGCCGGAAGCCATGGCGGTGGCTGATGCCGCAGAGGCGCGCGCGGAATTGGATTGGGTGGTGCGGTTGATCTCTGAAATGCGCACCGTACGTTCTGAGATGAATGTCGCGCCTTCCATCACCGTGCCGCTGCTGATGGCCGGCGCCCGGCCCGAAAGCCTGGCGCGCGCCGAACGTTGGGCGGATGCCATCCGTCGTCTGGGGCGCGCCAGCGAGATTCGCGCGCTGAGTGGCGACCCGCCAAAGGGCGTGGTGCAGGCCGTGCTTGATGAAACCACGCTGATGCTGCCCTTGGCGGATGTGATTGACTTCGCCGCCGAACGCGCCCGCCTTGCGAAGGAACGGACGCGCGTTGAAGGCGAAGTACAGAAGGTTGAAGCCAAGCTTGGGAGTGAGGCTTTTATCTCTCGCGCGCCGGTGGAAATCGTGGAAGAAAACCGCGAAAGACTGGCTTCCTGGCAGGCGGAAATCGCGCGGCTTGATGCGGCGCTGGCACGGATTGCGGATTAGCGCATGTTTGAAGGGGGCACGTTCAAGCTATTCGCCGCTATCACGCTTTTTGTGGGCGTGACGGTGCTGCTGACGAATGGTTTGACGCGCCTTAATCTTGGCGGGGCGCCGCTCAGCCGCGCGGTGGCGCAATTCATCGCGGCCCTGATCGGGCTCGCGGTCGCTGTGGGTTTTTTATACGCCATCGGATGATGGCATAGGTCAATTTTGCAGGAGGAGACTGACGATGACGAAATGGGACAAGTCAAAGCTGCCGAGCCGGCACACCACCATGGGGCCGGAACGCGCGCCGCATCGTTCCTACTACTACGCCATGGGACTGACGCAGGAAGAAATCGTGCAGCCGCTGGTCGGTGTCGCTTCCTGCTGGAATGAAGCGGCACCCTGCAATATCGCCCTGTCGCGCCAGGCACAGGCCGCCAAGATCGGCGTGAAGGAAGCCGGCGCCACGCCGCGCGAATTCACCACCATCACGGTGACCGATGGCATTGCGATGGGCCATCAATCCATGAAATCCTCACTCGCGTCGCGCGATACCATCGCGGATTCCATCGAACTCACGATGCGCGGGCATTGCTATGATGCGCTGGTCGGCATTGCGGGCTGTGACAAGTCACTCCCTGGCGTCATGATGTCCATGATCCGGCTGAATGTGCCTTCCGTCTTCATGTATGGGGGGTCCATCATGCCGGGCAAGCATCATGGCCGCGATGTCACCGTGCTGGATGTGTTTGAAGCGGTGGGCAAGCACGCTGCCGGCGGCATGTCTGACGAGGAATTGGATGAGCTGGAACGCCATGCCTGCCCAGGTGCGGGCGCTTGCGGCGGGCAGTTCACCGCCAATACCATGGCCTGCGTTTCGGAAATGATCGGGCTTGCGCTGCCGTTTTCGGCTGGCGCGCCGGCACCGGATGAAGATCGCGACCGTTGGGCAATTGAATCAGGCCGCGCCGTGGTGGAACTGATCCGCCGCAATATCCGCCCGCGCGATATCGTGACGCTCGATTCCTTGCATAACGCCGCAGCCATTGTCGGTGCCACCGGTGGTTCGACCAATGCCGCGCTGCATCTGCCCGCCATGGCGCACGAAGCGGGCATTCGCTTCACCTTGCAAGATGTGGCGGAGATCATGCGCAAGACGCCGCATATCGCCGACCTCAAGCCCGGCGGGCGTTATGTTGCGGCCGATGTGCATCGCATCGGTGGCGTGCCCATCATCATCAAGGCGCTGATTGATGGCGGCTATGTGAAGGGTCATTGCATGACCGTCACGGGCAAGACCATTGGCGAAAATCACCGCGAAGTGATCGTGCCGAAAGATCAGGATGTGGTGCGCCCCTGTTCTGATCCGATCAGCCCGATTGGTGGCGTGGTCGCGCTAAAGGGTAATTTGGCCCCGGAAGGTGCGATTGTGAAAATCGCCGGCATGGAAAAGCTGCGCTTTGAAGGCACCGCCCTTTGCTTTGATTGTGAGGAAGATGCCTTCAAGGCCGTCGAAATGCGCGCCTATAAGCCGGGCGATGTCATCATCGTGCGTTATGAAGGCCCGAAGGGTGGGCCTGGCATGCGGGAAATGCTCTCCACCACCTCCGCCATTTATGGTCAGGGCATGGGGGATAAGGTTGCGCTGATCACCGATGGGCGTTTTTCGGGTGCGACGCGCGGCTTCTGCATCGGCCATGTCGGGCCGGAAGCCGCGGTGGGCGGGCCGATTGCGCTGCTGCGTGATGGCGACAGGATCGTCATTGATGCCGATAAGGGCACGATTGATGTGGCGCTTTCCGACGAGGAATTGGCCAAGCGCCGCGCCGAATGGAAGCCGCGCCAGACCGACTATAATTCCGGCGTGCTTTGGAAATATGCGCAGCTTGTTGGCCCGGCCTATCTTGGCGCGGTGACCCATCCGGGTGGCGGGGCGGAAACCCATTGCTACGCGGATCAGTGATCCGCGCTGCCTGCCTTGCCGTGATGCTTTGCGCTGCCAGCCCGCTGGCGGCGCAAGGTTTTCATGGCGTCTGGCAAGGAAGGCTGACCTGTGATGCCGTGGAAGGCATGACGCAGACCCCGCTTGATGCGCCTTTCACGCTCAGGGTGGAAGGCAATGTCGCGAAATATGAACGCCCGGTGCTTTCGGCCTCAGGTGCCCGGACCGGCGCCTGGGAAAGGGGCGAAGGGCGCGTGGCCACGGATGGCACGCTGCTGTTGCAGGGCGGGTCTTCCGGGCGCGGCTTTCATTACCGCGCGCGCTATGAAGGCCGGCTTGGCGCGGATGGTGTGGCGCGCTTCACCGGGGTGCAGGATTGGATGCTCTCGGACCGGGATTTCGCCAGGTCCTGCGCGGTTGAATTACGGCGCTGAGCGGGCGCAGGACACCAAAATACCCTGATCCCGCCCTGAGGCGACCATGGCGGCGTGGTTACCTCCCCTTCGATCCAAAGCGATCAAAGGGGTGTCACATGCGCCTAATCACCGTGCCCATTGCCATGTTGTTTCTGGTGTTGAGCCTGGGCGGCTGCCTTGCCAGCGGCCGCCATCACAGCCCGTCCTACGGTTATGGTTATGGCGGCTATGGCTATGCGCCCTATGGCGGCCATGCCTATCGGCCCTATCGGCACAGCTACCGCGCCTTTGAACCGCATCGGCATTACCGGCACCATCATCACCATCACCATCGGCCGCTGTTTCCACATCGGCCGATCTGGAAGAAATGGTAAGCGCGGATCAGCGATCCGCCACTTCCACCATCACCAATTCGGCATCTTCGCTGGCGGTGATGGTGATCGCGTCCTCCGCACGGATGGCCAGGCCATCACGCGCGCTTGCTTTGACGCCATTGACCTGCGCTGAACCACGCGCGAGCACAAGATAGGCCGCGCGACCCTCCGCCAATGGTTGTGTCAGGCTTTGCCCCTTGGCAAGCGTCGCCGCCATCACCGCGCCATCCACATTGATGGGCAGCGCCCCCAAGCCCGCATCTGCCGGACGGCCTGAGGCCAAAACCTCAAACGCAGCCTCGCGCTTTTCCTTGGGGAATTGCTTTGCCCCCCAGGATGGCGGCAGGCCGGTGCGGTCCGGCATGATCCAAATCTGAAACAGCGTGGTCACACCAGGTTCCAGATTATATTCCGAATGCACCACGCCGGTGCCCGCACTCATGACCTGCACATCGCCGGCTTCGGTGCGGCCTTCATTGCCCATGCTGTCCTTATGGGTAATCGCACCCTGGCGGACATAGGTGATGATTTCCATATCGCGATGCGGGTGCGGGTCAAACCCCGTGCCGGGCGCGATTTCATCATCATTCCAAACCCTGAGCCGCCCCCAATTTATGCGCGCAGCATCGCGGTAATGCCCGAAGGAAAAATGGTGATTGGCATTGAGCCAACCGAAATTCGCCTTGCCCAGGCTTTCAAAGGAACGCAGTTCGATCATGGGTTTTCTCGCATGGCCGCTTGTGGCCTTGCGGTTCAGATAGGGCGGCTCGGCGGGCGGCGCCATACCGCCCGCGCAAGACTGCTATGCACGGGGCATGATCACCGACACATCAGCACGGGGATTTCCGCATTCTCCAGCACATGGCGCGTCACACCGCCCAGGATCAATTGCCGCAGGCGGGAATGGCTATAGGCGCCCATGGAAAGCATATCGGCGCCGAAATCGCGCACCGCGCCCAAAAGCCCCGCCCCCACATCGCGGGTTTGCGGCTTGAAGGGCACGAGTTCTGCCTCAATCCCATGCCAGCGGAGATAGGCCTGAATCCCCTCGGCCTTCGGGCCACGGCGCTGATATTCATCGGCGCAAAGGACGCGTACCGCCTTGGCCTGATGCAGCCAGGGGAGTGCTGCCGCCACCGCCGCCGCACTTTCCGCCGTGCCATTCCAGGCCACGCAAACCCGCGTGCCAATCGCCGCCGGCGGCGTGCGCGGCGCAATCAATACGGGTCGGCCGGAATCGAACAGGATCGCGTGCAAGGCATCGCTGCTGGAAACATCCTCACCCGCTTCGGGGTGCGGCACCACGGCCAGATCATAAAGCCGCGATTGCTGCGCGACGATATCTTCTTCCCGCCCCACCATGGATTCGAAGGACAGCGTCGGCCCCGCGGTCTTGGCGGCGGTATCGGGGTTATCGGCCAAGGTCACATCGCCCAGATTGGCGGTGAATTTCTGGAACAGAGTTTTCACGCGATCGGCCCGCTCACCGCTTTCGCGTTCGGTGGCGGCCATCATTTCCTCGATCATCGCGCCGGAAAGCCCTTCCCCGGCGAGCGGCGCGACATCCCGCGCATCCACGCGCACATGCAGGCAATGCACATGCGCGCCCCAAATGCGCGCGGCAATCAGCGCGGTGGCAAGCGCGGATTCCCCCGCAGCCGTGCCGGTCAGCGGCAGCAATAGACGGCGATAGGCCATGGCCATGCCTCCTCTGTTGTTTTGGTCTTGATTGCGTCGTCCCAGATATGGGACGGATTAGCGCATTTTCAGCCCGCCACGCCAAGGGCCTTGCGTGCCGCGCCAAGCGCATCCCCCGCCGCATCCAGCCGGCGCCAGTCAATCGTGCCGGGGTCCGCCTGGGCGGCGCGTTCCAAAACGGCGATGGTCGCGTCAGAGGCATCGCCGCGCCGCGCCAGGATGCGCGATCTCAGGATTTCCATTGGCGCTTCAAGCCAAAAACCCTGAAAGGGCACGCCGACACGCGCCGCGATTTCTGCTGCCTTCCGCCGATGCTGCGCGTCCAAAAACATTGCATCCAGCGCCACCGCATAGCCCTGGCGCAGCGCGGCCTCGGCAATCATGAATAATTCTTCATGTGTCGCGGCGCTAATGGCTTCGGTATAGGCCTCGGGCGGCAGCTTTTCCTCCGGCGCCAGACCGAAGTGGCGTTTGCGGAGCTCATCGGTTCTCAGCAGCAGTGCGCCCGGTGCGGCGCCGAGGGCGGGGGCCAGGCCGCGCGCCAGGGTGGATTTGCCGGTGCCCTGCAGCCCGCCCACCGCAATCAGCCGCGGCGGCGGTGGCGCGAGATACGCCTCGGCGGCGCGGAGCAGCGGCACACCATCCCGCCCGCGCGCGGCTTCCACATGCGCGCGCACCAGGGCGCGAAGTCCAAGCCAGAGCGGCAGAAGGCTGAGCACGCCATAATCGCCCGACCGCGCCAGATATCGGTTCAGCACACGATTCGCCGCCGCGCGCCCCGCCTGCCGGTCCAGATCCATCAGCAGGAAGGCCAGATCATAGCCGGTATCAATCCGCGCCAGCGCCTCATCAAATTCCAAGGCATCAAAGGGCGTGGGCTTGCCCTGCCAGAGGCACAAATTCCCCAAATGCAGATCGCCATGGCAGCGCCGGATGCGGCCTTCTGCCGCGCGGTCCATAAGCGAGGGCGCAGCGGCTCGCAGCGCTGTCTGGAAGCGTGCGGCCAAAGGCGTGATCGCGGCCTCTGGCAACCCCGCCGCGCGGGCGGCGCGCAGATTGCCCGATAGCACTGCCTCCATGGCGCCGGGCGCATCCAGCCCCACCACCTTGGGCGCTGCCTGATGGAGCGTGAAAACCGCATCGCCCAGGGCGTCCAGCAAGGCGGGCGTCAGGCCGCCCCGCGCCGCCACCGCATCCAGGAAATCGCCAGCCGGGATCGGCGCCATGCGGAGCACCCATTCCACCACCTCACCCGCGCCGCCCTCATGCAGGCTGCCATCCGGGGCGCGGGTGATCGCCACCACATCGCGGTAAATCCCCGGCGCGGCGGGCTGGTTCAACTCCAATTCCCGCCGGCAGAAATGCGCCCGCGCTGCCAAGGTGCTGAAATCGAGAAACCCCAAAGCGACGGCCTTCTTCATCTTCCAGGCGGTGTCCCGCCCGACAAAAATCGCCGAGATATGCGTCTGGATGGGCGTGGCGCCAGCAAGCTGCTCCAGAAAGGCGGCCACTTCCGCCTGGTTCCGGGGAATGCCGGCGGCCAGTGTCACGGGTAGAGGGTTTCCAGCCGCCACCCCGCGCCATCACGGTGAAAAACGCGGCGTTCATGCAGGCGGAAGGGCATGTCGCGCCAGAATTCAATCCGCGCCGGCAGCACGCGAAAGCCGGACCAGAAGGGCGGGCGTGGGATCTCGCCCACCGCATATTTCAGCCCGTATTCCGCCACTGCCTTTTCCAAGGCAAAGCGGCTTTCCAGCGGGCGCGATTGCTTGGACGCCCAAGCGCCAAGGCGCGAGGTGCGCGCGCGGGACGCATAATAGGCATCCGCCTCAGCGTCCGAGACCTTCTCCACCTGGCCTTCCACGCGAATGCTGCGCTGGAGCGTCTTCCAGTGAAAGCAAAGCGCAGCAAAAGGATTGGCGGCCAATTCGCCGCCCTTGCGGCTTTCCAGATTGGTGTAGAAAACAAAGCCGCGCGCATCCACGCCCTTCAGCAGCACCATGCGCGCCGATGGCCTGCCATCCGGCGTGGCGGTCGCCAGGCACACCGCATTCGGGTCATTGATCTCCCCCTTGGTGGCTTCCGCCATCCAATCCTGAAACAGGGCATAGGGGTCTTCGGTGGTGGTCACGGTGCCGTCCATGGTTTTCTCCTTGTCATGCCCTGTATCGGGAGGCTTTGCGAAAGGACAAGGCCCTTGCCCGGCATTCGCCGCCATGGCAGAGGGCGCGCATAGATTTAGCCGGATGGTCCATCACCCGATGAACGACGCGGAACCAGCACCCAGCATCCCCAAAGGCACCCTGATGGCCGGCAAGCGCGGCCTGATCATGGGTGTTGCGAATGATCGTTCCATCGCCTGGGGCATTGCACAGGCCATCGCCGCCCAAGGGGGAGAGGTTGCCTTCACCTATCAGGGGGAAGCGCTTGAAAAGCGCGTGCGCCCGCTGGCGGAAAGCCTGGGATCAAGCCTGGTTGTGCCCTGCGATGTCGCCGATGACGCCGATATGGATGTCGCCTTTGGCGCCGTCGAGCAGGCCTGGGGCGGGCTGGATTTCCTGGTCCATGCCATCGGCTTTGCCGACAAGCAGTATCTGCGCGGGCGCTATCTGGACACGCCGCGCGACGCGTTCCTGCAGGCGATGGATATTTCCTGCTATTCCTTCGTCGCTGTCGGCCGCCGTGCTGCCGCGCTGATGAAGCGGGGCGGGGCGCAACTCACCCTTTCCTATCTTGGGGCGGAGCGCGTGACACCGCATTACAATGTGATGGGTGTGGCGAAGGCCGCCCTGGAAGCCAGCGTGCGCTACATGGCGACCGATTTGGGTGAGGCCGGCATTCGCGTGAATGCCATTAGCGCCGGCCCGATCAAGACACTCGCCGCCAGCGGCATTGGCGATTTCCGCTATATCCTGAAATGGAACCAGTATAATTCGCCGCTGCGCCGCAATGTGACGATTGAGGAAGTGGGCGGTGCGGGTTTGTATTTGCTGTCTGATCTCGCTGCCGGCGTGACGGGTGAAGTGCATCACGTGGATAGCGGCTATCACATTGTCGGCATGAAGAACCCCGACGCGCCGGATATTTCCACGGTTTGATTGCGTGAAAAACGCGGCCTGCATCGGCAGGCCGCGTTGTTTTGGGCAAGCAGCACCAATCAGGCCGCTTGCAGGCGCTGGATCAGCGATTGCGTCGCGCCACGAAGCTGCACTGCCTCATCCGCCAGGGACTTGGTCGCCTGGTTGATGGTGCCAATCGCCTTGCCGGCATCCTCGGTCATGGTGGAAACGCGACCGATCGAACCTTCGAGCGAGCCGACAGAAGACGCCGCCGAGCGCAGGCTTGAGGCAATTTCCGCCGTGGTGGCAGATTGTTCTTCCACCGCTGCGGCAATCGCGCCGTTTTCGTTATTGAGCTGGCTGATGCGGCCCACGATTTCACGAATCACCGCAACCACATCCGAAATGATGGATTGCATGGCGCTGATTTCGCCCTGAATGCCTTCAGTCGCCTTGGCCGATTGCGCGGCCAGGTTCTTCACTTCTGAGGCCACCACAGCAAAGCCCTTGCCGGCATCACCAGCGCGGGCCGATTCGATGGTGGCGTTCAGCGCCAGCAGATTGGTTTGCGCCGCAATGGACCCAATCAATCCGGTCACGTCATTGATCCTGACCGATGCAGCATTCAGCCCATCAATCAAGGAAGTGACACGATCCGCCTCATCGGCGGCACTGCGCGCCGTTTGCGCCACGGCGGTCACGCGCGCCGAGACTTCGGAAATCGCGACGGTCAATTGTTCCGCGGCGGCAGAGACGCTTTGGATGCCGTTATTTGCCTCAATCCCTTCATGCGCCGCGGTGCGGGCCTGGGTCAGCGCGGTATCGGTGGTGCTGGCCACCTTGCCACCTTCCACGACAAGCTTGGCGGAATTGTCCGATAGCGCCGAGACGGATTGGCCAATCGCCTTTTCCAGATCATTGGCGATTTCCTGAATGGCAGTACGGCGTGCGGCTTCCAGTTCCGCGCCACGCTTGGCTTCCGCTTCACGCAACTTCGCCGTTTCCACCAGGCCATCGCGGAAGATGGTGGTGGCGCGGCTCATGTCGCCGATTTCATCGACGCGTTCAGCATGCGGAATGCCAACGCCAAGATCGCCCTTCGCAAGCTTGTCCATGGAACCCGAAAGCTGATCGAGCGGCTTGGAAATGCGCAGCACCAGCAACCAGGCAGCGGCGGCAGAAACCGCGAGGATCATGGCAACCGCAATGCCAAGGATGGAGCGCCAGAAGGCAACCCGATCTTCTGCGGCACGAATGCTGGACGCCAGGCGTTCTTCAAGGGCGACATAGAACTGGTCAATCGGGCCCATGATGTCGGCCTTGAAGCGGTGGTAATCCGCGCCATGCATCAGATCACGCGCCATGGCGAAATCAGGATCACGCCGGACCGTGAACTTGCCTTCAGAGTCTGCGAAGATACCCTTGGCGGCATTGATCGCAACCGTTTCAAGCTGGATCAGCGCATCGGAATTCTGCTGTGCCTGACGCAGCAGCGCGAATTCCGCTTCCGAGAAGCCCGCCTCGCGCATCATCTGTTGCAGTGGGATACGTGCGCCATCCGGGCGCGGCGCACGGCCCGTTGCCGCGACGAAATCCCAATAGATGCGGTGATAATCCACCGGGCGCGGCTTTTCACCATTGCGAATCGCGATCACCGACAGGAATTGTTCTTCCCATTTCGGATCACCCGTCACCACATAGGTGCGCGCATTGCGCGTGATATCATCCGATGATTGGCGCAATTCATCAGCCAGGCGATAGGACAGATGCTGATTCTGGTAGGCGTTTCGCGCAGCGCTGAAGGCATCCTGCATCATCAGGAAGGACAACAATGCAAGCCCAGAGGCAGCAGCCAAAGCAAGGCTCATGACAATGGCCAAAGGCCGAATTCGTAACATTTGGGTCTCCTGGTCCCCGGCGGGTTTCAAAAGCCATTCCCTTATTCGAAGGTGCCTTGCGGCCCTGGGCAGGCGCCGCTTGCGTGCCAGCAGGAAGCCGTGGCTGTCGCGCGGCCGAACCGTCCTGGAACAAGGTGAATGACGGGGTCAGGATAACGTGGCTTGGTGAAGAAGCCCTGAAGACTGACATGAAGATACATCAATCAAGCCATGCCTTGCCTGATGGAGCAGGCAGCAGCGGGTAAGGATTTCATTAAGCATGGCCGTAGCGCCGCATGAATGACGGATTGAAGGTCGCGCATGCTTCCTCATCGCCTGTTTAGGAATTTCGCCTAACATCCTGATGCTTTCGAAATGCATGTTGATACGGAAAACCTGATGCAATCCTTATCTGCGGCGCCTTCAGCAAAACGCTTCATGCTTGGGCTTTGCCTTGTCGTGGGGCTCACGGCCTTGGGTACCGCCGGCATCATCCAGGGTCTGCCACAGACCCTGCCCGCAGCGCCGGCTGATCCGCGCCTGCCGATGCTGGCGCGCAGCCTGGATGTCGCTGAACGCGCCATGCAGCTTTCGGGCGCCGTGCCGCCCATGTTGCTCGCGCGTTCTGAAGCGGAATTGGCGGAAGCCGCGCGCCGGGCGCGCCAGGCGGAAGACCGGCTGAATGCGCTGTTGCGAGGCATGGCGCAGAGCCCCGCCGTGATCCAGGCAGCCAGCAATGATCTGGCAGCGGCACTGCGCCAATTGGGCATCGTGCTGACCACGGAACAACAGGCACGTCAGGAAACCGAACGCCATGTGGCTGCGCTTGGCGCGGCGCATCATGCCTTTCGTGCCGCATTGCTGCCGGCGATTGACCAGGTGGGCCAGGAAATCAGCCGCGCCATGAATGGTGCTTCGCCACCGCGCGGTCAGGCGCCGCGGCCGCGCGGCATGCTCGCCAATAATGAAATCCCGCGCCAATCCGCCTTGTTGAAGGCACGGAGCGCGGCGGAGGAGCTTTTCGGCATCGCCAATCGTGTCGGCACCATGCAGGATGATGCCAGTTTTCAGGCATTGCTCACCACACAGAAAGCCGCGCTGGCCGGCTTGCAAAATGCCATGAGCGTGCTTGGCAGCGCGCCGCGCTACCTTGCACTCCGCGAAGCCGCTGCGGCCTTGCAGCGCGCGCATGAAGCGCTGGAAGCACCAGCCGCCCGGCATGCGCTTGGTGTCAGCGCCAGCACTAATGTCGCCGCCGCTGCGGCGCGGCTCACGGATGCGGGCGCGCGTTTTCAGGCAGCGATGGGCCCCCTGCTGATCAGCACCGCGGAAGAAGCGCGCCGCGCCCGCCCTGCACAGCCGCAGCACCTACCGGCGCAGATGCTGCCCATCGGGCTTGGGGTATTTGCCCTGATCTTGGCGGCGATATCGGCATTTTTTACTTTCCGCCGCGTCGTGCCTGCCGCTTTGGCAGCGCGCCCCGATCATGGCGGGCTTGCCGCACTGCGGGCCGAGCTTCTCAGCGCCCATGCGGCGCGCGATGAAGCCAAGGCCGCATTGCTGCGGCTGCAAAGGGACCACGCCGCGCTGCGGGCCGAAACAGCCCGCATGCTGGAAGCCGATATCACGCCGCGCCTGCAAGGCCTGACGCAGGAGGCAAAGACCAGCCGTGAGACACTGGCGGCGCTGATGCAAGCACAGGCCAATGCACAGCAGGCCACCACCGGGATTGGTGCCAGCGCCGAGCGCGCGCGGGAGGAAACGGGCAAGGTGGCGGCCGCCGCAGAGGAGCTGACGGCGACCGTCGGCGCGGTCTCAGAACAAATCCGACATTCCGCCACCATCGCGGCCCGGGCCGTGAATGATGCGGGCCGGACCGATGCCATTGTCCAAGGCCTGTCTGGCGCGGCGCAGAAGATTGGCGATGTGGTGAAGCTGATCACCGCCATTGCCGGCCAGACCAATCTTCTCGCGCTCAATGCCACCATCGAAGCGGCGCGTGCGGGTGAAGCGGGCAAGGGCTTCGCCGTGGTGGCCTCAGAAGTGAAGGCGCTGGCGACGCAAACCGCCAAGGCGACTGAGGAGATTTCCCGCCAGGTACAGGAAATTCGCGGCACATCCGCAGAAGCGGTGGCGGCCATCCAAGGCATCGCCGAGGTGGTGCAGCAGATTGACAGCATCGCCGCCGAAGCTGCGCGCGCCATTGAACAGCAGGGTGCAGCGACGCGGGAAATTGCCCAGGGCATTGCTGCGGCGGCCGAGGGCACCACGGCGGTTGCCGGCGCGGTCGCCAAGGTGCAGGGCGGCATGGAAGCCGCTGGCGCGCCTGTGGCGGCGCTGGACAGCCAAGCTGAGGCGATGGCGCGGCAAAGCGCGGTGCTGCAGCAGGAAGTGGTGTCTCTGGCGGCGCGACTAAGGGCGGCTTGAGGGCTCCCCCCCCCCCCCGCCGGCTTCATTCCCAAAAATAATGTGATCCCTGAATGCTGCTGATGCTTCTTCTGATCTGATGTAACCGCCCGCGAATGGCGCGTGAATGACGTATCTCCAGCGCTACTGGATTCGCTTTGTGGCGCCGAAATTCTATTCGAAAAAATATATTCAGCGAGTTCAATAAGTGGTGTTGCACACGAAATGCGTGCAAGCGCGCAGTGAAACCTACGCCGAAGCTCTTTCAACCCACATTCTTGGCGCAGCGAAGGGTCGCATCATTGCATGGTTGCCCGTTCTTCAGGGCAAGTACATTGCCTTTTGTGCCTGATTTGATTCTTGATAAAACATTAACATGTCAAATTATCCATACAATCTTCATCCAGTCACAACAATTGTGCAGAGGCGCCTTTTTAAGGCAACTGTCTTCGTTGTTTTGACCCTTTTTTTATCTCTGCCAGATAGGCTTGTCGCAGTCTTTGGAAAGGAAAAGTCATGCTCTCACGCCGTTCGGCCCTTCTGGCTGCCCCAGCACTTCTTCTTGCAGCTGAATCAATGGCCAATTCAGGGATTTTTAATGATCGCATTGTTTTTGGACAGGCCGCACCGTTGGATGGCCCGGCCGCTGCCTTGGGCACGGGCATGCGCGACGGCATCCTGGCCGCCTTCAATGAAGCGAATAAGGCAGGCGGTATTCATGGGCGGAAAGTGGAACTGATTGCCCGTGATGACGGTTATGAACCCGTGCGATCCGCCGCCGTGACGCGACAATTGATCACCGAAGATAATGTCTTTGCCCTGATCGGTCCCGTCGGCACACCAACCAGTCAGGCAGCACAGCCAATTGCGGCGGAAGCAGGTGTGCCCTTCATCGGCCCCTTTACCGGTGCCGAATTCCTGCGTGATATCAAGCTTGCCAATGTCATCAATCTCCGCGCTTCCTATTTCCAGGAAACCGAGGAAATGGTGGAACGCCTGACGCGCGATCTGGGTGCTTCGCGCATTGCTATTCTCTTTCAGGATGATGCCTTTGGTCGCGCTGGTCTTGCAGGTGTTCAGCGGGCGCTTACCAAGCGCAACATGGCCTTGGTTGCCGAAGGCACCTATGAACGCAATACAATTGCCGTGCGCGGCGCTGCCCTTGCCATTCAACGCGGCCGGCCAGACGCGGTAATCATGGTTGGCGCCTATAGGCCCTGCGCCGAGTTCATCAAAACGGCGCGTCAGCTTCGGCTCAATGCAACCTTCGTCAATATCTCCTTTGTCGGTAGTGATGCGCTGGCACAGGAACTGGGTGCAGCCGGTGCAGGGGTGGTGGTGACGCAGGTGGTACCTTTCCCGGGCGATGAAAATCTTGCCGTCGTGAAACGCTACCGGGCGGCGCTGGCCGCGGCGGTTCCCAATGCCACCCCTGGCTTTGTGTCGCTTGAAGGCTATCTGGTGGGGCGCCTTACACTCGCGGCGCTGGCCAAAGCCGCCAATCCGCCAACGCGCCAGTCACTTCTCGGCACCATTCGCGCCAATGGCTTTGATATTGATGGCATGCCACTATCCTTTTCGGCAGACAAGAACCAAGGCTCGGACAAGGTTTGGCTGACAGTTATTCAGGCGGATGGCAGTTTTCGCGCGGTGGAGCGTCTGTCAGGCGCACAGGGGTAAGCCATGGTGGATCATCATCTTGCCAGATCGCGCCTGCAAATAGGTATTGCCAAAAGGCTCTACCTATCCTTCGGGGTGGTTGCCGGCCTGACGATTGCGGCGGCCGGTATTGCAGTCCTTGGAAATACGCAGATCGCCGCCACCGTTCAGCAGGTGACAGAGGAACACCTGCCCGCAACGCGCCGCGCCTTGCTGCTTTCAGTTGCCAGCACAGGCATTGCCGCAACCGCGCCAGAGCTTGCCGCCAGCCATAATGCAGAAGAGGCACGCCGAACCCGCGCCACGCTTGAAACCGAAGCGCAGCGCCTGGCAACACTTGTTGATGATGTCGCGGCGACCCTGGCCGATGATCGTGCAGATGAACTGAAGCAGGGTGCGAATGCGATGAAATCCGCATTGGCAAGCCTGGCGCAGGGAACGCAAACGCGCCTTGCCTTGACGGCATCCATAGCGGAACGCGTGGGACAAATGCGCGCCGCACATCGCCAGGTTCTTGAACTCATTGCACCTCAGGCAGATGAGGCTTTCTTTGACCTTACCTTGGGATTGCGCGGCGTTTCGGATGCGCCCGATGCCAAGGCGATGGAAGAAAGCATCAATAAGCTGACCGATCAGGAATTGGTCCGGCTTTCCGCCTTCATGCAAGGCCGCGCGGATGTGAACCTGATCGCCGGGCTTTTGGCGGAAGCCGCACAGGCGCCTGATGCGCATGCGCTGATTCCGTTGCGCGACCGCATGATGGCTGCCAGCCAACAGCTTGACAGGGCCTTGGGCGATTTGGGCAATGACGATCAGGCGCAGATTTTGCGGCGTGCGATCGCCTCCCTGACTGCCTTCGGCCACGGGCAAGATGGCTTGTTTGAATTACGTGGCCGACAATTGACCGCCATCACCCAGGCGGAAGGCGCACTCGGTGCTACGCGGCGTCAAGCCGGGCAATTGGATGCCACGGTTTCCAAGGCGGTATCCGATGCTGAGGTAGCGGCGAGGCTGGCGGGCGACGAAGCGCGTGCGGCGGTTCGGCGCGTGACGGTGCTGATGTTGTTGATTTCGGCTGCCGCCATTGTCATCAGCGCGGGCGTGGCGTTGCTGCTGATCCGCCGGGGGGTGGTGAGCAGGCTTGCGGTTTTGCGTTCTTCAATGCGCGAAACCGCCGAAGGAAATCTCACAGGCGCGGTTGATATCCAGGGCCGTGATGAGCTTTCAGAAATGGGTCTGGCGCTGAATGATCTCCGCAAAAAGCTGCGTGAAGCCGAAGAAGCCGCCACGGCACAGGCTGCCGAACGTGAGGCGGCGCGGGTTGACAAGGAAGAAACGCAACGCGTCCTGGCTGATAGTTTTGAGCGCGGCGTTGGCATGATCTCAAATGAGATATTGCAATCCTCTGATGCCACCAAGGCTTCGGTCGCCGAACTTGGCGCGGTCACACGCACCACCAATGAGGAAGCGCGCGCCATTACCTCAGCGGCGGAACGTGCCAGTGAGGAAACCGGCAAGGTCGCTGCGGCTGCGGAAGAACTTGCCGTTACGGTCGTGGAGGTTTCACGCCAGGTGCAGGAATCCGCCGCCATCGCCCGTCGTGCCGTGGCCGAGGCAGAACGGACGGACGCTATCGTCCAGGGGCTCGACAAGGGTGCCGAAAGGGTGGGCGATGTGGTGCGGATGATCTCCTCCATCGCCGAGCAGACCAATCTTCTGGCGCTGAATGCCACGATCGAAGCGGCACGCGCCGGCGATGCGGGGCGTGGCTTTGCGGTGGTGGCGAGTGAGGTCAAGACCCTCGCAACCCAGACAGCGCAAGCGACGGAGACGGTTTCCCGCCAAATTCAGGAAATGCGCGCAGCATCGGAAGGTGCCGTGCAAGCGATCCAAAGCATTGCAAAGGTTGTCCATGAAATAGACAGTATCGCAGCGCAGGTTTCCTCAGCGGTCGAACAGCAGGGCGTCGCAACGCAGCAGATTGCCGAAGGTGTTGCCGTAGCGGCCGAGGATGCCAACCAGGTCACGGCCCGTATTCAAAAAGTCAGGGATGGCATTGGCGCTACGGATGAGGCGCTTACGGAACTGCGCCGCATGGCGGATGGCCTTGGCGAAAAGGGCGAGGGTCTGAAGGCTGAGCTTGCCAACTTCCTCGACAAGCTGCGCGCCGCCTGACGTATGCGCCTATCCTGGCCGGAAACGCGTATAGATCGGCCTTAGCAGGAAAGGTGTCAGGAAAAGCGGGAATTGGCCGAGGGCGAAGAATAGCAGAATGCGCTCATCCGTTGCTGCCGGCAGTACCGCCAGAAAAAGCGCCATATTGCGATTGCCGCCGAGCAAGCCGGCCGTCAGTGCCAGCTTCTTGCCCGTTGGCGCAAAGACCAGGGCGGTTGCGGCATTCAGGCCGAAATTCGCCGCGAATGCCAATGCAAGGCCGCCCATGACCCAGGCAGGGTCTGAGGTGATCTTGGCCAGCATCCCATCCATGACGCCGAAGCCGAAAATTACCACCAGCCAGACCACAGACCCATCCAGGGCGCCGGCATAGCGTTGCAGGCGCGTCGGGCCCAAAAGCCGGCGCAGCGCCACCGCAATCAGCAAGGGCAGACCCACCACCAGCATCAGGCGCCCCATCAGTGCGGAAAGCGAGATCGCCAAATCAATGCCCATCAGCCCAAGCGCCAGGGGCGGTGCGGTAAAGGGCACAATCAGCGTGGTGATGATCGCCACCACCAGGGAGATTTCCCCATCCAACCCCACCATGCGCGCAAATGCCGGGGAGGATGTGGCGGCACAGCCCATGGCGCTGATCACGAGCCCCGCCACCAAGGGCCCATCAAAGCCAAAGCCGCGCAGCACGAGGAATAGCAGGATGGGGCAGACCAGCATCATCCAGCCGACCAGCAGCGCCACCAGCACGGGCCGGCGCAAATACGCCACCACCTGCGCCAAATCCACGCGCAGCAGCACAATGGTCATCAGGGTTGCGACCGTGAAGGTCACCGCATCACGAAACAGCGCAGCCAAGGGCGGAATGAACAGCCCCGCGAAGATGCCAAGCGCCAGCAGCAATCCGCCGCGCCGGGCGGACCATTCCAGGAAGCCAAGGGTCATGGAGAAACCGATTCCGCTCCCAGCGCCATGATCGCCGCGTGATAGGGCAAGGAAGGCACAGCGCCTTCTTGCGTGCAGGCCAGGGCGCCCGCCGTTACCGCAAGCCGCAAGATCTTTTCAGGCGTGAAGCCTTCCGCGCTGAAGGCGGCGAAGGCGCCCAGAAAAGCATCACCGGCGCCGGTGGTATCCGCCACCGTGATGCGCGGTGACGCCGCATCAATCACCACACCATCCGGGCGCGCCCAAAAGGCGCCAGCGGCGCCAGCGGTCACGATCACGTCGCGCATTGTCTCGGCAGCCAGCGCAAGCGCCAGGGCGGCGGGTTCAGCCTCACGCTGCGCCAGAATGGCGGCTTCGGTTTCATTCAGCACCAACATATCGGTGGCCGCCAGAAGCTCTGGCGTGATGGGCGCCGCGGGGGCGACATTCAGGATGCGGCGCGCGTCAGTCGAGGCACGAAACAGCGCGGCGGTCGCGGCTTGCGGCGTTTCAAGCTGCGCGAGTGCCACCGCGATATCGCCGGGCGGTGTGAAGCCGGGGGGTAAAGCCAATGCCGCATTGGCGCCTGCGAGGATGATGATCTGATTCTCACCGGCTGCATCAAGCAGGATGGTGGCGGCGCCGGTGGGCGCCTCAGTGATTTGCACGGCCTGCGCCGCAATCCCTTCCGCCGCCCAAAGCGCTTGTGCAGCCTGGCCCGCTGCGTCATCACCAATGGCGGCGATCAGCGCCACACGCCCACCAGCGCGCACCGCCGCGACCGCCTGGTTGCTGCCCTTGCCGCCATGAAACTCGGCCATGCCAAGCGCAGTCAGCGTCTCACCCGGCGCGGGAAAGCGCGCAAGGCGCAACACCGTGTCGCGATTATAAGAACCAATAACGAGAATACCGCCCATAAGGGCAAAGCCTGCGGGGCGCATCGGCCCCGGTCAAGCAAGAAATTATTTCAAACACGCCGCCACATGGGGCAGGAAATGCTGCACCGGCGGTGTCGTCAGCCCCGCCACCTTCGCCCCTTCATCAAAACGTCTGAGACGGACGGCATCTTCCGCATGTGGCAGCGCCCGAAATGCCGCGACTTCTTCCGCCGACATTGGCCCGCCTTGCAGCGACAGGCTGAGCACGGAATCAGGGGACAGCTTGGCGAAGTAATCGGCCTCCGTCGCACAAAGATAGCGCTTGGCGGCGACATGCAGCCGCACGGGTTCCGTCACCTCAGGGCCAAACCAGGATTGCAGCCAGATCTGGCCCAATTCCTCATGCTTGTCATCCACGCCATGCGCGGCGGGATTGTCCCCCAGATCATGCACCATATGGCCGATATCATGCAGAAGCGCGGCGGCAATGAGTGCTGAGGAACAACCCTCACGCTCTGCCTGCCAGGCGGATTGCAGGGCGTGTTGGCGCTGCGTGACATCATGCAGCCCATAACGGCCATGGCCCTTGCCATCAATCAGATCGGCCAATTCCTGCAAGCGCGGGTCGTTATCCATGATGCGTCGTTCCTTCGGGTTGCACGGCTAGCTAACCGGATGCCGGGCGCAGAAAAAGCGGGTCATGGCCGTGTCATGAAAATTTCACGGCCATGACAATCTTGCGCTTAGGCAGCCTGGTTCAACCCGCCCATCGCCATGAGCTGCGAGACATGATGATCCGCATCGCCGAACATGGTGTCTATGGTGGTGATGCGCTTGAAGTAATGCCCGCCCAGATATTCCATCGTCATGGCAATGCCGCCATGCAATTGGATCGCACTCTGGCCGAGGAATTTGCCGGAACGCCCGATCTGCACCTTCACAGCCGACATTTGCCGGCGGCGTTCGGTGGCATCGGCTTCCTGCGCCATCATAGCCGCCAGCATGGCCATGGAACGCGCTTCTTCCAAGGAGACCATCATTTCCGCCGCGCGATGCTGCAGCGATTGGAAGGACCCAATGGGCCGGCCGAATTGCTTGCGCGTGCGCAGGTAATCCAGCGTCAGCTTATGCAGCGCATCCATCGCCCCCACCGCCTCACCGGCCAGGGCCGCGATGGTTTCATCCACCACGCGATCCACCAGCGCCAGGCCATTGCCGGCATCACCCAGCAGCGCTTCGGCGGGCAGGCTTACGCGATCAAGCGTGATTTCCGCACCGCGTAGCCCATCGGTGGTGGGGTAGCCGCGCCGTGTCACACCCTTGGCATTCGCCGGTACCAGGAACACGCCAATGCCGGATTTGTCGCGCCGCGCGCCACCGGTGCGCGCGGTCACCACAATCTGGTCCGCCACATCGCCATGCAGCACCACGCCCTTGCGGCCTTCCAGCACCCAGCCCGCGCCATCCTTCTTCGCCGTGGTCGCGACATCATGAAGATCATGGCGAGATTGCGGTTCCGTATAACCAAAGGCGAGTTTCAACTTCCCCGCAGCGATTTCCGGCACCATGGCGGCGCGCTGAGCCGCCGATGCGCCGTGGCGAATGAAGCCACCGCCCATCACGACGGTTGCGAGCCATGGTTCCAGCGTGATCGCGCCGCCCATGGCTTCCGCCATCAGCATCACCTCAACCGGGCCGGCGCCGAAGCCGCCATCCTCTTCCGCGAAAGGCAGGCCGAGCAGGCCAAGATCAGCATAGGCTTCCCACATTTCCTGCGACCAGCCAGTGGCTGATTTCATGAAGCGCTTGCGGTCTTCGAACTTGTATTTATCGGCCAGCAGCTTCGTCAGGCTGTCCTGCAGCAGCCGCTGGTCTTCGGAAAGATCAAAATCCATGTCTCAGAGCCCCAAAAACGCTTTTGCCATGATGTTCTTTTGGATCTCGGTGGAACCACCATAGATCGTCTGCTTGCGCCAATTGAAATAGGTTGGCTGCGCAAGCGTGGCCCATTCCGGCGCCAATTCCGGTTCATTCCAGCGATCGCCATCGGGGTCCGCACCCACCATGCCGTAAGGCCCGGCGGCCATGACATAAAGATCACTGATCGCCTGCTGAATCTCCGTGCCCCTGATCTTCAGCACGGAAGATGCCGGGTTGGGCTTGCGTTCACTGAGCTGACGATTCTCATCGGCCAGCACGCGCATCGTGGTCATCTCCAGCGCCTTCAACTGTACTTCAACTTCCACCAGCCGTTCACGGAAGCGCCCATCTTCGATCATCGGGCGCTCACCACCCGGCGCATTCTGTGCAATCAGCTTGAGCCGGCGGATACGATCCTTGGAAGCACCCACGCGCGCCTGACCGGTGCGTTCGTTGGAGAGCAGGAATTTCGCGCAATCCCAGCCGCGATGTTCGGTGCCGACCAGATTGGCGACCGGCACTTTCACATCATCGAAGAAAACCTCATTCACCTCATGCGCGCCATCAATGGTGATGATGGGGCGCACAGTGATGCCCGGCGTCTTCATATCCACGACCAGGAAGGAAATGCCTTCCTGCTGCTTGGTCGCTTCCGGATTGGTGCGCACCAGCAGGAAAATCCAATCGGCATATTGCGCCAACGTCGTCCAGGTCTTTTGCCCATTGACGATGTAGTGATCGCCATCGCGCACCGCGCGCGTTTTCAGCGACGCCAGATCAGACCCCGCGCCGGGCTCAGAGAAGCCCTGGCAGAACCACAGATCAAGATTGGCAAGCTTGGGCAGGAAGAACTTCTTCTGTTCTTCCGTACCGAAAGCAATCAGCACCGGGCCCAACATATTGCAGTTGAAGCCAAGCGGAATCGGCGCCGGCGTGCCCTGCAATTCTTCCAGCAGGATAAAGCGCTTAATCGCGGACCAATCCTTCTGCCCGCCCCATTCCGCCGGCCAATGCGGCACGCACCAGCCCTTGGCATTCAGCTTCTTTTGCCAATCCACCTGCATTTGCTTGGTGGGCGTGCGGCCCGCCGCCATGCGTTCCCGCGTATCGGCGGGCAGGTTGGCATCAATCCAATCACGCACTTCCTGGCGGAAGGCGCGTTCCTCATCCGTGAAGCGTAGATCCATTGTTCTTTCCCTTCATTCCTGCCTGCCGCCGCGCGGCATCAAACCTTGGATTTGCCCATGCCGGCGAAGCTGCCGCCCTCATCGGCGAGTTTTTCGATCAAAGTTGCCGGGCGCAGGTTTTTGTCCCCCGTCGCCTCGGCGTATTTATTGAGCTTGTCGCGCACGGCCTTAAGGCCAAGCGTATCCGCCCAGAACATCGGCCCGCCGCGCCAAGCCGGCCAGCCAAAGCCATTGGTGAAGATCACATCAATATCAATCGGGCGGGAGGCGATGCCTTCTTCCAGAATGCGCGCGCCTTCATTCACCATAGGCAGCAACAGGCGTTCCAGGATTTCATCCGCTTCAATCTTGCGGCGACGCACCTGCATTTTATCCGCGACATCCAGGATGATGCGCTCCACTTCCGGGTCGGGCAGGCGGTTGCGCTTTTCATCATACATATACCAGCCCTTGCTGGTTTTCTGACCGAAACGCCCTGCCGCCACCACCGCATCCGCAATCGGCGCGACTGTGCCGCGCGCCTTGCGCACCGCAGCGCCAATGTCCAGCCCCGCCAGGTCACCAGTGGCAAGCGGCCCCATGGCCATGCCATAGCCTTCCATCACGCGGTCAATATCCTGCGGCAGGCAGCCTTCCAGCAGCAGCTTTTCCACCTGCGGCGTGCGCTTGCCGGTCATGCGATTGCCGACAAAGCCATCGCAATTGCCAACCAGCACCGGCAGCTTGCCGATCTTCTTGCCAAATTCGGTCGCCGTTGCGATCGCAACCGCATTGGTCTTCGACCCGCGCACATTCTCAAGCAGGCGCATCACATTGGCCGGGCTGAAGAAATGCATCCCCATCACCCATTCCGGCCGCGAAGTCGCGCTCGCGATCTGGTCAATATCAAGCGTGGAGGTATTGGAAGCCAGCACAATCCCCGGCCGCGCTGCCTTATCCAAGCGCGCGAAGACCTGCTTCTTCACCTCCATATTCTCGAACACCGCTTCGATCACCAGATCGGCCTCAGCCACAGCTTTCTCGAAATCCGTCGAGCCGGTCAGCAGCGCGCGGCGCTTTTCATATTCGGCCTGAGACAAACGCCCGGAAGCGACCGTGCGCTGCCAATTCGCCTCACAACGCTGCAAACCTTTCGCCAGCGCTTCTTCCGTCATTTCCACAATGGTCACGGGCACGCCGAAATTCGCCGCACTCATGGCAATGCCGCCGCCCATGGTGCCACCACCAATCACCACCAGCTTGCCAACTGGCAGCACTTCAGTATCGGCGGGCAGTCCGGGCACGCGCTGCGCTTCGCGTTCACCGAAGAAGATATGCCGCAACGCCTTGGATTGCTCACCAGCCACCAGGGTCGCGAACAAATCGCGTTCCTTCTGCAAGCCTTCCTCAAACGGCAAGGTGAAGGAAGCGCGCACCGCCTCCACACAGCCCTTCGGGCTTTCCTGACCACGCGAACGCTTCAGCAAGGCGCCCGCCGCGGCATCAAACGCCGCCATATCCTGGCCCGCGATCCTGTCCGTGCGGTTGCGCGCCAAGGTGAAACTCTTGCCAAGATTGGCGCGCGCAAAGGCAATGGCGCCGGCTTCAAGATCGCCATCAATGATCGCATCCACAAAGCCGAGCTTATGCGCCTCGGTCGCCTTGATCGGGTCGCCAGAGACGATGATTTTCAGCGCTGCCTCCGGGCCAATCAGGCGCGGCAGGCGCTGCGTACCGCCCGCCCCCGGCACAAAGCCGCGCTTCACTTCCGGCAGGCCCAGATTCGCATCGGCCAACGCCACGCGCGCATGGCAGGCAAGCGCCACTTCCAAACCACCCCCAAGGGCCGAGCCATGAATGGCGGCCACCGTAATGCCGGGGAAGCTTTCAAACTGGTCAAACACTTCCGTGAGAGAGGGCGGCACCCGCGGCTTGCCGAATTCGGTCATCTCGGCGCCCGCGCAGAACATGCGCCCGGTGCCGATGATCACCACTGCCTTGGCGCCGGCGGCGCGCGCGGCCTTCATGCCATCATGAAGCCCGGCGCGGATTTCGGTGCGCAGCGTATTTACGGGGGGGTTGGCCAGGCGCAGCACATGCACCTCCCCCATCGCCACATGCTGCACGAATTGATTCTCAGCCAAAGCGTCTCTCCCTCATCCAGGCGGGGCCTGACGCCCCTTTCCCGCTAGTCTCCGGCACTCTGCGCCTGAGGGCAAGCACCCAGTTGCGGGAAAGCGCGCGCCATGCTGCGCTGGCTCCCGATCAATCTAAGCAGGAGAAACGCCATGTCCCTATTCGATCTGACCGGCAAGGTGGCCGTGGTAACCGGCGGCAGCCGCGGCATTGGCCGGGCGATTTGCGAAAGAATGGCCGAACAGGGGGCGAAAGTGGTCGTCTCCTCCCGCAAGCTGGATGCCTGCCAGGAAGTGGTCGACGCCATCAAGGCCAAGGGCGGGGAAGCCATGGCCATTGCCTGCAATATCGGGCGCAAGAATGAATGTCAGGCGCTGATAGACCAAACCATCGCCGCCTGGGGCCAAGTGGATATCATGGTCTGCAATGCCGCGATCAACCCGCATTTCGGCCCTGCCATGACCATGCCGGATGAGATTTTTGATAAGATCATGGCGTCCAACATCAAATCCAACCTGTGGCTTTCGCATATGACGGCACCGGGCATGGCGGAACGCGGCGGCGGTTCCATCATCATCATCTCCTCCATCGGCGGCTTCCGCGGTTCGCCCGTGCTCGGCGCCTATGCCATTTCCAAGGCGGCCGATATGCAATTGGTGCGGAATCTGGCGGTGGAATGGGGGCCGAAAAACGTCCGGGCCAATGCCATTGCGCCCGGTCTGGTACGGACGGATTTCGCCCGCGCGCTTTGGGAAGACCCGGGCATTTACGCCAAGCGCACCAAGGACACGCCGCTCAAGCGCATTGGGGAACCCGATGAAATCGCGGGAGCGGCGGTGTTTCTGGGCTCGGCTGCCGGGTCCTTCATGACCGGGCAGACGATTGTGATTGATGGCGGCGTGCTGGCCGGCACGCCCAGCCGTTCGGATGATTGATTGGCGCTTGCCGCGCGCCATGGCGTGATCCCTATCGCGGGATCGCGCCAATCGCGGAACTAGAGCGTATTGCGTTCACCTGGGTTCACGCCACCCGCTCTACCTCGTTTTTTTCGAGCATCTTCACACGTTCAGATGATTCCATCTGAACGTGATCTGCTCTCAAGAACTTCACCGCACCCTATTCGCCACCAACTCATCCACCACGGCAGGATCAGCGAGTGTGCTGGTATCACCCAGCCCATCCACCTCATTCGCCGCGATCTTGCGCAGGATGCGGCGCATGATCTTGCCGGAACGAGTCTTTGGCAGGCCCGGCGCCCATTGGATGGCATCAGGTGTGGCGATCGGCCCGATTTCCTTGCGCACCCAGGCGACCAATTCCTTGCGCAGCACATCGGTGGGCTCCACGCCCGCCTTCAGCGTGACATAGGCGTAGATGCCCTGGCCTTTGATGTCATGCGGCATGCCAACCACCGCAGCTTCTGCTACCGCCGGGTTCGCGACCAGCGCGCTTTCAATCTCAGCGGTGCCCATGCGGTGGCCGGCGACATTGATCACATCATCCACGCGACCTGTGATCCAGTAATAGCCATCCGCATCACGCCGCGCGCCATCGCCGGTGAAATACATGCCCTTGAAGGTGGAGAAATAGGTCTGCACGAAGCGTTCATGATCGCCATAGACAGTGCGCATCTGCCCCGGCCAACTATCAAGAATCACCAGATTACCCTCGGTCGCACCTTCCAACAGCTTGCCTTCACCATCCACCAGCGCGGGCTGCACACCTGGCAGCGGCAGCGTGGCTGATCCCGGCTTTTGCGCGACCGCGCCCGGTAGCGGAGAAATCAAAATGCCGCCGGTCTCTGTCTGCCACCAGGTATCCACAATCGGGCAGCGGGAATCGCCCACGACGCGATAATACCAGAGCCAGGCTTCAGGATTGATCGGCTCACCCACGCTGCCAAGGATGCGGAGGCTCGAGCGATCATGCTTCTTCACCGGCGCCTCGCCATCGCGCATCAGGGCACGAATCGCAGTCGGAGCGGTGTAGAAAATATTCACCTTATGCTTCTCCACCACCTGCCAGAAGCGCCCGGAATCCGGCCAGCTCGGCACGCCTTCAAACATCAGCGTGGTGGCGCCATTCGCGAGTGGGCCATAGACAATGTAGCTATGCCCGGTCACCCAGCCGACATCAGCGGTACACCAGTAGATCTCACCATCGCGGTAATCGAAAACCTTTTCATGGGTATAGGAAGCCCAGACCATATAGCCGCCGGTGGTGTGCAAAACACCTTTCGGCTTGCCGGTGCTGCCTGAGGTATAAAGAATGAAAAGCGGGTCTTCCGCGCCCATCGGCTCGGGTTCGCAAGTATCAGGCTGGCCAGCCGTGATCGCATCCCACCAATGATCGCGGCCGGACATCATCTCGACATTACCGCCGGTATTGCGCGCCACAATCACGTTCTTGATGGAAGGGCAGGTCAGCAGCGCCTCATCCGCATTCACCTTCAGCGGCACACGGCGGCCACCGCGCCTTCCCTCATCGGCGGTGATCAGCATGACGCATTCGGAATCCTGAATGCGGGACGCCAGACTATCTGGCGAAAACCCGCCAAAGACGATGGAGTGAATCGCACCAACGCGCGCGCAGGCCAGCATGGCAACCGCTGCTTCCACAATCATCGGCAAATAGATGCAAACGCGATCACCCTTCTTCACGCCAAGCTTGCGCATGGCATTGGCCAGTTTGCAGACGCGCGCATGCAATTCCCGGTAGGTGACTTTGCTATCCGCGGCCGGATCATCGCCTTCCCACAGGATCGCCACCTGATCGCCGCGTGTGGCCAAATGCCGATCAAGGCAAGACACGGAGGCATTCAGCACCCCATCCTCAAACCATTTGATCGAAACATTGCCGTTGAAATCGGTATTCTTGATTTTGGTCGGCGCCTTCATCCAGGCGATGCGGCTGGCCTCAGCGCGCCAGAAGGCTTCGGGGTCTTTTGCCGCCGCGTCATACATGGCCGCGCGCTCGGCTTCCGTCACACGCGCCTTGGCGACGATTTCGGGTTTCAGCGCAATCAATTCATCAGCCATGCCTGGGTCCTCCCCCTGTTTGGGTCTTGCTATCGGGGGAATGTGCGTCGGGGCTTTGCGAAACGTCAATCTTTACGGGCCGGGTCGGGCCGGAAAAGCAAAAGACCCGCCTTTTTGGGGCGGGCCTTCCTGCTGGCCGGCGGGCGGGGGCACATCCGCCCGCCGGTTTGGCTGCTACCTCAGCGGGTTGCACCGCCCGAGGGCGCGGCCGGCGTCACCGCGCGGGTCTGGCCATTCCCCTGATGGCCAGACACCTTGCCATGGGCGGCGTCGCCGGGCTTGGCGGCGGCCGGCGCCTGAGCGGCGGGACGGCTGCCCTGGACCGGAGCGGTGCTGGCCGCCCCCTGGGCGAGTGCCGCGCCCGTAAGCGCGAAAGCAAGGCCGGTGGCGAGAAGTGAGGTCTTCATCATGTAGCGCATCTTGTCCTCCTTATGTTGAACTGTGCGCATGGACATATGACCGCGCCGGCAAGGCGGCCTTACGACGAAGGCAAGGTATTTTCAGGACTTTTACGGCGGTGCCGTGGCGGGTATGGCGCGATTGCGGCACGGGCGCTCTGCGAAAAACCTTGGTTTGGTCGCATTTTCCAAGCCGCCAAATGATGCCACTTGGCTTGAAAATGCTCTAATTCCGCGGCAGGCGCGCCGCGCTTGGTGCGTCCGGGTTCTGCGCGCGATGGCGCAGCAAATGATCTGCCAGCACCAGCGCCATCATCGCTTCCCCAACCGGGACGGCGCGAATGCCAACGCAGGGGTCATGGCGGCCCTTGGTGATGATCTCCACATCCTGACCGAAGCGATCCACGCCAAGGCGGGGCTCCAGGATGGAACTGGTGGGTTTCACCGCAAAGCGGGCCACAATCGGCTGGCCGGTGCTGATCCCGCCCAAAACGCCGCCGGCATGATTGGCCTGGAAGGCCACCAAGCCACCTTCGCCCATGCGCATTTCATCTGCATTGGCAGTGCCGGTCAGGGCAGCGGCGGCAAAGCCATCGCCAATCTCAACCCCTTTTACGGCATTGATCCCCATCAGCGCGCCCGCCAAATCCGCATCAAGCTTGCCGTAAATCGGGGCACCCAGGCCGGGGGGCACGCCTTCTGCGACAATTTCAATCACCGCGCCCACTGAATTGCCGGATTTGCGCAGCGCCAATAGCTGTTCTTCCCAGCGCGCGGCAGCGGCACGGTCCGGACAGAAAAAATCATTTTCCTCCACCGCCGACCAATCCCAATGGGCGCGGTCCACCGCATCCCCGCCCATGGCGACAAGCGCACCCCTGATCCGCACGCTATCGCCCAGCACCTTGCGCGCAATGGCGCCGGCGGCAACACGCATCGCGGTTTCCCGCGCGCTGGAACGCCCGCCGCCACGGTAATCGCGAATGCCGTATTTCAATTCATAGGCAATATCGGCATGGCCGGGGCGGAAACGATCCTTGATCTCCCCGTAATCCTTGCTGCGCTGGTCGGTATTTTCGATCACCAGCGCAATGGGTGTGCCGGTGGTCTGGCCTTCAAACACGCCCGAGAGAATCCGCACCTGATCCGCTTCCTGGCGTTGCGTGACGAATTTGGACTGCCCCGGCCGGCGCCGATCCAGGAAGGGCTGGATATCGGCTTCCGAAAGCGACATGCGCGGCGGCGCGCCATCCACCACGCAGCCAATCGCCGGCCCATGGCTTTCGCCCCAGGTGGTGACGCGGAAAAGATGGCCGAAACTGTTATGCGACATGGCGCATGGGTCTATCCCGCCCCCTGCCTTGCGACAAGCGCCCCTAGTGGTCCGATCGCCGCTGTCGGTTCCCGACAGCGGCGTGAATCGGCCCACCAAATATACGGCTAGTGGTGCGCGGGGGCTTTTTGGGCAGGGGATAGGTCAGCATGAATCGCACCACTAGTTTGGAAGCACCGCCTGCAAGGAGGTGCGCACATGGATCGCGGCCGGCCCCGGTGCCGCGAGTGCTTCAGCCAGCTTCGGCATATCCGCATCCGTTTCAATGCGCGTCACCGGCACGCGGAACGCCGCGCACCAGGCAGCGAAATCCGGGTTTTCCAGGCTGGTGCCACTCACACGCCCGGGATGGGCACGTTCCTGATGGATGCGGATGGAAGCGTAGGACCCATTATCGGACAGGATCATCTTGAGCGGCACGCCACGCGCCACCGCCACCGCAAATTCCCCGCCGGTCATCAAGGCGCCACCATCACCGACCAGCGCGATCACCTGCCGATTGGGATAGCGCAGCGCTGCTGCCACACCGGCCGGCACACCAAAGCCCATGGCGCCTGAAACCGGCGCCAATAAACGGCGCGGCGAAACCCAGGCGATCTTGCGATAGAAGGGGGCGCCAAAAGTGCCGGCGTCCAGCGCAATCATCGCATCGGGTGCCGCGATTTCACCAATCAGCTTCGCGATGCGCGCGAAGGCGACGCCATCATTATGCGTGGTCGGCGCCACTTGGGCATCAGCGCTTTGCAGATCACGCAGCTTTTTCGCCCAGGCGCCGCGTGCGGCGGGTGCCCCCGGCTTTTCCGCGCCAAGCGCGGCCAGCACCGCGCGCGCATCGGCGGCCACCGCAAGCTCTGCCGGGAAATGCCAACCCAGGAAGCGCGGTTCCGCGCAGATATGCGCAAGGCGCTGACCGGGAGCGGGCCAAGTCCAACCCTGCGTGGTGATATCGGTCAGGCGCGTACCGAGGGCGACCACCAGATCAGCATCGGCAAAGGCGGCGCGCTGCGCATCGGGGTTCCTGAGCCCAAGATCACCCGCGTAAAGCGCATGATCATTCGGGAAAAGATCCTGCCGGCGGAAGGAAACCGCAACCGGGGTCTGCCAGTCCTCGGCAAAGGCCAGCAAGGCTTCGCGCCCGCCCGGCGTGTCAAGCGCATGGCCGGCCAGGATGATCGGCCGTTCAGCACCGCGCAGCATGGCGGCGAGCCGTGCGACATCAGTGGGTGCAGGTTGCGCCGGTGCGGCGATGGTGGCGGGCGGGATGGGCGCGGCGCAGGGTTCGGCCAGCACATCTTCCGGCAGGCTGAGCACCACCGGCCCCGGCACGCCCTGCATCGCCATGGCATAGGCGCGCGCGATCAATTCCGGCACCTGATCTGCGCTGGTCGCTTCCCCCACCCATTTCGCGATGCCGCCAAACATCCGGGCATAGTCAATTTCCTGAAAGGCATTGCGGCGCAGATCGCGCTTTTCCACCTGCCCGATCAGCAGGATCATCGGCACAGCATCCTGTTCCGCCGTATGCACCGCGATGGAGGCATTGCAGGCGCCGGGGCCCCGTGAGACCAGCACCACGCCGGGCTTGCCGGTCATTTTACCATCGGCCACCGCCATGAAGCCGGCGCCGCCTTCGCTGCGGCACGTCACCAAATCCATCCGCGGATGGGCATGCAGCGCATCAAGCAGCGCGATATAACTTTCACCGGGCACGCAATAGGCACGGTCAATGCCCTGGGCAGCGAGGAATTCAATCAGGGCTTGGGCAGCGGTTTTCATGATAGCGATCCTTCCTGGCAGAAGGCATAGCGCGGGGGCCAAAGATGATCCATGGCGCCAGGCCGCAAAATCTGTATAAGCGCCCGCTCAGGGAAGCATTCCAACCGGGAAGGACGCCGTTTCATGCAGCTTACTCGTCGTGGCGCTTTGGCGCTTGCGCTTGCCACACCTGCCCTTGCCTCTGCCCGCGCGCAGGGGGCCTGGCGGCCGGATCGGCCGATGCGCGTGATTGTGCCCTTCGCGCCCGGCGGGGCGACCGATGTGGTGGCGCGGCTGGTGTCCGATGCGGCGGGGCAGATGCTCGGCCAGAATATGGTGGTGGAAAACCGCGCCGGCGGTGCGGCCGGGCTGATCGGCGCAGAGGCCGCCGCCAAATCCGCGCCGGATGGCTATACCATCATGATTCATTCCAATGCACATGTGATCGCGCCCAGCCTGGTGGCGCGCATGCCTTATGATCCGATTGCGGATTTCGCCCCCGTTGCGCATTTGGGCCGCATTCCGCAGGTGCTGGTGATCAATCGCAATATTCCTGCGACCGATATGCAATCCCTGATTGTTTGGTTGCGCGCCAATTCGGGGAAGATCAATTTTGCCTCTGCCGGGATTGGCAGCGCCAATCATTTGACCTCAGAGGTCTTCCGCGCCGTGCTGCCGGATGTGGAAATGCAGATGGTGCAATATCGCGGTGGTGGCCCCGCCATGGCGGCAGTGATTTCGGGCGAAGCGCATATGGCGGTGGACCCGACCGCTTCCGCCACTTCCCATATCCGCGCCGGCACAGTGCGCCCGATTGCCATTTCCGGGTCTCAGCGCGTGGCGAGCCTGCCGGAAATTCCCTCTGCCACCGAAGCCGGGCTGCCCGCCTGGGCTGGTGCGGCCTGGATGGGCGCCTTTGTGCCGGCGCAGACTCCGCGCAGCATCGTGGAATCGCTCAATGTCACCTTCAACGCGGCGCTGGAACGCATCAGGCCGCGCCTGGTTGACATTGGCATTGAAATCGAACCGCAATTCGCGACCATTCCAGCCTTCGCCGCCTATGTGCGGGAGGAATTGGCGCGCAGCGCCGCCGTGCTGCGCACCGCGGGCGTAAGGCCGGAGTGACGTGATCGCCCGATAGGGGTTTGCGCGCCCATAGGCTGTTTGCGGCGTCTCCCGCAGGGTTATCCGAGCGGGAGACGGCTTAGAGCAGATCACGTTCAGATGGAATCATCTGAACGTGTGAAGATGCTCGAAAAACAACGAGGTAGAGCGTGCTGCGTGAACCCACGTGAACGAAGCATGCTCTAGCGCACCAGCGCTGTCGCAAGAATGGGGAAAAAGGCGATCAGAATCAGCGCCAAGCCCATCACCACCACAAAGGGCAAGGCGCCAGCGAAGATCGATTCAATGCTGACCTTCGGGTCAGCCAATGTTGCCTTCACGGTAAAGACTGAAATGCCGAAGGGCGGCGTCAGCAGCCCCATCTCCACCGCGATGATGGTGACAATACCGAAATGGATCAGGTCAAACCCCATGGCTGTCGCGATTGGCGCACCGATCGGCACCATGATCAGCAGGATGGAGGTACTGTCCAGGATCATCCCCATCAAAAGGATCACAATGACGAAGGCAAAGAGAAAGCCGTAAGGCCCAAGGCCCAGATGCTCCACGAAATCGCCAATGGCGTTGGGCACGCCCGCCATGGACAGCATGCGCGAATAAAGCCCCGCCGCAATCAGCAGGAACAGGATGGCGGCTGAAACGAGGCCGGTTTCGCGCAAGACGCGCCAGAATTTGGCGAGGGTCAGGCGCCGCCTTACCAAGGCAATCAGCAAGGCACCCGCCGCACCCACCGCGCCCGCTTCGGTCGGCGTGAAGAAACCCGTGTAAAGCCCGCCCAGGATCAGCGCCACAAGCGAGAGGATGGGCACTGACTTGCCGAGCATTTCCGCCGGGCCCATCAGCTTTTCATCAGCCATCACAGGGCCGGTGGTGGCGTTCATGATGCGCTGGGGCGCGAAACGCGCATAGCACCAGATCATGATGGCGAAGCTGATGGCGATAATCACGCCCGGAATGGCGCCCGCGATGAACATGGCGCCGATGGAAACCTCGGCCAATACGCCATAGACGATCATGAGCAGCGATGGCGGTATCAGCATCCCAAGGATGCTGCTGCCCGCGACCGTGCCGGCGGCGAAGCGCATGGAATAACCGTGGCGCACCATTTCCGGCACCGCGACCTTGGTGAAGACAGCGGCTGAAGCGATGGAAACCCCTGTCACCGCTGCGAATACCGCATTAGCGCCAACGGTTGCGATGCCAAGCCCGCCTTTGATGCGTTTCAATAAATTCTGGGCGACATCAAACGTGTCCTTCCCGACATCGGAAATACTGACCAGAAGCCCCATCAGGACGAAAAGCGGTATGGTCGCAAACAGATAATCCTGAATGCCAGAATAGGTCGCCATGGCGGCGAAGCGAAAGGCCAGATCAGGATTCTCGCGAATCAGCCAAACACCGATCGCGCCGGTTGAAATCAGCGTAATGCCAATGGGCAGGCCGATGATGATCAGCGTCACCATCAGCCCGATCAAGGCGAAGCCAAGGCTGGTATCATCCATGGCGCGTCAGCATCCCGCGCAGTTCCGCGACAAATACCGCCAGATAGGCAATGCCCCCCGCCACGCCGCCCAGCACGATCAGGCCACGAAAGGGCCAGGTTGGCACGGTGAAAAGCCCCTGCACGCCGAAGAACTCGCGCAAATTGATGGAATTCCACATGCCCGGCCAAGCGGCTTGCGCGATGAAGAACATCACCGCCGCGCCGATCAGGAAAAACAACGCCTCAAGCCCGCGCCCGAAACGCGGCGCCCAGGTCAGCACGCGCTGGATCAGGAAATCCGCGCGTGTCATGCGGCGGTGATAGATGGTGGCGCCAATCTGCAGAAAGACGATCCCCACCACCGAATGCGCGGCAATTTCCGCGACCCCGGTGATGGGCGCATTCAGAAAGGATCGGCCAATGACATCGGCACAAATCAGCAGCATCAGCCCAAAGGTCCAAATGGTGCCGATGGCGGCTAAGCCATCAAGCAGCATCTGGATCGGGCCGAGGGGCTGCCTGGGGGCGGCGCTATCCAGCGCCGCCATATCAATATCATCAGCCAAGCGGGCAGGCCTTCCGGATCAGGAAGTGACTTCGCGGTCCCAATTGCGCCCAGGCGTCTGGCCTGCCGCGCGAATGGCCGCAAAATAAGCGTTCAACACATCCCGCGCCGCGGGGCCAGAGCTATCCACCCAGGTGCGTGCCAGATTGGGCAGGCCGCGGATCCAGCGTTCACGCTCTGCCGTTGGCAGCGTGCTGATGATGGCGCCCTGGCGCTGCATTTCCGTCTCAGCCGCCGCGATGCGGGCCGAGACATCGCGAATATGCGCCTGCGTCGTCGTTTTGCCCGCTTCCGTCATGGCGCGGCGCACGCCTTCGGGCCAACGATCAAAGCGCTGCTTATTGGCCGCAATGCCGCCAACATACATCGCACCCACATCGCATTTTGTGATGTAGCGCGCCACTTCATGCACGCGGGTCGGCAGGATGCCAACAAAGAAGGACAGCGCGCCTTCTGAAACACCGGTCTGGATATCGGTGTAATAGGTAGTGAGCGCACCATCCACCGGCGTCGCGCCCGTGCCGGTCAGCCAATTGGCGCTGGTGCCGGGGGCCGAGATTTTGCGGTTGCGCAAATCATCCAGGCTGCGCACCGGGAAATTCGACCAGATGTGATAGGTATCAGTGATGTAAGAACTGAGCGGCACCATATTGAGGCCGTTCCAATTCTGCCGAATGGCCGGCACATTCTGGTTCATCGCCTCAAACGCATTGGCCACCAAAGCGTGATCACCTGTTGCGAAAGGCGTGAAATAGGTCACGTTCTGCAGCGGCATGGTGCTGCCTTCCCAGAGCGTACCGACATAGCCGATATCGGTGATGTTATCACGTACGGCTTCCATCGTGTCCTGGAAGCGATAGAGCGTGCCGCCATAGGATTCACGCCAATTGACGCGATGCGTATTGCCACCATCGCGCAGCAGCTTGTCCACTTCCGGCTGGAAGACATTCTTCATCATCGACACCCAGAAATTCGCAACCGGGTGGCTGGAGGCGATGGTGATATTCAGCGCGGTCTGCGCGCGGCTATGGATGGAAAACAAGGGCAGCGCCGAAGCGCCCAGGATCAGGCTCCGTCGAAGGGTGGTCATTGCGAATCTCCCTGTTGTGGCGTTTGCGAACGCCGTTGAAATGGGTCAGGCGATGGTGCCAAGCGCGCGCAGAATGCGCTCTGGCGTGAAGGGCTGTTCATGCACGCGGGCCTTGAAGGGCTTCAGCGCATCATTGATGGCGTTCATGATGGCGGCCGGCGCGCCAGCGGTACCGGCCTCACCAGCGCCCTTGGCGCCAAGAAGGGATTCGCGCGTTGGCGTTTCCACATGGCCGACATGGATTTCGGGCATTTCCGCCGACATGGGCACAAGATAATCGGCCAGCGTCGTGGTCAGCAGATTGCCTTCGGAATCATAGACGCAATGTTCGTAAAGCGCGCCGCCAATGCCCTGCACAATGCCGCCGCGCACCTGTTCATCCACCAAAAGCGGGTTCACGACGCGGCCGCAATCTTCGACGCACCAATGTTCCAGCAGTTTCACCATGCCGGTGGCGGGGTCAACTTCCACCCAGCTGGCCTGAATGCCATTGGTGAAGGCGAAGGGGTATTCCTTGGTGATGAAGTGGCGCGTCTGTACCAATTCGCGCGGCAATTCCTTGGGCAGGGTATCGCCACGGAAATAGACAATGCGCCCCAATTCAAACAGCGTCATGCGCGGCTTGCCGCTGGCCCTGTCCGTGATTTCGCCCATCACGACATCAAGTGTATCTGGCGCCGCTTGCAGCATGGCGCCAGCCACTTCCAGGATTTGCTGCTTGAGCGCAATGGCGGATTGCAGCGCCGCTTCCCCACCAATGCCCGCACCACGGCAGGCCCAGGTTCCACCGCCATAGGGCGTGGTCTGCGTATCGCCGGTGATGATCTTCACGCGATTGACCGGCACGCCAACACCATGGGCGACGATTTGCGCCAGGATCGCCTCGGTCCCCTGGCCCTGTTCCGTGACGCCGGAGGAAGCAACAATGGACCCATCCGGGTCCATGCGCACCGTACAGCCATCCTGCGCGGAAATACGCGCGCCACCAATGCCATACATGAAGGGCGAAGGATTGGTCAGTTCAATGAAGGACGCAAAGCCAATGCCGCGATAAATGCCGCGCTGGCGCGCTTCTGCCTGGTCCGCCCGAATACGCTCAAGCGGCACCATATCCAGCAACTTGTTCAGCGATGCGTGATGCGACAGCCCTTCAAAACGCATGCCGGGCGGTGAGGTATAGGGATAGGCATCATCACGGATAAGATTGCGCCGGCGTATCTCGACCGGGTCCATGCCGAGCGCCTCGGCAGCCAGATCCATCAGCCCTTCCGTCACTGCGGTCGCAATCGGATGGCCAACAGCACGATATTGGCAGGTTGGTGTCTTGTTCTGCAGCACAACCGTTGTGGTGCAGCGGTAATTCTTGAAATCATAGGGGCCGCCGCAAAGATTGACGACCTGATTGCCCTCAATCGCGCTGGTGCGCGGATAGACGGAATAGGGGCCGATCCCGGTCAGATCATCAATGTCAAAGGCCAGCACGCGGCCTTCCGCATCCACTGCCAGGCGGCCCTTGATGCGATGATCGCGCGCGTGGATGTCACTCACGAAGGATTCAAACCGGTCGGCCACGAATTTCACCGGGCGGCCCATGATGCGCGCCATGGCGGCCACCGCGACCTCATCCGGATAGACATGCACCTTGATGCCAAAGCTGCCACCGACATCCTTGCAGATCACGCGGACATCGCCTTCCTTCATGCGCAACTGCTTGGCGAAGACGCCCTGCATCATATGCGGCGCCTGGGTCGAGTGATAAACGGTGAGTGTTTCATCCGCCGGATTGTAATCGGCGATGATGGAACGCGGTTCCAGCGTGACACCCGTATGCCGGCCCGTCACGAAGCGCGCCTCGATAACCTTATGCGCGGCGGCAAAAGCCGCGGCGACATCGCCGGTTTCGGCCGTACGGGTAAAGACCAAATTATCACCAAGTTCCGGATGGATCACGACGGACCCTGGGGCGAGCGCCGTTTCCATATCAATCTGCGCGGGCAGGGCTTCGAATTCCACTTGCAGCGCGGCCACGCCATCTTCGGCTGCGGCCCGGCTTTCCGCAACCACGGCCACAATCGGCTCTCCCTGCCAGGTGGCGCGGTTGAGCGGCAGCGGATATTGCGGCGCGGATTTCATGCCCTTCAAATGATCCAGCGTCGCCACCCAGGGATCGCAAAATTTCGCCAGATCATGGCCGGTAAAGACGCGGATCACCCCCGGCACGGCCTTGGCGCGCGCCGTATCAATGGCGCTGATTTTCGCATGCGCATGGGGGCTGCGCAGAAACGCCGCATGCAGCATGCGCGGCAGCGTCACATCATCCGTATAGGTGGCGCGGCCCTGCACCAGCTTTGGCACATTGGGGCGCGGCACGGACCGGCCGATATAGGAATTGGGCAAATCCTCGCGCGACAGGCCGATGGACGCCGGCGTGATCTCATTCATGGCGTGGCCCCCCTGCTGCGGAGCGTATCTTCCACCGCATCCACAATCGCCTGATAGCCGGTGCAGCGGCAGTAATTGCCCGAAAGATATTCGCGGATTTCACCCCGCGTCGGGCTGCCGCCCTCGGCCAGCAACTCAGCCGCCGTCATCACCATGCCCGGTGTGCAAAAGCCGCATTGCGCTGCATTGCGCGCCACAAAAGCTGCCTGCAAATCCGCAACCTCCCCACTTTCGGAAAGGCCTTCAATCGTGACAACCTCAGCACCATCCAGCGAAGCCGCAAGGATCAGACAGCCACGCATGATCTTGCCATTCACGCGCAAGGTGCAGGCGCCGCAAACGCCATGCTCGCAGCCCGCATGAGACCCTGTCAGGCCAAGATCAAGGCGGAGGAAGTCAATCAAGTGACGGCGCGGTTCCACATGCCGGGTCACCTTTTCGCCATTCACGGTCAGCGTAATCGGGATCATGCGGCTTCGACCTTCGGGTTCAGAAAACCAAGCAAAACACGCTCCGTCAGGACGCGCGCCAGATGGCGCTTCATCTCGGGCGGGCCATGCAAATCGCGCGGCGGGTCCAGATCTTCGGCCAGCGCCTGCTGCGCGGAGGTGATGCTCGCGCGGTCAAGGCTGCGCCCTTCCAGGGCGCGGGAGGCAGCCGCGGCCAGCACGGGGATATTGCCGACACCGAAATAAACCAAACGGGGCGCGACGACGCGCCCGGCCTCCAAGGCCAGGGTCGCAGCCAGCCCCGCCATGGCGTAATCGCCCGAACGGCGCGTGATTTCCTCAATGGCGGCAAGGCGCCCGGTCAAGGGGATTTCGACTGCGGCGATGATTTCCTGTGGCGCCAGCGCGGTTTGCAGGAGATCGTTGAAAAAGTCGGCCGCCGGAATGCGCCGTTCGCCCTTGGCGGATGCCGCGATGATGGTCGCTTCCAGCGCCACCATGCAGGCCGGCAATTCCGCTGCCGGATCAGCATAGGCCAGGCTGCCGCCCAAGGTGCCGCGATTGCGAATGGCCGGATGCGCGATCAAGGGCGCCGCCGCTGCAAGCAAGGGCGCATGCGCCTTTACCAGTGGATCACTGCAAAGCTCTGCATGCAGCGTCAGCGCGCCAAGGCGCAGCACCTGGCCGTGGGTGGAAATGCCGCGCAATTGCGTGATGCCGTTGATGTCAATCAGCGTACCGGGTTCGGAGAGCCGGAAGGCGAGCGTCGCCAGCAATGTCTGCCCGCCCGCGATGATTTGCGCCGCGCTTCCATGCACCTCAAGCGCTGACCACAGCTCGGCGAGGCTCTTGGCGCGTGCATAGCCCATGGCCGGCCATTTCATGCAGTGTCTCCCCCTTTTGTGTTGCGTGCTTTGATCATTAGCAGAGCCTGCTTGTCAAGCGAGGCGCCAGTCCGGCAAGACTCTGAAATTTCAGTCATTTCAATCAAACTGTCGCCATGGCCCGACCCCGTCGCCGCACTTCACCCCGGGCGATCGGGCTGGGATGTTCATGACCGGCGCAGGTTGCCGCCCACCCCCACCATCGCCGCCACCACCCCACAAAGCCCCGCCATGGCCCAGAAAATCCCGGCCCCCAGCGCGGCATAGCCAGGCCCGGATGCCAGCGTCAGAACCGTCGTCATCGCCCCCACCGCGGCGCCCAGCAGCGTCTGCGCCGTGCCGCCAAGGCTGGCCGGCACGCGTTCCTGCAATAGCCTTATCGCCGCCAGATGCATCGCGCCGAAGGTCAGCGCATGCAGCGCCTGCGCGAAAATCAGCGGCGGCAGGCTTTCGCTGAGCGCCATGATCGGCCAGCGCACCAAGCCCGCCCCGGCGGCGAGCAAAATCATCCCGCGCACGCCAAGCCGTTCCACCAGGCCGCGCCCCCAGATGAAGAGCGCCACCTCCGCCACCACACCCCAGGCCCAGAGCAGGCCAATCACCCCGGCGCTGAGGCCCAATGCCTGCCAATGGATGGACCCAAAGGCGTAATAGGCGGCGTGACTGCCCTGCATCAGCGCGGCAATCAGCATCAGTCGGCGCAACCACGGCAGCGCGAGTGCCGCGCGAAACCCGCTTGCCCCGCCACGCCCGAAACCATCGGCGCGCGGCAGCAGAAAGGCGGCTGCCGCGCCAAGGCCGAGCATGGCGGCAATCAACCAGGCGGCACTCCCCGCACCCAGAACGCCCACCAGCGCGCCAGCGGCAACCGCCGCGACGATATAACTCGCCGATCCAGCTGCACGGGCGCGGCCATAATCAAAGCCGGGGGGCTCCCTGGCTGCGCGCAGCGCCATCGCATCGGCGAGTGCGGTAGTCGGCGCCAGCGCCGCCGAAAGCGCCAGATTCACCAAAAGCAGCGCCCAGAACCCAGCGGCCATTCCGAATCCGGCCGCGAAAACTGCCGCCGCGCTGGTGCAGCAAATCAGCACCAGCCTGGGATCACCCAGCCAATCCGCGACCCGCCCGCCCAAAGGCCCTGCCAGCAATTTCAGCGCGCTACCGGCGGCCAAAACCGTCCCCAGATCAGCCGGCGTCAGCCCGCGCGCCAGCAATAGCGGCGGCAGGAAGGGCATCATCACGCCAAAGGCCGCGAATTGCGCGGCATAGATCAGGGCGAAGCGGGTGGCGGGGTTCATGACAGGCCCGCCACCCTGCCCGTAGCCGCCACCATGGACAAGCGCGCCGCATCATGCCACGGAACGGCGCGTTTTCCTTTCTTGGACATTGACCCCCGCATGTTCGAACCAAGGGTTCGCGCCATTCTCGGCCCGACCAATACCGGCAAGACCCACCTCGCGATTGAGCGGATGCTCGCCCATGCCTCGGGCAGTATCGGCTTTCCGCTCAGGCTGCTGGCGCGTGAAAATTATGATCGCATGGTGGCGATGAAGGGTGAGCGCTTCGTCGCCCTGATCACCGGCGAGGAAAAGATCGTGCCGCCAGAGGCGAAGTATTTCGCCTGCACGGTGGAAGCCATGCCTTTGGATCGCCCGGTGGAATTCCTCGCCGTGGATGAAATCCAGCTTTGCGCGGACCCGGATCGCGGCCATGTCTTCACGGACCGGCTGCTGAATGCACGCGGCATGGTGGAAACCATGTTCCTGGGGGCGGAGACCATCGCACCCTTGCTCCGCCGCCTGATTCCGCGCGCGGAAATCGAAACCCGCGCGCGGCTATCGCAACTGACTTACGCCGGCCCTGCCAAGCTGTCGCGCCTGCCGGCACGTTCTGCCATCGTCGCCTTCAGCGCGCAGGAAGTCTACGCCATTGCCGAAGCGGTGCGCCGCCGGCGCGGTGGCTGCGCGGTGGTGATGGGCAGGCTTTCGCCGCGCACCCGCAATGCGCAAGTGGCACTGTATCAAAACCGGGAAGTGGATTTCCTGGTGGCGACAGATGCGATTGGCATGGGCCTCAATATGGATGTGGACCATGTGGCACTT
>JADCEV010000104.1 GCA_020249865.1 Roseomonas sp. | reverse complement strand
CCCTGCACCGGGATTTGCCGCGGCTTCAGCGCTTCCGGCACTTCATGGCGCAGCGCAATATGCAGCAAGCCGTTTTCAAGCTTGGCACCGCTCACCACAATATGATCTGCCAGCACAAAGCGGCGTTCAAAGCCACGGCCGGCGATGCCGCGATGCAGGAAACGGCGGGTTTCATCGGGCGCGGCCTGGGCGCGGCCCACCACCGTCAGCGTGTTCTGATGTGCGGTGATGTCCAGATCAGCCTCGGCAAAACCGGCAACCGCCATGGTCAGCACATAGCTGTCATCGCTGGTCTTTTCGATGTTATAGGGCGGGTAACCCCCGGCATCGGCGCCAGTCCGGGCCGTATCCATCAGCCGCGCCAGGCGATCAAAGCCAATGGCGGTGCGGAACAGGGGGGAGAAATCAATAGCATTCATAGCAGGGACACTCCTTCGCAAAGCAAGGTCCGTTGAGGCCAGCGAACTTCACCCGATATGCCCCCATCGGGGCGGCAAGAGGTTCGGTCCGCACCAGGGGCCCGAAAGGCGCCCCTTGGTGAGCAGGACATGGAAATTGCCCCGCCGCCAATCAAGGGGCGGCAGGTTCCATCATCCGGATTTTTGCGCGTCGCGCCCCGCGCCTTCAGGCGGCGCGGAAGGTGATGGGCTTCGCCCCTTCCCACAGCACCGCACGGCCAGTCTTGGCCAGGCGGTCAAGGCCCTCGCGGATCGTCAGGAAGTGGTTGCCGGCCAATTGGCCTGCCTTGCTCGCAAAGCAGGTGGGGCCATAGGCGACCAGGATTTCAGTCTCGCTCATCGAACCGGGATGCACAATGATCTGTCCCGGTGCCGGGTAGCTGGTGGCGTTTTCCCAGGGGATCGAGAGTTCGCGTTCACCCATCGGGATCCAGCAGGCCTCGCCCGACCAGCGCACATGGATGATACGGTCCTGATAGGGCAGCAGGGCGCGGAAGCGCGCGCAGGTCTTGGGCGCGGCGGCGTCCTCAAAAAACGCCTCGAAAATTTCGCCACCAATATCAATGATGATGTCAGCCATCTGCTTCCCCCATGTCGCGCCGGCGCCACGCCAGCGCGCGGGGGTTACGCGACCCGGCCGCGCTTGCCAAGCCGGGGGGCGCCGCCGGGGCGCTTGCGCCCTTCCTGGCCGGGGGCAGGTTTGGCTTTCTTTTCAAAGCGCTTGGGCGGCTTGCCCGGTTTGCCTGGCTTGGGCGGCCTAGGGGCGGAAGCCGCCTTGGCGGGCCTCGCCTCACGCATGGGCGCGGCCCGTTCGGCCTTTGGCGGTGCTTCCCGCGCGGTTTGCCGGAAGGGCTGCATGGGCTGGATTTGGATATCCTCCCGATCCTCGGCGCTATTCTGCCGGGCGGCAGCGGCGAAGCGCTCGGCGGCGTAGGGCGCGATTTCCACCATGGTTTCCTGGCCCAGGATGCGGATGCGCCCAATCTCCTGGCGCGTCAGATGCCCGCGCCGGCACAAGAACGGCAGCAGCCAGCGCGGATCGGCATTGCCATTCCGCCCGATATTGAGGCGGAACCACACGCCTTCCCCGCCACGCGGCGGGGCTTCGGCAGCTTCCCGCCGCGCCTCCCGCCTTTCGGGCTTTTGTTCGGCAATTTCCTCGGGCGCCGGCAAGGGCGCGCGCAGCATTTTGATCAGTGCTGCCGCCAAGGTTTCGCTGGTGATATCGCTGCCGGCCAGCAGGCGCTGGGCGAGGGCGAGATCGTCTTCCGAAGCCTCTTCCGCCAAAACGCCACGCGCCTGTTCTGCCAGGCGTTCGGCATCGCGCGCGCGCACCGCGTCAGCCGATGGCGCAGGCCCCCAGGTGGCGGCGACCTTGGCGGCACCGATCAACCGTTCCGCCATGCGACGGCGCGGATGCGGCACCAGCAAAACACTGGTCCCCTTGCGCCCGGCGCGGCCGGTGCGGCCACTGCGATGCAGCAGGGTTTCGGAATCGCGTGGCAATTCTGCGTGGATAACCAAATCCAGTTCCGGCAAATCAATGCCGCGCGCCGCGACATCGGTTGCGACACAAACGCGGGAACGGCCATCGCGCAGCGCCTGCAAGGCGCGCAGCCGCTCGGCCTGAGTCAATTCGCCGGAAAGCGCCACGGCGGGAAAGCCGCGTTCCGCCAGATTGCCATGCAGCCGCGCCACCGCCGCGCGAGTTGCACAAAACACCATGGCCAGCGGCGGGTTTTCCAGACGCAGCAAATTCACCACCGCGCGTTCAATTTCATGCGGTGCGACCAGCATGGCGCGATAGGTGATATCGCCATGCGCCTCACCCCCACCGCCCACTTCAAGGCGCAAAGCATCGCGCTGATAGCTTTTCGCCAGTGCCGCAATGGCGCGCGGCACGGTCGCCGAAAACATGAGCGTGCGACGTTCCGGCGGCAGGCGATCCAGGATCGCTTCCAATTCCTCCCGAAAGCCGAGGTCCAGCATCTCATCGGCTTCATCCAACACCACAACGCGGAGCGCATCGGGCTTCAGATTGCCGCGTTCCAGATGATCACAAAGCCGGCCAGGCGTGCCGACAATGATATGCGCGCCGGCCAGCAATTGGCGCTTTTCCGCAATGGGATCCATGCCGCCAACGCCCGAGGCAATGCGCCCGCCGGCGGGTGCATAGAGCCAAGTGAGCTCGGCCTTCACCTGCAAGGCCAATTCGCGCGTGGGTGCGACCACGATAGCGAGCGGCGCGCCGGGTGGCGGCAGCCGGTCAGCGCCGCCCAGCAATTCCGGGGCGATGGAAAGGCCAAAAGCCACCGTCTTGCCCGAGCCGGTTTGGGCCGAGACAAGCAAATCCCGCCCGGCAGCGTCTTCTGCCAGGACAGCGTTTTGGACGGGGGTGGGGGCTGCATAGCCGCGTGATGTCAGCGCCGATTGCAGCGCCGCAGGGATACCAGAAAAGGACATGGGGAGATTGGTCTCGGGAAAAACAAGCCTTTCCTTGCGCCCCGGCGCCGTGCCGCGTCAAGCTTTGCGTGGTTTTGGGCATTGATCCCGGCGCATGGCTGGGTCACGCTGGGGCGCATTGAAAAGGAGGAATACCATGCAAGAAACCATCCTGTTTCCGGGAAAAGTCGAATGGTCGGGCGAAAATCCGGGGATTTCCCTGAAGGAGGACCCGAACGGTCCCTTCACCACACTCGCCAGTTTTTTTCGTGTGGTGCTTTCCCCCCATGGTGCCGGCCATGCGCTGGTGCTGATGCAATCGCCGCATGAGGCGAACCCGCCCGAAGCGGCGGCGAATTGGTGCCTGACGGATAATGAACCGCTCGCGCGCTGGTTGATTGCCGAATATCTCAGCCATTTCGGCGCCTTTCGCGGCATTGCAGGGCTGGCTGGCCTGCGTTTCCGCAAATTGGATGAGGTGAAAAGTGCCGGCGATCCGCGCAGCCATTACAGCGAAAGCGTGCGCGCGGG
>JADCEV010000103.1 GCA_020249865.1 Roseomonas sp. | reverse complement strand
GGCCGCGCCGGCATCATCCAAGGTGAGGCGCACTTCAACAGTGCGTGCATCCACCGCCGCCACGGGATCATTGCTGGCCTGGGTCTGGCGCCGCACGGTCCAGCCAATAGCGCTGACCTGGGCGGCAAAGCGCTGCGCTTCGCCTGGCACGACGATCTCAGCCGGCGCGCCTATGCGCACGCGCGGCAGATCCGTTTCATAGACATCGGCTACCACTTCAAGCCGGGAAAGATCAGCTATTTCCAGCACGCCATCCGCGCCGACCTGATCACCGGGACGGACGAAAATCCGCAAGACTGTGCCCGCAATCGGCGCACGCACCCGGGCCAATTCGGCATCCGCCCGCGCCTTGGCCGCTGCCGCGCCTGCGCCGGCGACACGCGCCTCGGCCAGGGCGATATCCTCCGGCCGGGACGACAGCAGCGTATCCAAGGCTGCCATGGCTTCGCGCTTTTCGGCAGCCAAGCGCGTGGCAATGGCGCGGCTGCGATCGGCGGTGGCAACAGCGCCGGCACCGGTCGGCACCAGGCGCTCTGCCCGCTCCGCATCTCGCAAGGCGATTTCTTCCTGCGCGGTGATTGCTGCCACGCGGGCGCGCTGTGCCTCGATCTCAGAAGGCCGACCGGCGGCGCGCAGCCGGGCGAGCTGCGCCTCGGCCTCGGCCAGGGCGGCTTCGGCCTGGGCGGCGGCGGCATCCTTCATGGCGGCATCGGCGAATTCGGCGAGCAATTGGCCAGCGGTGACCTCGGCCCCCTCGGTCACCAGCAGGCGATCAAGCCGCGTCACCGCCATGCCGCCTGGCTGATTGAGCCGGCGAATGCGCGAAGCGGGTTCAACCCGCCCCAAGGCGCCAACCCCTATCGGGCCAGAGGCAGCAGCCGGCGCCAGCGCCGCGGGTGGCGGCGGGCTGGCGCGCAATTGCCAAAAGGCGGCGCCGCCAAGCCCGAGCAGCAAAAGCCCCGTAATGATCTTGCCGCGCAATGTCATGGCTGCGCCCCCAAAAGCCCAGAGAGTGCTGCGCGCATTTCCGCCAATTCGGCGGCGCTTGGCGTGTAGAGGCTGAATAGCCGCGCCATGAACAACCCATCCCCGGCCGCCATGATCGCCGCGCCATGGCCAGGCGGCAGGCCATCAGCGGCGACAGCCGCGCGCATTTCGGCAATCACGGCGCGCATCGGTGCCAAAAGCGCGGGGTCATGATGGAAGGCCGCCAGAAAGACCGCACCGGCGCGCTGATGGCGTTCATTGCAGGCCAAGTCGCCCTCGCCAAAGCCCCATTCCAGCATGGAACGCGCCACACGCCCCGGCCCTTCCGGCTGGGCAGCGACGCAGGCGGCGAATTCCTGCGCAATGAAGCCAGCAAGCCGGCCCAGCAGCGCTTCCAACAGCGCTTCCTTGGAGGCGAAGTGATAGAGCAAGCCGCCTTTGGAAACCCCGGCTTCGCGCGCCACGGCTTCGAGCGTCATGGCGCCGACGCCGCGGGCGATGATCAGGTTTTCAGCCGCATCCAGGATGCGCGTTGGCGCATCGGAGCAGGTTGGCAACGCATTCGCGTCGCCAACCTGATCCGATTTATTGTTTGATCGCATTTTCCGAGTCGCCAAGCCAAGAGGCTTGGCTTGAAAATGCTCAGCGTCGGGGGCTTGGGTATCCATACCCCCTTAACTATACCGTCCGGACGGTTTGTCAAGATTTTTCTGGGATAACCCTATTCAGCAGCGCTTCAATCTCCGCCGCATCGTCCCAGGCAAGGGCGATGCTCACCACCTGAATGCCCGCGCGCAGCGCCGGGGGAATGCGCACAATATCCTTGCGCGTTGTCACCGGGATGGCGCGGAGCTTTTCCGCCTCGGCCAGGAGGTCGCGGATTTCCTGATCATCGAAGGGGTAGTGATCCGCGAAGGGATGGCGCGCGGCCAGCACGGCGCCGGCTTCCTGCAGGGTTGAGAAGAATTTGCGCGGATTGGCGATGCCGCAAAAGGCGACCACGGGCTTGCCGGCGAGCGCGGCGGCTTCCGGCCCCGGCACCAGCCGGGCGCGCAGCACGGGCAAGCCGGGCGGGAGTTGCGCCAGCGCGCCGGTTTCATCCTCACCAATCAGCACGGCGGCCTGGCAGCGCGCGGCGGCGGCGGCCACGGGTTCGCGCAGCGGTCCTGACGGGATCACCCGGCCATTGCCGAAGCCATAGGACCCATCAATGATCAGCAGCGAGAGTGTTTTCTCAAGCGTCGGGTTCTGCAGCCCATCATCCATGATGATCGCCTGCGCCCCGGCTGCCTCAGCCGCCGCCCCGCCGGCCGCGCGATCCGCCGAAACCCAGGTGGGGGCGATGGCGGCCAGGAGCAAAGCCTCATCGCCGACCGCGCGGCTGTCATGCGCTGCCGGGTCAACACGGGCTGGGCCTTTCAGCTTCCCGCCATAGCCGCGCAGCAGGAAATGCGGCGCCAGGCCGCGCGCGCTGAGCCTTTCACCAAGATCCAGCGCCACCGTGGTTTTGCCCGCGCCGCCCGCAGTGGCATTGCCGCAGCAGATAACGGGCAAGGCAAGCTTCTGACCATGGCGCGTCATGCGCCGCGCCGTGGTTGCGGCGTAAAGCGCCGCAATGGGCGAGAGCAAGGCCGCCGCCACACCAGGCTTACCGCTCCAGAATTCAGGCGCTCGCATCAGTTGAAACCGTTCAAACCTTCCGCAGTGCTGGCATCGCGCCCATGGCGAGCACAGCAAGGATGACTTTTCCTGGGGCTTCCCGATCCGCGCGGCTTCGCCGTCTTTGCGGTAAGGGCCCCGAGTTTTCTTGGACTGGTCCTTCCCGGTGAGGGGATGCTACCGCGCCGGGCGGATCAAGGGCAACAGGCTTGTCGCGATGCGCTCTGGCAGGCCGGCCTGATCCTGCGCCAGCGCCGCCGCCGCCCTTGCCATGGCCTGCCCGGCGGCGGGATCGGCCAGTAGGCGCGCGACCTGGGCAGCCAGCGCTTGTGCTGCCCCAGCCCCATCCGGGGTTTCGGCCAGGGCATGGGCCGCGCGCAAGCGGGTGATGATTTCAGCGAAATTGAAGTGATGCGGGCCGATCAGGATGGGGCAGCCAAGCCGCGCGGCTTCCAACGGGTTTTGCCCGCCATGCGGCACCAGGGACCCGCCAATCAGTGCCACACGAGCCAGGCGATAGAACAAGCCCAATTCGCCAAGCGTATCCGCGACATAGACCGCAACCCCCTGCCCGGCTTCCTGCCCCGCGCCACGCCGCGCCACGGGCAAATCCCCCGCCAAACCCGCAATCTCCGGCCCGCGCGGCGGATGGCGCGGCACGATCACAGTCAGCAAGCGGGGTTGCTCTGCTGCAAGCAGCCGATGCGCGGCCAGGATGATTTCATCCTCCCCCGGATGGGTGCTGGCGGCGAGCCACACCGGCCTTCCCGCCCAGGCAGCTTGCAGCCGCGCGAGTTCGGTGCCGTCAGCCGGCAGGGGCGGCGCGGCATATTTCAGATTGCCCCAGCAGGGCACCTCACGCCCCGCCAAGGCGGAAAACCGCGCCGCATCGGCGTCGGTCTGCGCCAGGATCAGCCCGAAACGCCCAAGCAGGCCCCGCGCGAAACCGGGCGCCCAGCCCCAGGTCTTGGCGGAGCGCGCCGACATGCGCGCATTGATCAGCGCCAACGGCACGCCCTGCCGGCCCGCCGCCGCCAGCATATTGGGCCAGAGTTCCGATTCCACGATCACGGCCAGGTCAGGCCGCCAGCCCGCCAGAAACCGCGCCACCCAGCGCGGCACATCCAAGGGCAGAAAGCGATGCTGCGTGCGCGGCGCCAATGCGGGCGGCAGCCTTTGTTGCAGCAAGCGCGCGGACGTAACCGTGCCGGTGGTGACCAGGAAGGACAGCGCCGGATCCTGCTTCGCCAAAGCCTCCAGCAATGGCAGCAGGGAGAGCGTTTCCCCATTGCTGGCGGCGTGGCACCAGACCAGCCGCCCCTGAGGGCGCGCCGCGCCATGGCCCTGGCGTTCGGGCAGGCGTTCGGCGATTTCCTTCCCCTTGGCGACGCGGCGGCGCAGGTAGAAGGGCAGGAAGGGCGCCAAGGCGCTCGCGAGCAGCGCCCAAGTGCCAGCCAGGATGCGCGCCGAAAGGCTGGGGGGCGTCATCGCGCCACCGCCTGATCGGCGCGCTCCGTCGCGCGATTGAGCGCTGCCGTGATGGCAGGCAAGGCGCTGGCCGGGTCTTCGCGCGGCACCGTAATGGGCGCTTCGATCACCACCACGGCACGGGCAAAGGGCAGCGGAAAGCGCATCCGGTCCCAGGACCTTGCCCGGCGCATGCGCGATGATGCCGCCCCGCAGGCCAGCACCGGCAGCCCCGCCAAAGCCGCAAGCTGAGCGATGCCGGGTGCAGCTTCTCGTACCGGGCCGCGCGGGCCATCGGGCGTGATCACCGCGACCCCGCCGCCGTCCAGCACGCGCAAAAGCTGGCGGAGCCCCGCCGCCCCACCCTTCGAGGATGAGGCATGCACCACCTCCACATCAAAAGGCGCCACAGCGCGGGCGATCAGCCTTCCATCCCGGTGGCGCGAAATCAGCGCCTGCGCGCGCAGCCCCGAGACCGCCGGAATCTGCTGGCCCATGAGCCGCCAGCCCTGGGCGGCGAGCGGCAGGCATTCATGCCAGAAGGCGAGGATCATCGGCTCCCCGCGCTTCAGCTTGGCATGTTCGGCGCCTTCAAGCTGCCAGCGCGTGGTGGCCCAGATCAGCCGGAGATAGAGCCCGACCAGCCAAGCCAGCAGCGCCTGGGCGGCAGGATGGCGGATCAGCCGCTTGAGCATCGGGGATGGGCTTTGGGCGTCATCGCGCCTCCTCTAGCCCGGTTTGGGATGCTGGGAAACGGCGCCGGCAGACAGCGCTACCCAGGCCCGCGCAAGCCTGTTAGCCTTCCGGTGAGGTTTATCGAGCGGCGTTGCGCCGCGTCTTGGTTGAGGGAGAATGACCACCATGGCTTTGCGTGACCAAAAGGGCGCTGCGCGCCTGGCGCTACCGGTGGTACTGGCCCTGGCCCTGCCCATCCTATCCGGCTGCAAGGAAGAAACTGCCCCCGCCCGCCAACAAGCCGCCGCCCCGCCGGCCGCGGTTTTTGTCAGCCGCGTGGAACGCCAGGCCATCAGCCGCGGCGCGGATTTCATTGGCCGCGTGGAAGCGATTGACCGCGTTGACATTGTGGCGCGCGTGACGGGCTTTTTGCAGGCGCGGCATTTCAATGAAGGCGATGCGGTGAAGGCCGGGCAATTGCTGTTCACCCTGGAACAGCCGCCCTTCGCGGCCGAAGTCGCACTCCGCCGCGCCCAGGTGGATAGCGCGCGCGCCGATCTGGCCAATGCCAGCACGCAGGTGACACGCGGGCGGGAATTGGTGAAAACCAACGCCATTCCGCAAGCGACATTGGATGACCGCATCACCGCCGAGGCTGAATCCAAGGCCAAGGTCGCGGCGGCCGAGGCGCAGTTGCAGCAGGCTGAGATCAATTACGACTATACCGAAATCCGCGCCCCCTTTGATGGCCGCGCGGGGCGTTCGCCGCTCAGCCCCGGCAATGTGGTCAGCCCAAGCACCGGCACGCTGGTCACGATTGTGCGCGATGACCCGATCCGCATCAGCTTTCCGGTGACACAGCGGCAATTGCTGCAAGTCCGCCGCGAAGGCGGCGATAATGCGGCGGAGCGCATCAAGGTACGCGTGCGCCTGCCTGATGGGTCCATGCTGGACAGCACGGGCCGCTTTGACTTCATTGATGTCACGACCAATCGCGCGACCGATTCCGTCTTGGTGCAGGCGATGATCCCCAATCCGCAAAAACTGTTGGTGGATGGCCAGGCGGTGACGGTGGTGGTGGAAGCGGGTGACCCTGAACAGGCCATCGTCATTCCACAATCCGCCTTGCAGATAGACCAAGCCGGTAGCTTTGTTCTGGTGGTGGGCGCCGAGAACAAGGTGGAGGTCAAGCGCGTGAAGACCACACGCGGGCTGGGCGGCCAATTGGTGGTGACCGAAGGGCTTGAGGTTGGCCAATTGGTGATCACGGAAGGCGCGCAACGCGCCCGCCCTGGCGCGGCGGTGACACCTCAGCCAGCACCAACCACGCCGAGTGGCGCGATGCCCGGCTCAGCGCCAAGGCGGGGCTGACGCGCCATGATCTCAAAGCTGTTTGTTGATCGCCCGCGCTTCGCGATTGTCATCGCGATCCTGACAACGATTGCTGGCCTGATTTCGCTGCTGCGCATTCCGGTGGCGCAATTCCCTGATATCGTGCCGCCGCAGGTGTCAGTGACCGCGAATTTCCCCGGCGCCTCGGCCGAGGTGGTGGAAGCAACCGTGGGCCAGCCGCTGGAAAGCCAGATCAATGGCGTGGATGGCATGATCTATATGCAATCCACCAGCGGCAATGATGGTTCCTATACGCTCAATGTTTCCTTCCGCGTGGGATCGGACCCAGACCAGAACACCACCAACGTGAACAACCGCGCCCAATTGGCGCTGGCGCAATTGCCGCAGGAAGTGCAGCGCCTTGGGCTGACCGTGCGCAAGAAATCATCGGCCATCCTGCAGGTGATCACGATCCGCTCGACCGACGGGTCACTCGATCCGCTGTTCATCAGCAATTACGTGACGATCAACATACTTGATGCGCTCCGCCGCGTGCCTGGTGTGGGCGACGCGCAGATGTTCGGCACGCGCGATTATTCCATGCGCATCTGGTTCCAGACAGACCGCCTGACCGCGCTTGGCCTGACGCCGGCGGATGTGATCGGCGCGATCCAGAAGCAGAACCAGGTGGCACCGCTTGGGCGCGTTGGCGCCCAGCCAATGACCGAGGATACATCCTATCAGCTCAATATCACCACCACGGGGCGGCTGGTCACCACGGATGAATTCGGCGCCATCATCATTCGCGCCAATCAGGATGGCAGCGTCTTGCGTGTGCGCGATGTCGCGCGCCTCGAACTCGGCGCCTGGAACCAGGATATTGAAACGCGGCTGAATGGCGGTGCCGCGCTGCTGGTGCAGGTCTTCCTTTCGCCCGGCGCCAATGCGGTTGGTGTGGCTGAAGGTGTTGGCGCCACCATGCGCCAATTATCCACGCGCTTTCCGGCTGGGCTTGGCTATGAAGTGACTTATGACACTACGTTGTTTGTAAAGCTGACCATTCATGAGGTGATCAAGACGCTGCTGGAAGCCTTTGTGCTGGTGGTGATTGTGGTCTTCCTGTTCCTGGGTTCGATCCGCGCCACCATCATTCCGCTGATTGCGGTGCCGGTCAGCCTGATCAGCACCTTCGCGGTGCTGAGCGCCATGGGCTATTCGGCCAATACCGTATCATTGCTCGCCATGGTGCTGGCCATTGGCATTGTGGTGGATGACGCGATTGTGGTGGTGGAAAATGTCGAAGCCACCATGGAACATCATCCTGAGCTTTCGGTACCTGAAGCCACCAAGCTTGCCATGGAAGGCATCACCGCGCCGATTGTGGCGATCACCATGGTGCTGCTTTCGGTCTTTGTGCCACTGGCCTTCATCCCCGGTATTTCTGGTGAGCTGTTCCGCCAATTCGCCGTGACCGTCAGTATCGGCATGCTGTTTTCCGCCATTAATGCGCTGACGCTTTCACCGGCACTTTGCGCCATATTGCTGAAGGCGCATCACGGGCCAAAGAAGGGCATCATGGGCCGGATTTCGGCCTTCATTGATGCGGTGCGCGATGGCTATGGCGCGATTGTCGCACGGCTTGTCAGGCTTTCAGCGCTCAGTCTTGTGCTGCTTGGTGTCTTTGCCTTCGGGATTTATGGCATTGGCAGCCGCACGCCGACCGGCTTCCTGCCGCAGGAAGACCAGGGCGCCTTCTTCGTTGAAATGCAATTGCCGGATGGCGCATCCTTGAACCGCACGCGCGAATTGAGCCAGCAGGTGGAGGCGATCATCCAGCCCCTGCCTGGCGTGCAGGCGGTGCAGGCCGTATCAGGCTTTTCGATGCTGAATGGCCTGGCGCAATCCAATAGCGCGTTTTTCATTGTGACGCTGAAGCCCTTTGCGGAACGCACGGCGACCGAGGCCAAGGTGGATGCGCTATTGGCCGCAGTCGCGCGCGGCACGGCGCAAGTGCCGGCCCTGGTGGTGCCCTTCAACGTGCCGCCCATCATTGGTCTTGGGACAGGCGGCGGCTTCCAATACCAATTGCAGAATCTGGAAGGTCGGCCGGTCGCCGAAATGGCGGCAGCCATGCGCGCGCTGGTGATTGCGGCCAATCAGGACCCCACGCTCAATCGGGTATTCTCCACCTTCTCGGCGGCAGCACCTTCGATCTTTCTTGATCTGGATCGGGATCGCGCACAGGTGCTCGGCATTTCGATCAGCGATGTCTTTGCCGCGCTGCAAGCGACCATGAGCAGCTATTACATCAATGACTTCAACCTGTTTGGCCGAAGCTGGCGCGTAAGCTTGCAGGCTGAGGAAGCGGATCGTGCTTCGGTTGAAGACATCTTCCGCGTGCATGTCCGCAATGCGAATGGCGAAATGGTGCCGATCCGCGCACTGGCCGATATCCGGGTGGATTTCGGCCCGCAAAGCATTGTGCGCTACAATAACGTGCGCAGCCTGACAGTGAATGGCGAACCCGCCGCCGGGCGGAGCAGCGGTGATGCGCTGGCCGCGATGGAAAGAATAAGCGCCACCACCTTGCCGCAGGGCTATTCCTATGAATGGACCGGCACGGCCTATCAGGAAAAGGCAGCATCCGGGCAGACAGCGATGATCCTGGGCCTTGCTGTGCTCTTCGCCTTTCTGTTCCTGGTCGCACTTTATGAAAGCTGGACCATCCCCGTTCCCGTGCTGCTCTCGGTGGCGGTTGGGGTGCTGGGGGCCATTGCGTCCATTGGTGCCGCCGGGCTTTCGCTTGATTTGTATGCCCAGGTCGGGATTGTGGTGCTGATCGCGCTTGCCGCGAAGAACGGCATTCTGATCATTGAATTCGCCAAGGAACAGCGCGAATTGCACGGGAAATCCATCCAGGAAGCGGCGGTGCTGGGGGCGAAACTCAGGTTCCGCGCGGTGATGATGACCTCCTTCGCCTTCATCCTTGGGCTTTATCCGCTGGTGGTGGCGGAAGGTGCTTCGCAGATCAGCCGTCGCGCGGTCGGCACGCCGGTGTTTTGGGGAATGCTCGCGGCCTCCACCATCGGGATTTTCATGATCCCGATGCTTTACGTGACTTTCCAAAGCCTGCGGGAAAGGTTGAAGGCCATGCTCGGTTGGGGGCAGGCCGGGAAGCCGGTTGAACACCCCCCTTCTTGACCCCGGGGCGGTGAGACACGATTTTCGGTTGTAAGAAGGGCAGCGCATTCCGCTGCCCGCGATTCGATGGAGACCCCCATGGGTGATCTGACCAAGGCCGTATCTGATGAGAGCTTCAAGACCGATGTGCTCGATTCCAGCGGCCCGGTGCTGGTGGATTTCTGGGCCGAATGGTGCGGCCCCTGCCGCATGGTGGGGCCGATCCTGGATGAGATTGCGGCGGAATATGCCGGCAAGCTCACCATCGCCAAGGTGAATATTGATGAGAATCCGATGACACCGAATGAATATGCGGTGCGCGGTATCCCGACGATGATCCTGTTCAAGGATGGCAAGCCTTTGGATACCAAGGTGGGCGCGCTGCCGAAGGGTGCGCTGAAGACTTGGATTTCAACGACGCTTGGTGAGTGATCTTCGCCCTACCCCTTGGCTGAAACCGATTTCGCCAGAAAACGGCTTATCGGGGCTGGCTTATAGGGTGCAAAAGCCGCGCAGGGCGTGAAGCCTGCGCGGCAGTAAAGCGCATAAGCCGCTTCATTTCGAATACCTACTTCAAGCAAAAGCGTATGAATGCTGCGCTGCGCTGCCTCCGCTTCCAGTGCGGCCAACAGGGCAGCACCGGCACCGCTGCCGCGATGGGCCTCATCCACAATCATGCGCTTGATTTCTGCCGAGCCATCACCGCGATCAAGCAGCGCGCAGCAACCAATGGCGTGCTCAGCGATGCGTGCGACGAATAGGCTTACCTCTGGCACGTCCAAGGATGCCGGGGTGATCGCGCGGCGAAAGGCCCCGGGGTAAAGCGCCGCCGCCACCGCATCGGATTGGCGGAGCAGCGCTGCGATTTCATCCTGATGCGGGCTTTCGACCGCGACCTTGATCATCTTCCCTTGAACACCGGCTTGCGCTTTTCGTTGAAGGACAGAATGCCTTCCTGCCGGTCTTCCGTACCCACCAATTGATTGTAGCATTCCACTTCAAAGCGCAGCGCACTTCTTAAATCCATCTGCAAGCCGAAATGCATCGAACGCTTGGCCTGGCGGATGGAAAGCGGCGCATTGCCGGCGATGACGCGCGCGGTCTCAAGTGCTGCGGGCAGCACTTCATCTGGCGCGCAGACGCGGTTCAGAATGCCCCATTCCAACGCCTGTTCCGCTGTGAAAGGCTTGCCGGTCAGGATGATTTCCTTGGCACGCCTTTCGCCGACAATGCGCGGCAGGGTTTGCGTGCCGCCGGCACCTGGCATGATGCCGATTGTCACTTCCGTCAGCGCAAAGCGCGTGCCGGTCACGCCATAGGCAAAGTCCGATGCCAGCACCAATTCCAACCCGCCGGCATAGGCATGGCCATTTACCGCGGCGATGATCGGGATTTGGCAATCCAGCATGGTCCAGAAGGCACGCTCAAAGATTTCATGCTGATGGCGCCAGGCGGCATCCGTCATGCCCTTGCGTTCCTTGAGGTCGCCGCCCGCGCAAAAGGCGCGCCCACCAGTCGCGGTCAGGATGACGCAGCGGATATCGCCGGGCTCGGCGATCAGCGCCGACCAGACCGTGTGCAAATCCCGCCCCATTTGCGTGTTGAAGGCGTTGGAAACCTCTGGCCGATTAAGGCGAACGATCTGGATGTGTGGCTCGGGGCTTTCGAGTTGCAGGGTCTCGGTTTCGGGCAGGGGCATGGCGAATCTCCAGCAATAAGGGGCCGGAGACTGCGTCAGAAGGCCGCCCTTGTCAGCGCCCTATTTTCGCATCCCCGCTGGCCGTGCAAGAAGAGGCATTGAAGGAGACCCCCATGGCTGAGAGCAATCTGCAAATCCTGTTGAAGCGCCGCCCCGTCGGCGCCCCGGTGCCGGAGGATTTCGACATTGTCGAAACCGCAGCGCCCGAACCTGGCGAAGGTCAGATTCTGGTGCGCGCGCAGTATCTCTCGCTCGATCCCTACATGCGCGGGCGCATGGCGGATGTGAAAAGCTACGCCAAGCCCGTGGCTTTGGGCGCGGTG
>JADCEV010000102.1 GCA_020249865.1 Roseomonas sp. | reverse complement strand
CCGACGCGGCTGACATTCTATCTGCAGCACAACACCACGCGCTTTGTCTCGCCCATTACGCGCCAGGCGCAGGTGCTGCGGCGCGAAGGTGCGCGCTGGGTGGCACAGGCGAGCTTTGATCCTTTGGACCGCGTGCGCGCCGGCATTCTGGAAGGGTTGCTGGCGGCGTTGGGGGGATCGCTCAATACCGTCAGGATCTATGATTGGCGGCGGGAATTCCGCAGTGGTGATCCGCGCAGCCAGGGCCAGGTGCCAAGCGGGCCATTCTCCTTTGATGATGCGACCATCTTTACCGATGGCACGGGCTTTGTGGTGGGATCGGGCAATCCCGCCTTGGCCACGGGCGCGCCGCGTGGGGCGCTGTCGATCCAGACGCAGGGTTGGTATCCGAATGCTATCGCGATTGGTGCCGGGGATATGATCGGCCTTACCGGGCGGCTTTATATCGCGACCGAGGCCATCACCGCATCCGGCACTGGCACTGCGACCATCCCGATTGCACCGCCATTGCGTGAGGCGCTGCTGGTGAACCAGCCCCTGGTATTGACCAAGCCCACCGTGCCGATGCGCCTGGTCTCGGATGATGAGGCGGCCAATCCAACGCGGCCAGGGCGTTTCACGGCGATCACCATCCGGCTTGAGGAGGCGTTGTAATGTTAGGCAGCACCCCGTCGCCACGCCTCACCCCTGCTGCCATCGCGGCGGCGGCATCACCCATCGCGGCACCTGTTGTGCTGGTAGAGCTTGATTTCGCCTCGGGCTTTTTCCGCGCCTGGACGGGGATCGGGCCATTGCATTGGGCCGGCAAGGTGTTTGAGGGGCTGGGGGCCATTGGTGCTGTCAGTGAGATTGAGGAAACCGTTGAATTGCGTGCGGTGCGGTTGACCCTTTCACTTTCACCTGTGCCGCAAGAGGTGGTGGATATCGCGCTGGCAGAGCGCAGCTTTCGCCTGCGCCCGGCGCGGCTTTGGGGCGTGCTGCTGGATGCCGAGGGTGCTTTTGTCGCGGATCCATTCCCGCTTTGGGCCGGGCTGATGGATGTGATGGAAGTGACGGATGGGACCGAGGCGCGGATTGCGCTGACCTGCGAAAGCCGCCTCGTGGATCTCGAACGCGCTGAGGTGCGTCGTTACACGGATGCGGACCAGCAGGCGGAATATCAGGGCGACCGCTTTTTCGAATATGTACCCGCCTTGCAGGAGGTGGAAATCCGGCTGCCGGCGCAGTGATGCGGCGGGGGGATTGGGCTGCGCGGCTGGCGGCCTTGCTGTCGGCGGCGGAAGCGCGTCCTTTTGAAGCCCGGCATTGGAACTGCGCCAGTTTTGCCATTGCCGCTGTTGAGGCCGTGACGGGCCATAAGCCCAGCGTGAAGATCCTGCCCTGCCTTGCGGCCTCGGCCGATAGCGCAGGCTTTCTACGCATTGCGCCAGCCTTTGCGCGGCCCGGCGATATCGTCCTGGCCGGTGATCCCCCGCGCCTTGGCGTGGTGGTCGAAGCCGGGCGCGCGGTTTTCGTCGGGACGCATGGCCTGACCACCGCAGCAATTACGGAATGCAGCATAGCCTGGAGGATCGGTTGATATGCCCGTCGCCATCCCGATCATCGCCGTCGCCGTTGGCGCGGTGGCCTCAGCCGCTGTCGGTGGTGGCATCATCGGCGCGCTGGTCGGTGCCGGTACTGCCTTTGCCATTACCAGCGTCGGCAATTCGGTCTTTCCGACGCGCCCGCCCTCAGCCCCGGTCATCCCCGCCCGCGCGGGGGATGACGCGACCGCCCCTGGCGCCGGGCGCACACAATCCTTTCGCCAGCCGCTCACAGAACACCAGATCGTCTTTGGCCGCTGCAAGGTGGGCGGGCCCATCGTGTTCATCCATTCCGCGACCGATGATCAGGGCCGCGCTGATGGGTATTTCTATGCTGTCGTCGTGCTTGCCGCGCATCGCGTGCAATCCATCGGCGATGTCTGGTTAGGCGATACGCTGGCCACGGACGCGAAGTACAATGGGCTGGTGCGGATTGATCGCCATTTGGGCGCGGCGGATCAGGTAGCGAATGCGAATTTGATCGCCGAGACCGCCGGGAAATGGACCGCCAATCATCGCGGCCGCGGGCGCGCCTATGTCGCGGTGCGGCTCAAAATCACTGCCCAGGCCTTTCCATCTGGCCCGCCCAACATCGCAGCGCTGGTGCAAGGCGCGAATAGCATTCTCGACCCGCGCACGAACACCACTGGCTGGTCGGATAATCCTGCGCTCTGCCTTGCCTGGTATCTCACCGCACCCTTTGGCTGGAAGGCTACCTGGGATGATATCGACATCCCCGCCCTGATTGCTGCCGCCAATATCTGTGATGAGCTGATCGGCACGCGCGCTGGCGTCTATGAAAAGCGCTACACGGTCAATGGCCGTGTCTCCCTTGGCGAAGGAAAGATTGCCATCACCCGCAAGCTCGTTGCCGCCATGGCGGGGGCGATGGTGGTCTCGGGCGGGCGGTTTTTTGTTCACGCGGGTGGCCCCGCGCTGCCTGTGACCACGCTCAATGCCAATGCGCTGCGCAGAGATGTCACCATCCAGGGCAGCAGGCCGCGCCGGGACCTCTTTAACGGCGTGCGCGCGGTTTACGTGGACCCTGCGAAAAACTGGCAGCCGACCGATGCGCCGCCCTTGCTCGCTGCGAATTACGTGGCCGAGGATGGGGGTGAGGCGATTTACCGCAGCATGGAATTTCCGCTGACGACTTCGGTTGCGACCGTGCAGCGCATCATGAAGGCCGAACTGGAACGTAATCGCCGCCAGCGTGAGGTGGCCTTTCCGGCTAATCTATCGGCGCTACGGCTGCGGCCCTGGGATAGCGTGACGCTGGCGCTTGACCGGCTGGGGCCATTCCCTGCGCGGGTGACGGGCTGGCGGTTGGCGCCCGATGGCGGCGTTGATCTGACGCTGGCGGAGGAGGATCCCGCCATCTGGAATTGGGACCCGGCCGTGGATGAACGTGCGACCGGCGATAGCCCATCAGTGGTGCTGCCCAACCCAGGCGTGATTGCCGCGCCGGCCACGATCAATGTGGAAACACCGGCGGGAAGAGCGTTCACTGCGCTCAGCCTTTCCTGGGCGGCGGTCGGTAGTGCCTATCTGTCCGGCTATGAGTTGGAATTCCGTCCGGCCTCTGTGGCGGCTTGGCAGGGCTATGGCGGGGCGCTGAGCGCCACTGCTGCCTCTATCGCCACCAGCGAGCCGACGGCGTTCAGGCTCCGCGCCGTGGCCCGCAGTGGCGCGGTTTCTGGCTGGCAGGAGGCCGCCATTCCGGGCGGCGTCACTGCGCTTGCGGCGCTTGGCATTGCGGGCGGTGTGCGGCTTTCAGGAATCCTGCCGCCGGAGGTGGTACGCTTGCAGGTGTTTGAGGCGAGCAGCGCCAATCTCTCCCAGGCCGTGAAGCTTGCCAGCGAACCGACAGCGCTGCCCTGGGACCGCACCGGGCTCAGTGTCGCTGATGCCCGCTGGTATTGGCTGCGTTCTGTCTCGGCCGAGGGCAATGTCTCCGCGCTGATCGGCCCGGTCACCGCTACCGCAATCTAGGGGCGCTGCCATGGCCGCACGCATCGATGATCTGCTGGTGCTGGGGCAGAATATCTCCAAGACCGATCTGGCCAAATATCTGCGCGACCGGGAAGCCGTGCTGCCCTTTGACTTCGGCGGGCTTGGCGATGGCGCGGCGAATGACCGCGCGGCCATCCAGGCCTGTTTTGATCGCGCGGCGGCAGACAAGAAGTTTGCCATCATCCCGCCCGGGACTTGGCGCGTGGATGCCGGCGTTGTGCTCGGCGGCGGCGCGCGTGGGCTGATCATGCAGGGGGTGATCCAGTACACAGGCGCCACCAATGCGCCCGCCACCGTGCTGACGCTGGGTGATGGCGGCACCACGCGCAATGGCGAAAAGCTTTATCTCGGCCTGCAAGTGACGCGGCAGATCCAATCCGATTGGGTCAGTGAGGATGATATCGGCATCCTGGCACGCAACCTGGATTCCTCACTGATCGATTTGCGCCTGGTTTCCGGGTTCACCATTGGGCTGCGCACGCTGGGCGATGGGCGGGGCTTTGAGGATAGCACGCTGATCCTGGGGCGCATCCTCAACAATCGCTACGGGCTTGATGCGCATGCCGCGACGGCGACGGCCTGGAATACCTCCATCCGATACTATGGCGGGCATTTCGCCTGCGGGACGGGTATCAATCCAGCGTTGGACCGTTTTGGCGTGCGGTTTTCGCGCGGTGCCGCGGATGCCTATAACAACCACAATCGCCATGTCTTTGACGCGCCGAATTTCGAGCTGCGTCAGCTTGACCCCAATAGCGCCATTCCCTTTTTGAATGAGACAAACGGCACGGCCATAATCGCGCGTAATATGCGGATGGAGGGGTGTTCCCCCTTTGCCGCGCGGCACACCGCCGCCGCAACGGATTGCGAATATGATGTCGCCTGGGCGCAGAGCTATGCCATTGGCGTGGACTACACCCCAAGCGCGACCCGCGCCGGCAATGCCGTATTCAACCGCCACCGCGCGCCGACATCGCGCCTCACGCGGCTGCTGGCGCATATCCCGAATATCCGCGCCGCTGCGTTCTGGCAGAGCGGCACGGAGATTGGAGTGGAAGGCGCCTGCATCATGGCCACTTCCACCACCGCTGAGACCACCATGGCAGCGCTGTCCTGGAATGGGCTGAATGGCATCACGCCGACTGCGCGCGGCCTGCTGCTGAACCCCAATCGCGGCGTCGCCTTTGTTGTGCAGACCACCCACGCCAAGGAATTCGCGCTGGCGCATTGGCTGGTGGGCGGTGCCGATGGCGGGCGGCTTTGTCTGCGCTGCTTTGATGGCGCCGGCCTTGTGCGGGAGAACATCGCCGGCGATGCGCTGGCATCCGGCACCACGCTGCAATGGGCGCCGACCTCCAAAACCTGGCAGGCGGGTGCGGTGATGCAGGAGAGCGACCTAAACCGCCGCCAGACCGTGCGCTTTGGGCCAGAGGTAGCCTTTGCGCAAATCGGGATCATTGGCTTTGACGGGCAAATTGAGTTGGAAGCGCTGCGCCTTTACGGCCTGCCCGAAGACGCGCCGGCGGTGCTTTCCGGCTGCCCCGCGCTACCCGCTGGCGGCCGGACGCTGATGTTTTCCGCCAGTTGGGATCTGCCAAGCATTGCGCCCAGTGCGACGACCAATGCCGATGTAACGGTGCCCGGCGCAAGGCGGGGGGATTTCGCGGATGCATCGCTTGATACGAGCAGCATTGCCTTTGTGCTGGATTGCCATGTCTGGTCGAATGACAAGGTGCGCGTGACGGCGCGGAATGTGAGCCTGTCCACGGTTGATCTGCCGGCGGCGGGCTGAATTTGCAGGTGGTGAAGAGAATGGTGGGATAGGGCCTATCATAGAACACCGGTTGTGATGGTGGAATGATGGCGACCGCTGACGGATATCGGAAAGGCCATCTGGATAGCGCCTACCAACTGGTGCCCTGAGTTCAATATGGGTAATGTTAACTCCGGTCCGCTACTTGGTCACAACTGGAAGGTGTATAGGCCAAACTAGGCTTTATCACTGCCTGAAGTATTCGGAATCCGGCTCCTTGGGTCAAAACTATCAAAAACGGCGCCATAGTTTTTCCGACGTCGCCGTGTGTAACCTATACGCTCAACGCCACGTAAAGCAGATCTTACTGATCCTCCCGGAATGATGACGCCAAAGATTGCCATCGCGCTTGTCTGCAAAACCCCCGCCATCGGGCACGGCAAGTCGCGGCTTTGGCCATTGCTTGGGCAGGTTCGAACGGCCCAGCTATCCGCCTGTTTCATCCGTGATGTTGCAGAAACCTTGGCGGCTTTGCCTGCTACGCTCCCCCGACAATGCTATGCGCTGTTCAGCCCTGCCGGCACTGAAGCGGCGCTGCGCGAACTCCTCACCCCTGATTGGCAACTCATCCCGCGTGAGGCCGATAATGTCGGGCAGGTGCTGGAAGCAAGTCTGAAGGCGCTGCTCCAGGCAGGGCATGACAGCGTTATTTTCATGAATAGCGACAGCCCAAGCCTGCCTGCTATTCTGATCGAAGAAGCCATCACTGCGCTGCGCGCCGATGGTGATCGCGTCGTCCTCGGCCCCTCGCTGGATGGTGGCTATTACCTCATTGGGCTCAAAGGCTTTCATCCGGCACTATTCCGCAATATGGCCTGGAGTACAGCGGCAGTCTTTACCGAAACCTGCGCGCGTGCAGCACAAATGGGCCTGCCGGTGCATGTGCTGCATGAATGGTATGATGTGGATGAGGCCCAAGATTTTCACCGCCTGAAGGCTGAATGTGGCGGGCAGCCACCCTTCCCTGATGCGGTGGTGCAAGGTGGTCCAGCGCGGTATACGCGCGCCTTGCTGGCGGCTTGGACGGCGGCGGAAACATCGCCACCCCACCAACCAGGCCAGGGCTGAACGTAACCTTTTCGCACCCCCCAGCGAAGGGCGTTCCAACTCGGAAAGGTTCAATCGCGTGACTGCCGCATCGCCGTCTTCTGGAACTGCCGCACGCCGCCCGGTGCTGCGCGATGGTGTTCTGCATACGGATCTTTGCATTATCGGTGCGGGGTCAGGCGGGCTTTCTGTGGCAGCCGGTGCCGTCCAGATGGGCGCTTCCGTTGTGCTGATCGAAAAGCACCTGATGGGCGGCGATTGCCTCAATACCGGCTGCGTTCCGTCCAAGGCGCTGCTGGCCGCGGCGCATGCCGCCCATGCCCAGCGCCATGCCGATCCTTTCGGCATCGCCAGCCACGAACCCGTCGTGGATTTCGCCAAGGTTCATGCGCATGTGCAGGGCGTCATCGCCGCCATCGCCCCGCATGACAGTGTGGAACGCTTTGAAGGCCTTGGCGTCACCGTCATTCAGGCGGCAGCAAGCTTCACAGGGCCGGCTGAAGTCCAGGCCGGCAGCCACCGCATCCGGGCGCGCCGGTTTGTCGTGGCAACGGGGTCTTCCGCCGCCATTCCGCCCGTGCCTGGCCTTGGCGATATCCCATACCTCACCAATGAAACCATCTTCGGTTTGAAAGAAAGACCGCACCATTTGCTGGTCCTGGGCGGGGGACCGATCGGGATTGAAATGGCGCAAGCCTTTCGCCGCCTTGGCGCCCGCGTCACCTTGGTTGAACGCGCTGCCATCCTACCGCGTGATGAGCCAGAGGCGGTGACAATCCTGCGCGATACCCTGGTCCGCGAAGGCATCACCCTGCATGAGGGTATTGAGGTAGTGGCGGCGCGCAACGCTGGCGCAGGTGTTGAACTGGAACTGCGCGGCAATGCGGGCACCGTGCTGGTGCAAGGATCGCATCTGCTGGTGGCGGCCGGGCGCAAACCCAATACCGCCGGGCTTGGGCTTGAAGCCGCCGGCATTGAAGTGACGCCGCGCGGCATCACGGTTGACCAACGCCTGCGCAGCAGCAATCGGTGTGTCTTTGCGATAGGCGATGTCTCGGGTGGCCCACAATTCACCCATGTCGCCGGCTATCACGCGGGCATTGTCATCCGGAATGCGCTGTTTGGCCTGCCGGCCAAGGTTGATTATGCCGCGCTGCCCTGGGTGACCTATGCCGATCCGGAATTGGCGCATGTTGGCCTGACGGAGGCAGCCGCGCGGGAGGCTGGGCATGACATCTCCACCCTGCTGCAACCGCTCGCCGGCAATGACCGCGCCCAGGCGGAACACGCAACCGAAGGCCTTGCAAAAATCATCCTTGGGCCGCGCGGGCGTATTCTGGGGGCCACGATTCTGGCGCCCCGCGCTGGGGAGATGATCGGCGTTTGGGGCCTAGCCATTCAGCAGAAAATGAAAATCGGCGCCATTGCTTCAATGATCGCACCCTACCCGACCATGTCGGAGATTTCCAAGCGGGCCGCTGGCAGTTTTTACACGCCAAGCCTTTTCAGCGCGCGCACGCGGCGCCTGGTTGGGCTGCTGCAGCGCTGGTTGCCGTGAAGGCAGAGACATCATGAAGCTCAAGAACCTTCTGCGCGACCGGCGGCTTTGGTTGGCGCTTGGTGTTATCGCCATCCTGATCATGCTGCGGGCCACCGGGCTTTCGGATCAGCTTTCTCTGGAGACTTTGGCGCGGCATCGCGAAGCGCTGGCGGCTTTCGTTGCTGCCAATCTGCTGCTCGCTGCCGGCGCCTATGTTTTGTTGTATGTGGTGGCGGTCGCTTTCTCAGTGCCCGGCGCTGTCTTCATTACGCTGTCCGGCGGGTTTCTGTTTGGCGCCATTCTGGGTACGGCGCTGACGGTCTTTGGTGCCACCATTGGTGCCACGCTGATTTTCCTGTTCGCCCAACGCATTTTCGGCGCGGATGCGCTGGATCGCATGGGCCCCAAGGCGCGTGCCCTGGGTGAGGGTATTCGCCGCAATGCCGCTTCCTATCTGCTGGTGCTGCGTCTTGTGCCCCTATTCCCCTTCTTTCTGGTCAATCTGGTGCCGGCCTTTGTGGGTGTGCGCCTTCCCATCTACGTCATCACCACGGCGATTGGCATTCTGCCCGGCACGGCGGTGTTCAGCCTGGCCGGCGCGGGGCTTGGCGATGTGCTGGCGCAGGGCGGCGATTTTGATGTCGGTTCCGTGCTGACGCCTGAAATACTCGGCGCCCTGATCGGGCTTGCCGTGCTGTCACTCGCTGCCATTCCGCTCAAGGCGCGGTTTGCGAAATCCTAGGAGGCTCATCATGCCAACACGTCGCGCCTTTGGCGCGCTTGCTCCAGCCGCCCTAGGCGCGCTTGCCATCGCCGCGCTGCCATTGCGCCGCGCCGCTGCCAATCCTGACGCGAGCCTTGGTGCCTTGCTGGCACGTTATGTCATTGAACCACCTGATGGTGTGACGCGCGTGCGCTACGCCGCGCTGAAGGCTTCAGCCGAGGATATGCGCGCGCTTGATGCCTGGATTTCTGAGGCCGCAACGCGCAGCCCTTCCCGCATGGCGCGGCCTGAAGCCTTCGCCTATTGGGCCAATCTCTATAATGCGCTGACGCTCAAGGTCGTGCTGGAACGCTACCCGGTGCGCTCCGTTCGCGACATCCGTTCATCAGGTGTGCCCTTCGACCCCAAAGGCTATATCGGGCCTTGGCGGACGCGGCTTGTCACGGTGGAGGGCAAGCGCATGTCGCTTGATGATATCGAACACGGCACGATGCGGCCCTTCTTTCGCGATCCGCGCGTGCATTACGCTGTCAATTGCGCCTCCATCGGCTGCCCCAATCTCTGGCCAAGGGTCTGGCGTGCCGCGACGTTGGAAGCCGAGCTGGATGCCGCTGCCGCCGCCTATGTCAATCATCCGCGCGGCGTGACCGTTCTGCCGGATGGGCGCTTGCGCATATCCTCAATCTATACCTGGTTTCGTGAGGATTTCGGCGGCGATGAGGCAGGGGTGATCGCGCATCTCCGGCAATTCGCCGCCCCGCCGCTCCGCCAGCGCCTCGCCGGTCGCACCAGCATTGCCGAGGATACCTATGATTGGGCCTTGAACGATGCGCCGGCGGGCACCTGATCCATGCGCCACGCGCGCATCGCGCCATCACCTGAAATTTTTCATGCCGCCCCGCTAACCAAGGCGCTTGAGCAATTGTCCCCAATCACGGCTGAAGGGATGCACGCCCGAAGCGCCGGGCCCGAATTCCAAGGGGCGCCCTTCGGCATGCCAGCGGAAGATGCCGCCGCGCAGATTGAAGACCGCCTTGGCCGGCGCATCATTCGCAGCGCGCCGGATGGCCTGCACCACCAGACCCGAACGCCACCCAACCGAGCAATAAACAACCACCGTCGCATCAGCCATCAGCGCGCGGTATTGGGCCAATATCGCGCTGGCAGAGGCATCTGGTGCAACGCGCAGCGCGCCCGGAAGGTGGCTTTGCGCGTATTCATCAGGCTCGCGCGTGTCGAACAATATGATGCGTTCACCCGCAGCCAGCCGTGCCGCCAAGGCCGTTGTTGTGATCTCCGGTTCCGGCAGCAGTCGCGCAATGGCATCTTCAACCGCTTGCAGCGTGGTGCGCGGATCGGTGGGATCGGGCAGGCCGCGACGCCAAGGCCATGCCATCGCCATGCCGGCGCCGCCCAGGATGGTGGCGCCCACCATGCCCACAACAAGGCGACGATTTGGCAGCAGTGGTTTGGGCATTTCCATTGCGATATCCCGGCTTTGATGGCGACTCAATGTTTTCGCCGCAGGCAGGCTTCAGGTTACGCGCATGGGCGGTGAATTGGCGCCGCGCAAGGTCCCGCCATTGGCCATTTCAGCGGCGATCATCGCGCTGACGCAATTGGCGATGCTGGCCCTTGCGCCCGCCCTGGCTGATGAGGCCACTGCGCCGCCGCTGCCGATATTCCTCTACGTCGCGCTTGCCGTGCTTGGCGGCGCCGCCTGGTTTGCCGCGCTTGGCGCGCTTGAACGCCTGCCCATGCGCCCGCTGGTGCTGCTTGGGGTTTTCGCCTTTGGCCTTGCGATCCGCCTGCCCTGGTTCAGCACGCTACCCATGCTGGATACGGATGCGCTGCGCTATCTTTGGGATGGGGCGCTGGCCGCGCATGGGATCTCACCCTGGGCTGCACCCCCGGCGGCGGGCCTGCCGCCTGAGCTTGGCACGGCGGGGGCAGCGCTGCTGGATAGGCTTCCCTTTACCGAGCTCCGCAGCATCTACCCCGCCACAGCCCAGGTCGCCTTTCTGCTGGCGCATTGGATCCTGCCTTGGGATGTCACGGGCCTTCGGCTTGTGATCCTGGGCGCGGAGCTTGTCACCTTGCCGCTGATGGCGGCTGTGCTACGCCAAGCGGGGCTTCCGATCATGCGTGTGGCGATCTGGTGGTGTTGCCCGCTGCTGCCCCTGGTGTTGACCAATGCCGCGCATGTGGATGCGCTTTTGCCGCCGCTGCTGCTGGGTGCGGTGCTGTTGACGCTGCGCGGCAAGGGCATTGCCGTTGGGGTTTTGCTCGGCCTCGCCGCCGGCGTGAAGCTTTGGCCTGTACTGCTGGCGCCGCTTTTCGGGCGTTGGCTGCCACGCAGCGCCTGGCTTGGCGCCTTGATCGCTTTTGGTGCGACAACATTGCTTGTTCTGGCGCCATTGCTGGCGACCATCACTGCGCCAGATGCCGGGCTGAATGCCTATGCGCGCTTCTGGTCCGTCAATAACGCGCCGATGGCCTGGGCCGAGGCGATCCTCGGCGAAGATACCGGCGCAATCCTGCGCCCGCTGCTGGGCCTCACGGGCGCCGCAATTGCCCTCGCCATGGCTTGGCGCGCGCCCACAGATGGCGGCGCGCTTTTGCGCGGTGTGCTGGTGATTGCGGCGGCGACCTTCTACCTCTCACCGGCGCAATTCCCCTGGTATGCGGTGTGGTTTCTGCCCTTTGCCGCGGTCTTGGGCTGTCGGGCCCTGCTGCTGCCGGCGGTGCTATTGCCGATCTACTATTTGTTCTTTGCCTTCACCGGCCCCGTGCTGCGCCCGATTTTTGCGCAAGGCATCGCGGCCATTCATCTTGCGGGGGTGGTGATGATGCTCGGCCAAAACCTGATCAGGCGGCGCGCCAAGCCATGAAACCCATAGCCCCGCCCATCATCGGCGTCATCATGCCCACAAGGAATGAGGCCGCGGCGCTGCCCAAGGTTCTCAACGCCATCCTGCCCAAAGTCGCTGAGGTGATTGTGGTGGATACCGCCAGCACCGATGGCACGCCGGAAATTGCCGCAGGCATGGGGGCGCGCGTGGTCTCCGAACCCCGCCGCGGCTATGGCCGGGCCTGCCTTGCCGGCATCGCCGCGCTATCCCCCGCGGTGGATACGGTCCTGTTCATGGATGCCGATGCCTCTGACAGGCCCGAGGATTTGCCGCGGCTGCTGGCGCCTCTCATCGAGGACGGGGCAGAGCTGGTGATTGGCGCGCGCAGCCTTGATGTCGAACCCGGCGCGCTGACGCCGCAGCAGCGCTTTGGCAATGCGCTGGCCTGCCGGCTGATCCGCCTGATTTGGGGCATAGGCTATACGGACCTTGGCCCGTTTCGCGTGATCCGCCGGGCAGCGCTGGAGCGGCTTCAGATGCGCGATGAAACCTGGGGCTGGACCGTTGAAATGCAGGTGCGCGCCGCGCGCCTTGGGCTTCGCGTGCGGGAAGTGCCGGTGGGCTATCGGCGCCGCATTGGCCAGTCCAAGATATCGGGAACCCTGATGGGCACGATCAAGGCGGGCTGGAAAATCCTTTGGGTGATCGCGGCGGAAGCGCTGGCGCGCCCCACCCGGCAAACCACCGAAGCGAATTCAAGGCTTGAGCCGTAACCTGAAGGCAGTTTAGGGCGTAGTCCGTGGGCGCAGCGCCTATCCTCGAAAGGATGCATCTCTTGTCCGTCATCGGCCTTCCGCCACGCAGCCTGGCCAAGTTCCAGGACCCTTTCGTGACCGCCAAGGGCGAACGCCGCGCCACCGTCGCGCTCAAGGGCCTGCAGACGCTTTGGATCAATACCGGGACGCTCTGCAACATCACCTGCGCCAATTGCTATATCGAAAGCAGCCCGCGCAATGATGCGCTTGTCTATATCTCGCCTCAGGAAGTCGCGGCCTATCTGAATGAGGCCGCTTCCCTTGGCGAGCCGCTGGAACAGATCGGCTTCACGGGTGGCGAGCCTTTCATGAACCCAGGCTTGCTTGACATGCTGGCGGATACACTCGCCCGGCCTGGCCTTTCCGCCCTGGTGCTGACCAATGCCATGCAGCCCATGCGGCGCTATGCCGATGGGCTGTTGCGGCTGCGGGACCGCTTCGGCACGGATCGCCTGATCCTGCGCGTGAGCCTGGATCACTACGCCAAAACCTTTCACGACATGGAACGCGGCGCGGGCAGCTTTGCCAAAACCCTGGAAGGGCTTGGCTGGCTGGTGCGTGAGGGCTTCACCGTACACGTCGCCGGCAGGCTTGGCTTCGGTCAGGGCCAGGAAGCCGCCATGCGTCAAGGCTATGCCGCGCTTTTCGCCGAACACGGCATTCCGGTGGATGCGGCAGACCCCGTGGCGCTGATGTTATTCCCGGAAATGGATGAAAGGGCGGAGGTGCCGGAAATCACCGAAGCCTGCTGGGGCATTCTGCATAAATCGCCCGATAGCGTCATGTGCGCTTCCGCCCGCATGGTGGTGAAGCGCAAGGGGGCGGAACGTCCTGCCGTGATCGCCTGCACGCTGCTGCCTTATGATGAGCGCTTTGAACTGGGCGCCACCCTGGCCGAGGCAGCGCAGCCGGTTACCCTGAACCACCCGCATTGCGCGCGGTTTTGCGTGCTCGGCGGTGCGGCCTGTTCTCGGTAATCGCTTCCATGCGCCGCCGTTCCCTGATGGCGCTGCCCCTGGCAGTACTTGCCGCGCCTGCCCTGGCGCAAACGACCCCCTTGCGCTTTGCGGTTGGCCCTTTTCAGCCAACAGCAGGCGATACGCGCCGCGCCTTTGCGCCGTTTTTCGCCCATTTGGCCCAGGCGCTTGGCCGCCCGCATGAATTGGCCGTCACCACCGATTGGGCCGGCATTGCGGTGGCGCTGGGCAGCGGGCAGGCGGATTGCGCCTGGATGGGGCCTTGGGGCTATGTGCTGGCGCGCGCCCGCGCCGGGGCGGAAGCTGTGGCGACCGTGCTCTATCAGGGCCGGCCCACCTATCACGCCATCATCATCGCGCGGCCTGATCTGCCGATAACCCGCTTTCCGGAAGATGTGCAGGGGCGCAGCATTTCCTTCGCCGATGCCGGTTCCACCAGCGGCTGGCTGATCCCGCATCATTGGTTCATGACGCGCGGGATAAACCCGCGCAGCTTCTTTCGCTACCGCGATGGGGCAAGCCATGCGGCGAATGTGATTTCCGTCGCTTCGGGCCAGGTTGACCTTGCCACGGATTTCGACCGCAACCTGGCCGCCATGATCGCCGCCGGGCGTGTCAGGCAGGATCAGGTGAAGGTGGTCTGGCGCAGCGATCCCTTGCCGAATGATGCCCTGGCCGCGCGGCGCGATTTTGATCCTGGCCTCAAATCCGCCATCACCCAGGCAGCACTGGCCATCACGGAAGCCGAGGCCGGTCAGATCATGCCGCTCAATTATACCGGCTGGGTGGCGGCAACGCCGGAGACCTATGCGCCGATCGAAGCCGCAGGCCGCGCACTCGGGCGGCTTTCCACTGCCTGATGCGGCGCGCTGCCTGGATCATTGGGTTCATTGCGGTTCAGGCGGCCTGTATCTGGGTGGTGCAGCCCGATCTGGGCCGGCTTTGGGCTGGCCTGCCCCGGCTTGCCGGCTGGATTGCGGGCGGCTTCCCGCCTGATTTTTCGGGCTTTGGAGACCTTGCGGCGCGCGCGGCGGAAACGCTTGCCCTCGCGACCCTGGGCACCACTTTGGCGGGGGTATTGGCGCTGCCCCTGGCGCTGATGGCAGCCAAGCCTGCCAACCCCTACCCGGCGCTGTATCACCCGATCCGCACCTTGCTGGATGCCTTGCGCGGCATTGATGGCTTTGTCTTTGCGCTGATTTTTGTCGCCGCCGTCGGGCTTGGCCCCTTTGCCGGCATGCTTGGCGTGGCGCTGCATTCCGCTGGCAGCCTGGGCAAGCTCTGGTCGGAAGCGCTGGAGGCCGCCGATCCCGCGCCCATGGAAGCCGCGCGCAGCGCCGGCGCAGGCCGTGCCCAGGCAGCCGCCGTGATCCTGTTGCCGGAGACATTGCCGCAAACCGCTTCGGCGGCGCTCTATGTCTGGGAATTCAATATCCGCGCTTCCACCGTGCTTGGCCTGGTGGGCGCCGGCGGCATTGGGCAGGAGCTGAAAAACGCGGTGGATTTGCTGGATTTCAGCCGTGTGCTGGCGATTTTGGCGCTGATTGTCGCCATGACCCTGACGGCTGACCGGCTTTCCGCAGCCTTGCGCGCCAGGTTGCTGTGATGCTGGCGATATCAGTGCAGGGGCTTGGCGCTTCGCTTGGTGGGCGCGTGGTGCTGCGGGATATCTCGCTCAGCGTGGCGGCGGGGGAGATGGTGGCGCTGATCGGGCCTTCAGGGGCGGGAAAGACCACGCTGCTCCGCGTCATGGCGGGGCTTTTGCCGTCCTCCGGCAAGCTTGAGTCGCAAAGCCAGCCCGCGCTGGTGTTCCAGCAACATGCGCTGGCAAGCCGCCTGACGGCGCGCGATAATGTGCTGGTCGGCGGGCTTGGCCGCATGGGTTTCTGGCGTGCGGCGCTGCGGCTTTGGCCCAGGGCGGAAATGGCCCTGGCAGAGGCAAGCCTGGCGCGGGTTGGCCTCGCTGGGCTTGGGGGGCGGCGGGCGGATCGGCTTTCCGGCGGGCAACGGCAGCGTGTCGCCATTGCCCGCGCGCTGCACCAGCAATCCCGTATTCTTTTGGCGGATGAACCCGTGGCAAGCCTGGACCCTGCCCTGGCAGAGGATGTGCTGAGCCTATTGCAGGATCTTGCGCGCCGGGATCGCCTCGCGGTGGTGGTATCGCTGCATCAACATGATCTGGCCGCACGCTTTGCCGACCGATTGCTTTGCCTGGAGGATGGATGTCTCAGACAGCTTTGACGGAAGTTGCGGCGGATGGCCCGCTGCTGGTCTTTGGCGGCCCCTATTCAAACCTACAGGCAACGCGCGCAGTGCTGACTGAGGCGACCCGGCGCGGCATTCCACCGGGGCGCGTGATCTGCACCGGCGATGTTGTTGCCTATGGCGCCGATGCGGCCGCCTGCTGCGACCTGATCATGACGAGCGGCATTTGGGTGATTGCCGGCAATTGCGAGGAAAATCTGGCGGCAGGCGCGCTTGATTGCGGCTGCGGTTTTGAGGAAGGGACGGCGTGCGATCTGCTCTCCCGCGCTTGGTATGCGCATGCTGATCGGCAGGTGACGGCGGCGCATCGCGCCTGGATGGCGGGCTTGCCGCAGCGGCTGATGGTCATTCTGCCGGATGGGCGGCGGCTTGCCGTTCTGCATGGCGGGGCAAGCGATATCAGCCGCTTCATTTTCGCCTCCACCCCGCAAGCGGATTTGGCGGCGGAAATCGCCGCCACCGGATGCGATGGCGTGATTGCCGGGCATTGTGGCATTCCCTTTGCGCGGCAGGTGGGGCCGGGGGTTTGGATCAATGCTGGGGCGATTGGCATGCCCGCCGATGATGGCACGCCGCGCATTTGGTTTGCGCTGCTGACGCCGGGCGAAACGGGCCTCAGCGTCGAAATCCTGCCCTTGGAGTATGATCATGCGGCGGCGGCAGCGGCCATGCGCGCGGCGGGCTTGCCAGAGGGTTACGCGGCGGCGCTTGGCAGCGGCATCTGGCCTTCCTGCGATGTCTTGCCCCCGGCGGAACGAGCGCGGCGTGGGGAGAAGCTGATGCCGGCGGGATTGGTTTGGTAGTATTTGATACGATTTGTGTTCAATTTTCTCATAGCAATCAGTATACCGCATACAGCAAGTGCTGTGCTAATGAGACAAGACACCCAACGAAAGTTCGAGCGAATCAGCAACATTCAGGTATCCTGACGCGCGGTAAAACCATTTCCCTTTGCAACAACACAGTGCGCCCGTAGCGGAGTTTATCGGCACCCCACGACTCTGTCGGGCACCCACCTTACACGCCAAATGCTACAGTTACGCAACGGCAATTAGTATGCATCGTCGGAACCCAGATAAGGTTCATCACCAATCACGTCTTCATCAAACTCAAGCAAGTCAATATCAAAATCGGCCAAGAAATCTTGGCGTAGAATATTCGCGCGAGCATTCTCTGCCCTTCTACCTCGAAGGGAAGCTCCGATGGATTCAAAACCACGAAATGGATCAAAGAAACTTATTCTTCTTTTAAAAATCAGAGAGAAAAATGGATCTTGTGCGATAAAATTTTCATCCTTGTTCGGGTTTGTTCCATTGCGAACACTTTCATAGGCGTATAACCACATTGGACCCTTGAGCCCTTGTGAAGTTAGGTTTTTCTGCCAGATAGAATGATCTATCGCGCCGTCGATTAAATCATGATGATTGAGATAGGTGACCATCAGGGCGACCATCGAGTTTTCGACATGAAATATAGGAGAGATTCGGTCCGATGACACTCGAAGTCGAAGTCTTATGATCAAGAGCAAAAGCCAGATGATCTCACCCGTTCTGTTCTCTTGCGCCAAATCGGGAAGCCGACGTTCGAGGAACCCTTGAAGATTTTGTTTGTCTACATCGGCGTGTTTGATTTGTCGTAAAATTAAAACTTCAACAAGGATCGAGATTAGGCTTGAGTTACGCCGATAAGCATTGATGAGATGACTTTGGACCCCTTTCCACTCATCGGCATTCACAAAAGCAGATCTCGCATTTTGAAATGCGAATTTCTCAACATTTAACGCTGGGTGCTCGTTGCATACTCTGCCTACTTCATAAAAAAAGCGAAGAAAGTTGTTGGTCGATCCATCGCTACGCGGAATGTGTACCTGAACTGCTTGCTTCCACCCTGTGCTTGGTCGAACAGACGTGAGATGAACTTCCGACTTATCGTTGTTTAGTTCGAGTTCAAATTTTGCAGCCGCTTGCCTGACAGCGGCAATGACGCCGTCGCCGGACTTTCCTCTTGGCACTGCTATGGAATAATCGTCGATATAGCGCGACGCGTCTTGATGCTCAATCTTTATGATGCGCGTAAAGTGCTGATCTATTGCAGCAGCAATGACTTCGGCAATCAGTCGCGACGTGTCAGGGCCAACGGGTAAACCTATTGTTTGCCCATCTTGAGCATTTCGACAGTAAAGGTCTAAAAGATTTCCATAATGTTCTATTTTTCGATTCACTTTCGCCCATTCTTTTCCGTAAATCGCCCATGGAATTGCATGCGTGTAAACTGAATGAAAGAAAGCTCGTATATCTGCTGTCACATATCTTTCGTGCCTGGTCGCAAGGTGCACTCGGAAATCGTCACGAAGGTCGATGTTTGATCTGAAAAGAGCTCGGCTACCCTTCCAATCAAACACCAACGGAGAGGCGCTGATTTTTGATTTTTTGGATGCTGCTCTCAACTGCACAAAATGATCGGATACCACTCTCGATATTGCAAGGTAAGAAATAGGATTCAGGACACCATGCTTTCGGTCATCCCGTCCATATCTTGGAAAGTAGAACCAAGCAGGCTCAGATACAAATTGCTTTGATCCGGAATAGTTACTCCCGGGCAACTTTGGAATAGCCTCAATACTCGTCCAGAGGCTCTCCCTATAATGAGCCAGATCCTCAGAAACGAAACAGGGCGGCAGTTCCGGCGCAAAAAAGCCATGCGAGATAAGGCGCTTGAACCGTTGTGTCCTCGTCTTTGCGGTCATTCCCCCTCCGAAAAAGTGATCCACCTATCCAATGCTCTGAATTTGACCTCTATTAGCAGGCAGGGCAAATTCTTCTAGCTGTATTCATATTCGCAGCGAACGTCCCCATCGTGCCTACTCCACGACAGAACAGCCGCACCCACGATGGGTGGACCTGCAGTTTCGGCGAACGGCAAATAAAGGTCCGGCGGGTTTTTCATCGTCATCCATAGAAGGTCATCGTCCACAATTCGGAATACTGCTGGTAAAATTTAAGGGTCACATAACGACTCTTTTCGTAGACCCGCAGCAACGAGCAGCCCAATAAGCGCACCCTGTACACCCAATCACACCCCTCAGCGGAAAGGCTGCGTCAATAACCGATCCAGCCGCTGTTCCTCATCGGCGCGGAACTCATCAATGCCGATCACCATGCCAAGCTGCCCGGCGGCGGGTTCCGGAATATGCGTGCCGAAAATCCGATCCCAAACGGAAAGGCAGAAGCCGAAATTGCTGTCGGTTTCCGCGCGCACCACCGAATGATGCACACGATGCATATCCGGCGTCACCAGAACCCAGCGCAAGACGCGGTCAAGCCAGAGCGGTAGCGCAAGATTGGAATGATTGAAAAGCGCAGTCGCGTTCAACAGCACTTCAAACACCAGCACCGCTTCGGCGGGCGCACCCAGCGCGACCACCGCCGCCATCTTGATGCCCATGGAAAGCATGATCTCAATCGGGTGAAAGCGGAGGCCCGAGGAAGCATCCAATTCCGTATCCGCATGATGCACACGATGCAGACGCCAGAGAATAGGCAGGGCGTGAAAGACGCGATGCTGAAAATAGATCAACATATCCAGCAGCAGCACCGCCAGGATGCCGCCGATAATCTCATTCACGCCAAGCCAGCGCAGCAGGCCGAAGCCCTGGCTTTCGGCATAAAGTGCCACACCAATCGCCGCAGTTGGAACAAGCAGCCGCACAAGCAGGGAGGAAATCACCACCAGCCCGAAATTGCTCGGCCACCGCCGCCAGGCAAGCCGCTGCGCCCGGCGCGGAAACGCATGCTGCAGGATCAGCATGATGCTGAGCACACCGATGGAGGCTGATAGCCTGATCATGGTTTCAAGGGCGAGCATTCTTGAAAATCTTTCTGTCCTTTAAGCGAAACACACAGCAATTGGTCGCATCTGATTTGGTTTCATTCGCCTGACCACGAAATCCGCATCACCCGGGGGCCAAGCTTCGCCGCAATCGCGGTCACCACCAGAACCGATAGGCCATGCCAAATCAGCACCATCAGCGCCGCATCCAAATGATGAATGAGGCTGAGGCCAATGCTTGCCAGCGCCGCGGCAGATAGGCCACCCAAGGCCGCAACGGGACCAGGGCTGAACCAGGCCCCATGGCGGGACAGCCAAAGCATGACCATGGTGAGCGGCAAGCCAAGGCCCAGGATGAAGCTGAAACAAGGCAGGCTGATCCCGATATGCAAGGCCTCCGGCCCGATTTTCACAAAATCCTGCAGGCAGCCCCAGCCCATGGTGGCAAGCCAGCCCAAGGCAGCGGGCAGCGGCAGCAAGGCCCAAAGCCGGCTGCGATCCGGCAAGGCCAATTGAAAGGCGGCGAAGGCGGCAAGCACGCCGGTGGCAAGTGCCGTGACCAGTTGCGGTGCCTCAAACCCGCTGGCGAGGCGTTCCGCCAGATCATGCCGCAGGCCCCAGAACAGCACCGCGCCAATGATGACGGCGGCGGCCAGCCCCAGCCAAAGCGCCGTTGCCGCGCCAGGGGGCCGCGCCGGGCGAACCGGGCGGAGATCACTGGCCAAACGGTGGATCAGGTCTTCGCTTTGCATGGCGCGTTACTCCTGCCCCGTCAGTCTGCGGCGCAGGGTTTGCACGGCGCGATGGGTCGCGACCTTGATCGCGCCAATACTCATGCCGGAACGCGCACTCGCTTCCTGTAAGGTTAGGTCCTGCAGCTTGGTCAGCCCAAGCGCGGTGCGCTGGGATTGCGGCAAATCCTGCACGGCATCACGCAATTTCGCCGCCGCACGATTGGCATCCAAAGCAGCATCGGCGCTGCCTTCAGGTGCCGGGAGTTCGGCTGCCAGATCGAGCGCAGCCTCTCGCCCCGAACGGCGGCCACGAGCGCGGATACGGTCAAGCGCCCGCCTTTCGGTAATGGCGACGAGCCAGGGGCGAAAGGGGCGAGAGGCATCATAGCTTGCCCGCGCACGATGAATGGTCAGCAGCGTGTCCTGCACGGCATCCTCGGCTTCGGTCGCATCGCGCAGCCTGGCGCGGCAGATCTGGCGGAGCAGTGGCAGGCATTCGCGCAGCAAATCCTCATAGGCGCGCCGATCCCCTGCCTGTGCCGCGGCCATCAGGCGCGACCAGCGCAGATCGCGCGCATCGCGATCATCCGGCGCGGCGGCGGCAAGGCCCGGCTTATCCATCAGGGAAGATTCCCCGGGAAAGGCTCGCAGGCAGGTACTCGGCATTCCAAGACAACTCCTTGCGGGGCGGCCCGTGCGGATGGGTCAAGCATGGCTGGAGAAGCGCCCTGGGTCTTTACGCCGTAGGTCGTGGGAAGGTTACACATGGCATCCGAGCACCTATAGCATGTCGGGCGGTGGCCTGCTGGCGATTTGGCGATATGGGGATAAGCTCGGGGTGGGCCGGTGCCCAGCGTGCCCGTGGCGTGAGTATCGCCTCAGCACAATTGGGATTGAGTAATCACTTGCCCAGACTTTTCTCGGGCCCAACACCTTCTACACAAACACCCGCGCCCAATCTTCCCGCATGGACACTACTTGCCACCCAAGCGCCGGCGCAGCATCCAAGGCGCGCGCCAATCGCCCGACATGGCTTTCACGGTCATAGGCGAATTCACGTTCCGCATCATCATGACGAATGATCATGCCGAAGCGTTGCCCTGATCCTTCCATGGTGTAGCGCAGCATCTCGAAATCACTGTCGGAATTACCAAAGGCTGCAATCGGGCGCCGGCCGATATGGCGTGCAATACCAATCGGCTTACCCGGTCCATCATCAATGAAATCCACGCGCGGTTCGCGCAGCAGTGTCAGGCGCCCAGCATCTTCTGTTACTTTCAATGCAAAGCTTGAACCCACAACATGCTGCGGCGGGATGCCGTAGGTCTCTTCAGCAAAGGCGCGCACGAATTCAACGCCGCCGCCGGAGACAATGAAATTCGTGAAGCCCGATGCGCGCAAAAAGCGCAGCACTTCCAGCATCGGTTGATAGACCAGCGCGGGATAGGTGCGGTTCCATTTCGGATGCCGCGCCATTCTGAGCCAATCGGCGGCGATTTGCTGAAATGCTTCTGGCGTATTGCCCGCCATCGCCGCACCAGCGAGCCGCATCAGCCCTTCATGGCCGCCCGCCATGGCGCCACGCAGATCGCCCGCCATGGCCGCGCGAAACACCGCATCTTGCTGCCAGGCGGGATTTTGCGGTGCCAGGGTGCGAATGCGATCCAGGATGAAGACAAGCTGCGGATAGGCCGGCTGTTCCACCCAAAGCGTGCCGTCATTATCGAATACTGCAATACGCTCGGCGGGCGGGACAAATCCGCTGCCTTCGCGTGTGACGGCAGCGACAAAATCCAACAGCGCGCGCTTGCGCGGCCCTTCCCGCCAGGAAGGCAGAGGGTCCGCGCCTTGCGCCTGTGCTGCGACTGGCAGCGCCAGAAACAGCGCTGCCAGGGAACGTCTTTCAATCACGCGGCTTGGCCTAATTCGCCGAACCGCGGCGGAGGCGCTCCATCGCATCGCCCAGGCTGAAGCTGCCCGGCCGTTGACGCGGCGGGAAATCCTTGAAGCTTTCCAGGAAGCGCCCGACATAGACTTGCGCTGGCACCAGAGCAAAAGCGCGTTCCACCCGCCAGCGATTATAATTCATCGATTCAGTCGCGCGTTCAAAAGGATCGGCGCGCAGATTGAACAGCATGGGCAGGCGCAAGGTGGTGAAGTTTCTCTCCCACACTTCAAGCCCGTGATGTTCCTGGATCATGAAATGCAGCTTCCAATGATCGTAGCGGAGTGCGGCCAGATCACCATCATCAGTGAAGTAGAACATCTCCCGCCGCGCGCCTGGGCCGGTGCCGGTCAGTAGCGGCAATTGGTTGTAGCCATCCAGATGCACCTTGTAGCTGCGCCGCCCAGCCTGATGGCCCGCCAATAACTTCTCCTTGATCTGCGGTTCACCTGCTGCGGCCAGAAGTGTGGGCAACCAATCCTGGTGAGAGAAGATATCATTCAGCACCTGCCCAGGCTGAATGCGCCCAGGCCAACGGATCATGCTGGGCACGCGGAAGCCGCCTTCCCAAGCGGTGGCTTTCTCGCCACGGAAGGGCGTGGCGCCGCCATCCGGCCAGGTCATCACTTCCGCACCATTATCGGTGCTGTAGATCACGATGGTGTTTTGCGTAATGCCAAGATCATCAAGCTTCTTCAGCAATTGCCCGACATGGCCATCATGTTCCACCATGCCATCGGGATAAACGCCAAGCCCGGTCTTGCCCTGGCTTTCCGCCTTCAACCGCGTCCAGATATGCATGCGCGTTGAATTGAACCAGGTGAAGAAGGGCTTGCCCGCGCGATGCTGACGATCAATGAAATCGAGCGACGCCGCGAGGAATTCCTCATCCACCGTTTCCATGCGCTTCATGGTGAGCGGCCCGGTATTTTCGATCCGCTGAGAGCCATCCGCATTGGCCCAGCTTTTCAAGACACCACGCGGCGCGAAGCGATCACGAAAGCGCGGATCACGCGGGTAGTCGGGGTTTTCCGGCTCATCTTCCGCATTCAGGTGATAGAGAGAGCCGAAGAATTCATCGAAGCCATGCATGGTGGGCAGATGCTCATCACGATCGCCCAGATGGTTCTTGCCGAATTGGCCGGTCGCGTAGCCAAGCGCCTTCAGCAGCACGGCAATGGTCGGGTCTTCCGCGCGCATCCCTTCCGGCGCGCCGGGCAGACCGACCTTGGACAGACCAGTGCGCACAGGGCTTTGCCCGGTGATGAAGGCGGAACGCCCGGCGGTGCAGGAATTCTCGCCATAGGCATCGGTGAAGATCGCGCCTTCGCGCGCGATGCGGTCAATATTGGGCGTGCGATAGCCCATCATGCCCATGTTATAGGCCGAGATATTGGACCAGCCGATATCATCGCCAAAAATCACCAGAATATTCGGCTTGCCTTGCGGCGCAGCGGGGCGCGCGGGCGTGGCTTGCGATTGCGCTTGCGCCAATTGCACGCCACCCAGCGTGCTTGCGGCCAGTCCAGCCGCACCACCCAGCAGCATGTCGCGGCGTGACGGGCGTTGATTATCCTTGCTCATGTGATCGGTTTTCCCTTTGGTTGGATCATGGGTGGCGGATGCAGCGAAAGCCGATATGGCTCATGCCGGTATCCACCATTTGGGCGTGACGCGCGGCGGGCCGGTAGCGTCGGCAATAGGATGGCGCGCAAAGAAAGGAACCGCCCTTCACCACCTTGCGCGGAATGCGGATGGCGGGCTGCAAGGGATCGAAAGACCCGGCCATGTCTGCGCCGCGCGGATTTTCAGCGACGCAACAGGGGCTTTCCGGATCGGCGGCGTGTTTGGCGCCCCACCAATCCACGGTCCATTCCCAGACATTGCCGCAAACCTCAAACAGGCCGAAGCCATTGGGCGGAAAGCTTTTGACCGGGCAGGTCCCGGCAAAGCCATCGGTTTCGAAATTGCGCCAGGGGAAGGGGCCTTGCCAGGTATTGGCCAGATGCACGTCACCCGGTGCCAATTCCTGCCCCCAGGCAAATTCAGCACCATCAAGCCCGCCACGCGCGGCGAATTCCCATTCCGCTTCGGTCGGCAGTTCCTTGCCCGCCCAGGCGGCATAGGCGGCAGCGTCTTCAAACGCGACATGCACCACCGGGTGATCTTCCCGGCCTTTCAGATCACTGCCCGGCCCTTCCGGCGCGCGCCAATGCGCCCCCTTGGTCCAATGCCACCAGTTGCGAATGTCGCGCGTATCCACCGGGCCATCGGTCATGCGAAAAACCAGCGCGCCCGGCGCCAGCATATCGGCCGGCGCACCAGGATAAAGCGCGGGGTCCAGCGGTCGCTCGGCCACCGTCTTGTAGCCCGTAGCCGCGACAAAACGGGCGAAGTCCCGATTGGTCACCGCTGTCTGGTCCATCCAGAAACCCGCCACCTTCACGCTATGGCAGGGCCTTTCTTCGGGATAATGTCGATCCGAACCCATCAGGAAGGTGCCGCCTGGAATCCAGGCCATGGCTGCCTCTTCACCCACCTGATCGGGCCTGCCTGGCCCTTCCATCATCGCGAAACCATACCCTTGCAGCGTGAGCGACTTTGCAGAGACTGCCATCTTTGCGACAAGTGGGTGCAATACTTTTTCGGCAATCTGTAATTCCACCGGTGGTATATGATCGAGGTTCGCGAGTTACGGCTGGTCAAGGCCATTGACGAGAACGGCAGCCTGGTGCGCGCCGCGCGGGTGCTTGGCATTGCCCAGCCGGCGCTGACCCGGGCGCTGGCGCGGCTGGAGGCACGGCTGCGCGGCAAGCTGTTTGAACGCAGCCGCCGTGGCGTGATTGCAACCGATCTGGGCCGCGCCATCATCGCCGAAGGCAGCGCCATTCTGGATAGTCTGGAAAGGTTGGACCGGCATCTATCCGAAGCGCGCGGCACGCAGACCCATGATTTGAATGTGATCGCCGGCGCCTATATGGCTGAGACGCTTTGCCTGACCGCAGCAGCGGGCATGCTTGCCGCCTTCCCGACCACGCGGGTGCGCCTGATTTCCGCCAATTGGACCGAGGTGCCAGCGGCGATCCTGGAACGGGAAGCCCCCTTCGGTATGATGGATATACGCGGCTACGTCGCTAACCCTGGCCTGACGGTGGAAAAGCTGCGCCCCCAGCCGGGGATATTCGTCGCGCGCGCCGGCCATCCGCTGGCTGGGCGGAACAGCGTGAGCCTTGCCGATATCATGGCCTATCCCTTGGCGTTTATCGGTAATGCGCCGCGAGAGGTACAGGCGCCCCATGTCGCAGCGCGGGAGGAAGCCCGCCGGCTTGGCCAGCTTCACCCTGCCTTTCCCGCGCTGGTGCATGAAAGCCCAACCGTGATGTTGAAATTATTGCCGCAATGCGATGCGGTGGCAGCGGTAAGTGTCACCATGGCGATGGCGGCACTCCGCCATGGGGATATCGTGGCCCTGCCCTGGCAGCGCGCCCCTTGGGCTTCAATCCATCCCGGCATCATCACCTTGCGCAACCGCGCGCTTGGCGCGGCAGAGCAGGGGTTTTTGGACTTGATCCGCGCGGCCGATCAGAAGGCGGAAGAGGAGGCGATGGCCTGGTGTGAAGCGCAGGGTGTGCCGAGCGGGTGTGAATGAGGGGGCGGATTCAGGTGCGTGGGGCACGACGTTTTTTTCTGCCTATCGCTCTGAAAAGCAGATTAGTCTTTCCGCCTTGCATGAGGGCATAACATTCATGGCGATTCCCGATTATCAGAGCTTGATGCTGCCGATCCTGAAGCTGGCCGCTCAGGGTGAGTTTTCGGTTCCGATGGCTGCGGTCGAGATTGCAAAGAGCCATGGTCTTTCTGACGCTGAAGCTGAGGAGATGCTGCCAAGCGGCAAGCAGCGCCTGCTGCATAATCGCATTCATTGGGCGAAATTTTACCTGACCAAGGCTGGGTTGCTGGAGATCCCGAAGCGCGGCCGCTTTACTGTGACTGAGATGGGCAAGCAGCTTCTCAATAGGCCACCCGCTGTTCTCAATACCAAGTATCTTCTTACACTTCCGGCCTTCAAGGAATTTTATGGGAAGTCGGAAGCGGCGCAGCCTTCGGATGATGGCAGCGCTTTAGAACCGCCCGCGGCGACCCCTGAGGAAATCATCAACGATGCAGAAAAGGCATTTAACGCTGCGCTACGCGATGATCTACTGAGCCATATTCTACAGAATTCTCCACAATTCTTTGAACAGCTTATCGTGGAATTGCTGGTGGCCATGGGCTATGGCGGTTCGCGTCTGAATGCAGCGGAGCAGCTTGGTAAGTCAGGCGACGGTGGCGTGGATGGCGTCATCAATGAAGATGCGCTTGGCTTGGATCGCGTTTATGTTCAGGCAAAACGCTATGCGCCCGGGACTTCTGTTGGTCGGCCAGAGGTCCAGGCTTTCAATGGCAGCCTTGTTGGATTGGGTGCGACCAAGGGTGTTTTCGTTACCACGTCATCCTTCTCGGCGCAGGCATCGGATTTTGCGTCACGGGTGCCGCAACGCATTATCCTTATTGATGGTAAGCGTCTGACGGAACTGATGGTTACCTACAATGTTGGCGTGCGCTCAAATCGAGTTGTCGAATTCAAACGCCTTGATGAGGATTTCTTCACAGAAGACTAAAGCGCGAAGAAAGTCTAGGCGGGGTCCGGGGTAACACTGTTTCCTTTTGCGCGCAGCCGCCACACCAACCCTGCGCGCGCCGCAGGTACGCACCCGCGGCTTACCCCGGCGGGGGTCAGGGGGCAGCGACCCCCCCCTTCTTTCCCTCAATTATCCAAGAACGACCTCAGCTTCCGGCTGCGGCTTGGGTGTTTCAGCTTGCGTAGTGCCTTGGCTTCAATCTGGCGGATGCGTTCGCGGGTTACGTTGAATTGCTGGCCCACTTCTTCCAGCGTGTGATCCGTATTCATGCCGATGCCAAAGCGCATGCGCAGCACGCGTTCTTCGCGGGGCGTCAGGCTGGCCAGCACGCGCGTTGTCTGTTCGCGCAGATTGGATTGGATCGCCGCATCAATCGGGATAATCGCGTTCTTGTCTTCGATGAAGTCGCCTAGGTGGCTGTCTTCCTCATCCCCGATCGGGGTTTCAAGGCTGATCGGCTCCTTCGCAATCTTCAGCACCTTGCGCACTTTTTCAAGCGGCATGCCGAGCTTTTCGGCCAGTTCCTCCGGCTGAGGTTCGCGGCCGATTTCATGCAGCATCTGGCGTGAAGTACGCACCAACTTATTGATGGTTTCAATCATATGCACCGGAATGCGGATGGTGCGCGCCTGATCGGCGATGGAACGCGTGATGGCCTGGCGGATCCACCAGGTGGCATAGGTGCTGAACTTATAGCCGCGGCGATATTCGAACTTATCCACCGCCTTCATCAGGCCGATATTGCCTTCCTGGATCAGGTCAAGGAATTGCAGGCCGCGATTGGTGTATTTCTTGGCGATGGAGATAACAAGGCGCAGATTCGCCTCAATCATTTCCTTCTTCGCCTGGGTCATGTCGCGTTCGCCGCGCGATACGGTGGCATAGACGCGCTTGAATTCCGCGACCGGCAGGCCGGTTTCATTCGCGACTTCGCTGATGCGCGTGCGGATCTGTTCAACCTCATTGCCGTGTTTCGCAACAAAGGCCTTCCAGCCCTTGCCCGGCAGGTTGCTCACGCGTTCCAGCCAGGCGGGGTCCATTTCGCTGCCGCGCCATTGCGCGAGGAATTCATCGCGCTTCACCTTCTGGCTATCGGCCAGGCGCAGCACCTGGCCTTCCATCTGGGTCATGCGGCGGTTCAGCGTTTTCAGCTGATCCACCAATTCTTCGATGCGGTTATTGTGCAACTGCACCTTTTCAACCAGCGTGATCAATTCCTTGCGGAGCTTTTCGTAATTCTTCTCCCCACGGCTGGCCAATTCCTCGCCGGAGGTAAAGGCCTCCATCCGCTTGGAACTGAGCTTAGAAAGCTTGGAATAAATGCTTTCGATCTGCTCAAAAGTTGCCAGCACTTCCGGCTTCAGCTTTTCTTCAAGCGCGGAAAGCGAAAGCCCAAGACCTTCCCCTTCCTCACCCTCTTCGAATTCCTCAACTGCGGCGGCGGAAACCGCCGCTTCAGGATTGCCGGCGGATTGGGTTGCTTCCAGGTCAATAATGTCGCGCAGCAGCATGCGCGGCGGTGTTTGGCGCACTGCTTCATGCCAGCGCAGGATCGCCTTGAAGGTCAGCGGGCTTTCGCACAAGCCGCCAATCATCATGTCGCGCCCGGCTTCAATGCGCTTGGCGATGGCGATTTCACCTTCGCGCGAGAGCAATTCAACACTGCCCATCTCACGCAGATACATGCGGACAGGATCATCGGTGCGCCCGACGCTTTCCTCATCCACATTGCCGCCGGCTTCTTCTTCGTCTTCGCCATCGGCGCGCGTGACGGGCTTCACCAGCGCGCCTTCGCCTTCTTCGGCTTCTTCCGCTTCGGATACGGTGATGCCGGCTTCGCTCAACATCGCCATGGTGTCTTCGATCATTTCCGAAGACACTTGTTCTGAGGGCAATACGGCGTTGATCTCGTCCACCGTCACATAGCCGCGTTCCTTGCCGCGGGCGATCAGCTTCTTCACCGCCGCCGATTGGATGTCGAGCATCATGCCCTCCACCTGTTCGTCGCGGGCTTCGACCGGTTCCGCCCCTGCCGCCGCTTTAGTCGCCATGCCGTGTCACTCCATCCAACTGCAACAGGCACCCGGCGCCCCGGATGCCCGCGCAACTACCCTCTACTATTATGGCGTTGCCGCCGCATCTTCGGCCATATCGGCCCCATCTTCACCCCGACGCAAGGCGCCAAGGGCTTCGGTCAGGCGGATCAGCCTTTGCTGCGCCGCCGGGTCATTCGTGGCGGCGAAGGCTTCCAGCGCCGCTTTTTGGTCTTCAAGCAAAGCCGCCTCTCCGCGCAGCCGCAGGAAGAAATGCCAGAAGCCTTCCTCTACCTCCCGCGGCAGCGCATCGGGGTGCGCCGCTTGGGGCAGGGCCTCAGCGCCAAGCGCCCAAGCCGCAGCTTCCGCCAAACCTTCAGTTGCGAGGTGGGATAGTAGGCCCTCAGAGTCAAGGCGCTGAGAGTCCATAGGCCAGGACAGAATGGCGCTTTGCAGGCTGCGTGCCGGGCCTTCGGGCAGGTCAAGCAGGCCAAAGGCTTCTTCGATCTGCGGCAGAAGCCACGGGTGGCGGAGCAGAATGGCGATCAGAATACGCGCCTGGGCGGTGCGGATGGCGGGTTCCACCAGGGCAGGGCGGGTCAGGCGCTGGGTGGGTGCGGCGCGGCCAGGCTGGCGGCGCGTGGCGGCAAAGAAGCGATCGAGCAAAGCCTGGCGATATTCCCCGGCCAGGGCGCGGTCCGTGATCGTGGCGGCGGCGGCGACCAGGCGATTGCGCGCGGCGGCCCGCTGTTCTGGGCTCGCCATGGCCTGGCCTTCCAGAAGCAGGCCATACAGCGCTTCCGAAAGTGGGCGCGCGCCATCCAACACGGCCTGGAAGGCAGCCTTGCCGCCCTTGGCGATCAGGGTATCGGGGTCTTCCCCCGCCGGGAGCGTCGCCAGCTTCAGGCTGCGTTCGGCGCTGATCAGCGGCAGGGCGGCTTCCGCCACGCGGGCGGCGGCGCGGGCGCCGGCGGCATCGCCATCGAAACACAGCACCGGCTCCGGCGACAGGCGCCATAATTCCTGCAGCTGATCTTCCGTGAGCGCGGTGCCAAGCGGCGCCACCGCCCCGGTGAAGCCCGCCTGATGCAGCGCGATCACATCCATATAGCCTTCAACGGCCACCAGCGCAGCGCCGCGAAACACGCCTTCCCGCGCGCGGTCCAGCCCGTAAAGCGCGTAGCGTTTGCGAAATAGCGGCGTTTCCGGGCTATTGATGTATTTCAGCTGGCCATCGCCCAGAATGCGCCCGCCAAAGGCAATCACGCGCCCGCGCCGGTCCCGAATGGGGAACATGACGCGGTTGAAGAAGAAATCGCGCGGTGCCTCATCGCCCTCAGGCGGTTTCAGCAGGCCGGCTTCGATCAATTGGTCGGTTTCAAACGCGTCCTGCTTCAAATCCGCCTGCAAGGCGCCGCGCCCCGCGCCCGCCCAGCCGAGGCCGAAGCTCTGAATGGTTTCCTCTGTCAGGCCGCGGCGGCGGAGATATTCCAAAGCCGGGCGGCCTTCCGGCAGGCGGAGTCGGCGCTGAAACGCGGCGCTGGCCGCTTCCATGACGGTGTGAAGGTCCCGCGCCTGGCGGGCGCGTTCGGCATCACGCGGGGCGAGTTTGGGAACCTCAAGCCCAGCCTCATTCGCCAAGCGCTCCACCGCTTCCATGAATTGCGCGCCTTCGGCCCGCATGACGAAGGTAACGGCATCCCCATGCGCGCCGCAGCCAAAGCAGTGGAAGTGATCGTCATAGACGTAGAAGGAGGGGGTCTTTTCCCCATGAAAGGGGCAGCAGCCCTTCCAATTGCGCCCGGATTTGAGCAGTCGCGTCTTCCGCCCGATCAGACCGGGCAGGGGCGTGCGGGCGCGAAGCTCATCAAGGAAACCGGGGGGCAGGGCCATGGCGAGGGGTCAGACTATACCTTTGCAGGGAAAAGTGGAGCGCGAGCGGGGGCGCGAAAAAAACACCCCCTATAAATAGGGAAGTTGTTTTGAGGTCTGCGGGCTGGTTTGCGCCCCGGCACCAGGGCGGCTATCCCGGCCCACCGAGTTTTGAAGGAACGCGACCATGACCCCCGCCGAACGCGCCGCCGTGCAGGCGCATCTGCGCAAGCTTTTCAGCAACCCCCGCATTCAGGTAACCGCGCCCGACCGCCCCAAGGGCAGTGTGGAGCTTAAAATCGGCAATGAATTCATCGGCACCATCCACCGCGATGCGGAAGATGGCGATGTTTCCTATGCCGTGCAGATCGTGGTGCTGGCGGAAGATTTGCAGGATAGTGACTGAAAAGCCGGTGCCACGCGACCGGCTCCGCGCCGCTGATCAGGGGCTCAGGGGTTCGGCGTTGGTGCTGAGTGCCCGTGGCCAAGCTGATGCTTGACCGCATCCACATCTCCCAGGACCCATAGGCTGGTGATCTGGTGTCCGTCGGTGGTGAAGAAGGCTGCCCCCGACCACGCGATTTGCCGCCCGGTCGGCGCGACGCCAAACAGGACGCCTTGGTGGAGACCGGCAAATCGCATGCGCGCTGCCGCACGCTCACCCTGCTCGATGATTTCCTCGATGGTGCAGGTATAGCTGGCCAGGGCCGCGTGGATCAGGCGCATGTATTCAATGAAGCCGGCAGGTCCCAACTTCTCGGGCCCGAGCGAAGCGCGGAAGCGGAAACCGGGATGCAGGATTTCGCGCGCGACAGCCTCGTCAGCCTGGTTCCAGACCTCGTGGTAGAAGCGCTCGATAAGTCGAGACGGCGATATCGTCATAACAGGCTCCTCCCCTGGATATGCGGCACTCTACCCCCATTCATCCCGATGGCGAGGCGGGTAGGCTGCTGATCGAGGCACCCGGTGTGATCAGCGCTACCCCACCGAGCCCACCGCCTGGCCGACCCTGCTGCTGGCGGAAGATGTGCAGGATAGTGACTGAAGCGCCTGGGGGGGGCGCGGGTTAGCCCCCCAGCCGCGCCTTCACCATCGGCCCGGCCTTGGCCATGTCCAGCGCGGCCGCATGGCGGGATTTCAGCACCGCCATCACCTTACCCATATCCTTGATGGAAGCCGCGCCCGCTTCCGCCACCGCCGCGTCAACAGCGGCGGCCATGGCGGCATCATCCATCTGCTGCGGCAGGAAGCTTTCGATCACGGCGATTTCCGCTTCTTCCTTCGCCACCAATTCGGGGCGATTGCCCTGGCGGTATAGCTCCACACTTTCGCGCCTGGATTTCGCCATACCGCGCAGCATGGCAATCACCTGATCATCCGGCACGCCAGGGTCCTGCGGCGTCTTGCGCGCGGCGATATCGGTATCCTTCAACTTCGCCATGATCATGCGCATGGTGGAGGTTGTGGCCGTATCCTTGGCCAGCATCGCGGTCTTCAAGGCATCGGTAAAACGGGCGCGGAGTTCCATGGGCTTATTCCTTCAATCTCGGGCGCGCTTATAGCAAAGCGGGGCGGGCGGGCCAGGGCGGGGCGGGTCAAGCCGCCCGGATCGCCTCGATCAATTTCGGCTCCCGCGCCAGCAGCTTCATCAGCAGCAGTGTCGGGCGGCTCGGCTGCGCCTCACCATGTTCGTATTTGTAGAAGCTATTGGGCGAGCCCGTCAGCAAAAGGCTGGCATCCTTTTGTGTGAGGCCGGCCGCCTTGCGCATTTGCTTCGCCAGGCGCTGCACGGAAGCGGCGTATTCCGCCTTCATCTCCGCCAGCGCAGCATCCAAGGGCGCGGCATCCGCGCCGAGCAAAACGCCATCGCCATCATCTTCGGGGAACCAGCCCGTTACCTCCACCACGCGGGTCAGGTCCATATAGGCCACAACCTCGCGCCGCTTGCACCGACGCAACGGGGCGCCGGTTTCGGGGTGGATCATGGTCTTGGGCGGGGGCATTTTATTTCTCCTTGAAGGACAAAAGCACGAATTCAGTCACAACCGCGTCGGTGAATTTCAGGTAGAGCAGCAAGCCATCATGCGGCACGTGATAAACATCCTGCCATTGCCGATGGTTTGCGTGGCTTGTTGCGGATTTCACGAAATGTCGCGGCTCCATCAGCGCCACAACTTCCTGCACATCCTGAAGCCCATATCCAAGCGCAATGGCAGAGCGCAATGCGGTCATGGTTATCGCGGCATCACGCAAGAAGGCTGCCTGGAATGCCGCCAGATCATGACTTGGCTTGCGCTTTTCCACCGGATCTCTGTACCACCTTTAAGGTGGTTTCGGCAAGGCTTTTCGATCCGCCCTACCCCTCCCCACCCTTCGCGCCATAGAAAATCACCCAGGTGGCGAAATCGGCTGAGGTTTCCTCAAATCGATGCGCCTCACCCGCGCGCACGAAAAGCGCGTCATGCGGGCCGAAGGGCACGCGCTCAGCGCCACGGCGAAACCAGCCGGTGCCGGATGCGATGATATAAAGCTCATCCTGGTCATGCGGTGTTTGCGTATCCTCACCCTTGGGGGCGAACCAGCGGAGCTGCATGGTGCCATGCTCCAGCAACAGCGCGGAAAGCCGGCCGGGGGAAGGCGGCGTCGCAGCAGCCTCAGCTGCTGTGATCAGGGTGCGGGTTTGGGTTTCAGACATGCTGGTTCACCCCCTCACCCAATCTTGAACCGCGTCAGATATTCCGGCGGCACGGCAACGCTCCCGCGCGGATCAGGAATCGGCGGCAGCGTGCGCATCTCCAACGGCAATACGCCAGCCCAGACATCCTGCATCAAATCCTCATCCGGATCGCCAGGCGGGCCGCTTCGGATTTTCGCCGATGCCTCATTGATTTCAATTGCCAGCACCGTGGTCGCCTTGGCTTCATAAGGCGTCATGGCGCGTAGCCTGTCCCAGCGGCCGGGGAACATCCCCTCCACAAAGTTTTTCAGCAGCGTTTCCTTCTCGGCCGGGTCACTGATCAACCGCGCGCGGCCCAGCAGCATCACCGAACGATAATTGACCGAATGGTTATAGGCAGACCGCGCCAGCACCAGCCCATCCATCAGCGTGACGGTGACGCAGACATCTGCCTCAATGCAGGTTTCAATCATCCGGCTGGCGGCCGAGCCATGCCAATAGACATGATCACCCTCGCGCCATTGCAGCGTCGGCGTCACGAAGGGCGCGCCATTCAGTACATAGCCGATATGCGCCAAGGGCTGCGCATCCAGAATGGCATCAATGCTCGCGCGGTCATAAGCGCCGCGCTCATGCATGCGCTTGACGCGGGTGCGCTCAGACGGCGCTGCGCTGGGACGGGCCATGGAAGGGTTCCTTCTGTCACTTGCCAATGGTGCAGCCTTGGCGAAAGGTGGCTTGCTGAAAAGGTCCGGTTTTCAAAACATGAGCAGACCACTTCGCAAAGCCCCGGGGGCTGAGGCCGCGCTGCTTTCCCTCGCCCTTGATCGCGCGGCGAGGCAGCCCTTGCATGTGCAATTGGCCGAGGGGCTCCGCCGGCTGATCCTGGGCGGGCGGATCGCGCCGGGGGCAAGGTTGCCCTCCACCCGGGCGCTTGCGGCGGAATACGGCATTGCGCGGGCCACTGCCGTGCTGGCGGTGGAGCAATTGGCCGCCGAAGGCTTTGTTACCGCCCGCCGCGGTTCGGGGCTTTATGCCTCCGCCACACTGCCGGAGGGCAATCTGCAACCCGCCCGCCCCCCCGGCCCCGCCGCGCTAACCCCAGCAGCGCCACCCGCCCCCTGGCAGCCCTTTCAGATTGAAGCGACCGATCCTGCGCTGTTCCCGCGCCAAAGCCTCGGGCGGCTGTTGCAGCGGCACTGGCGGCTGGATGCCGCCGGGCTACTGGCGCCGCAGGATGGCTTTGGGCTTTTCGCCCTCAGGGCCGCGCTGGCGGAGCATTTGCGCGCCTGGCGCGGCATTGCGGCGGAACCGGCGCAAATCATCATCACCAGCGGGTTTTTCGATGGGCTGGATATCATCGCCGCCGCGGCCTTCACGCCCGGCGATGCGGTGCTGATTGAAGAACCAGGCTTCCCGCCACTTCGCCACGCGCTGCAGCGGCTCGGGCTGCGGCCCATCCCCGGCCTTGCCGATCAGGCCGGGCTTGACCCCGCCGCGCTGGACCAAGCCTTGCGCGGCGTCTTTATGGCGCCGTCGCGCCATTATCCTTTGGGTGGCACGCTCTCACTCAGCCGGCGCCTCGCTTTTCTGGAGTGGGCAGAACGCGCCGGCGGCTTCCTGGTGGAAGATGATTATGATGGCGAATATCGCTATGCCGGCGCGCCCTTGCCGGCGCTGATGAGCCTCGATCGCGCGGCGCGGGTGATTTATGTGGGCAGTTTTTCAAAAGTGCTCAGCCGGTCCATGCGGCTTGGCTATGTGGTGCTGCCCGGGCCGCTGGTGGCGCCAGCGCGGGCGCATCTGGCGCGGCGGGGCTTAGCGGCTTCCATCCTGCCCCAGGCAGCGTTGGCGGAGTTTATCGCGGGTGGGGATTTCGCCGCCCATATCCGCCGTACGCGCCGGGTGTATGGCCGGCGGCTGGCGGCCATGCAGGAAGCGATGGCGCCGCTTGGGCCCTATCTCAGGCCAGAACCGACCGATGCCGGGCTGCATCTGGTGGCAAGCCTCGGCCCGCGCCTCAAGGGGCGGGTCACGGATCAGGAAATCGCGGCAGCGGCGGCGGCAGAAGGCGTGCATTTGGCGCCACTTTCCCCGCTTTACGCCGGGCCACCGCGCGCCCAAGGGCTGCTTTTGGGCTTTGCCGGGTTCAGCGAGGCCACCATCCAAGCCGCTATGCACCGGCTGGGATTGGTGCTGGCGCGGCTGGCGAAAGATTAAATCTGCGGGAGGAAATTTCCCACCCCGCGCTTTTCCCTTGCTCTGGGAAGTTTTTTCCCGGATAAGACCGCCTCATGCGCAGCGTCGAAGATATCATCGCCCTTTTGGGCGGTTCTGAAGCCGCGGCCGAGCGCTGCGGCGTCGGCACGGAAGCCATTCGCAAATGGCGGCAATCCAAGGCCATTCCCGCAAAACATTGGCCCGCCATCCTGACCGCCACTGGCCTGACCCTGGCCGATATGCCCGGCGCCCCATCTGACACCCCGAAAACGGAGCCCCTTCCCATGGCTGATACCGCCCCCCCTGGCGCCACCGCCTGCCTGGTGCTGGCTGATGGCAGCGTCTTTTGGGGCCGCGGCTTCGGGGCCGAGGGCAAGTCGGTCGCCGAGATCTGCTTCAACACGGGCATGACCGGCTATCAGGAAACCCTGACCGATCCTTCCTATGCCGGGCAGATCATCACCTTCACCTTCCCCCATATCGGCAATGTCGGCACCAATCAGGAAGATATTGAAGCCCTCACCCCCGCCGCGCGCGGGCTGATCGTGAAGCAGGATGTGACGGAGCCTGCCAATTACCGCGCCACGCGGCATTTGCATGCCTGGTTGGTCTCCCACGGCGTGCCGGGGCTTTCCGGCATTGATACCCGCGCGCTGACCGCGCGCATCCGCGATGGCGGCGCGCCCAATGGCGTTTTGTGCCACCGCGTGGATGGGAAGTTTGATATCGCGGCCCTTCGCGCCGAAGCCGCTGGCTGGCCGGGGCTGGAAGGCATGGATCTGGCCAAGGATGTGACCTGCCGGCAGAGCTATCGCTGGGATGAAACCGAATGGGCCTGGCCCACCGGCTTTGGCCGCCAGGCGGCGCCGAAATACCGCGTTGTCGCGATGGATTACGGCGCCAAGCGCAATATCCTGCGCTGCCTGGCTTCCGCCGGCTGCGATGTGGTGGTGCTGCCCGCGACTGCGACCGCTGAGGAGATTTTCGCGCAAAAGCCGGATGGTGTGTTCCTGTCCAATGGTCCGGGCGATCCGGCGGCGACAGGCACCTACGCGCTGCCCGCCATTCGTGCCGTGCTGGACAAGAAGCTGCCGGTCTTTGGCATTTGCTTGGGGCATCAATTGCTGTCACTCGCGCTTGGGGCGCGCACCTTCAAGCTGGCGCGCGGGCATCGCGGCGCCAATCAGCCGGTGAAGGACCTCACCACCGGCAAGGTCGAAATCACCAGCCAGAATCACGGCTTTGCGGTGGACCCGGAAAGCCTGCCGGGCAATGCGAAGGTCACGCATATCTCTCTGTTTGATGGCACGAATGAAGGCATTGCGGCGACAGATCGCCCGGCCTTTTCCGTGCAATACCACCCGGAAGCGAGCCCCGGCCCTTCCGACAGCCATTATCTGTTTCATCGCTTCGTTGAAATGATCGAAAGGGCCAAGGCATGAACAAGATGTTTGATCTGACCGGCCGTGTTGCGCTAGTCACGGGCGGCAATGGCGGCATTGGGCTTGGCATGGCAACGGGCCTTGCGAAAGCCGGCGCGACCGTGATGGTGGCTGGCCGCAACGCCGCAAAGAATGATGCAGCAGTGGCGGGCTTGCGCGCGCTTGGCGCCAAGGCGGAAAGCATCGCGGTGGATGTGACCGATCCCGCTTCGATCACCGGCATGGTGGAAGAAACCGCCAAACGGCTCGGCCGTTTGGATATTCTGGTGAATAATGCGGGCACGAATATCCGCAATCGGCCAGAGACCTATAAGCTGGAAGACTGGCACACCATCATCAATACCAACCTGACCAGCGGCATGTTGGCGTCCCAAGCGGCCTATCCGTATTTGAAGGCGCATGGCTGCGGGCGCGTGATCAATAACGGGTCCATGCTGTCCATCTTTGGCCTGCCCTTGCATGTCGCTTACGGCGCTTCCAAGGGCGGCGTGGTGCAGATGACAAAATCCACCGCCGTCGCCTGGGCCGCCGATGGCATTACGGTGAATGTGATCCTGCCGGGCTGGATTGATACGGACCTGACGCGCAAGGCGCGGCAGGATATGGCAGGGCTGAATGACAATGTGCTGGCGCGCACGCCTTCCAAGCGCTGGGGCGTGCCGGGAGATTTTGAGGGGGTGGCGGCTTTCCTTGCTTCCGATGCTGCGGCCTTCATCACTGGGGTCGCGATTCCGGTGGATGGTGGGTATTCGGTGCAGGGGTGAGCTAATCGGAAGGAGAGGATTTATGTTAATCTCCGATCTATCTCAGCTTCAGCGAACCGTTTTGGTCGCGATATACAAGTGCCTGGATCTGGAGGATGAAATTTTCTTTTCAACTCGGCAGGTTCATGTCCAAATTGTTCCCAGGCTTCCGATGGGGGTGGTTGCCGCCACCCTTGTTGCTTTGATGGAATCTGAGCTCATTTATCAAAGCGATTATTCTGAATCTGTCGGCCCGGAAAAGAAATTCGCCCTGACCGCATTCGGTGCCGAAATATCACATGAAGCCGCAGCAGACTATACGGCGACGGTTGCGAGCGGAAAGACCGCTGATTTGGATCATATCATCAGCGCGCGCCTAAACGCGCTCGATGAGCAAAGCTCCGACTCTTGGCACCCAATTCAAGCCGATTCTTCTAGCGACTTAGGCAAAGACGCGATTGATTCGATCCAGACTGTACTAGACCGCGTTGAAGCAGATAACGGCTTTGCTGCCACGAGCCCCAGAGAGCGGGATACCATAGTCTATAGTCTGAAAGTAGGTATCGAGATTCTCCGTTCGCACCTGCCCTCGCGTGAGCAGGTTACCGCGTTCGTCCTGTCGCCGCTTAAGTATATCATTCGAGTTTTTGGTCAGCATGCGACAGGCGAACTAGCTAAGAGAGCCGTCGAAAAAGTCTTAAGTTGGCTGTCTGAGTCATAAATGCCCACCCTCGAAACCCTGCTGATTTTTGCTGCCCTTTCGCTCGGTCTCGCCGCCACACCGGGGCCGAATATGCTCTATCTTGTCTCGCGGTCATTGGCGCAGGGTGTCGGCGCTGGCATGATTTCGCTGATCGGCTGCCAGTGTGGGTCGCTGGTCATTATGCTATGCGCGGCGGCGGGCATCACCGCAGCGCTGTTTGCCATTCCCTATGCCTGGGATGTGCTGCGCATTGGTGGTGCGGCTTATCTGGCGTTTCTCGCGTGGCAATGCCTCCGCCCCGGTGGGCAGCCGATTTTTGCCGCGCGCCCCATGCCGCGTGAACCCGCATCGCGCCTGTTTGGTGTTGGCTTCGCCACTGCCGCGCTCAATCCCAAAGTCGCGATTTTCTATGTTGCCGTGCTGCCGCCCTTCATTGATCCCGCGCGCGGTGATGTTTTTCTGCAAGGCATCGCGCTGGGCGCGGTACAAATTGCCATCGCCATCATCTTTGATGGCCTGTTGATTTACGGCGCCGCCGGGGTTTCGCGCTTCCTCAGCGAAAACCCGACCTGGATGGCCGCGCAGCGTTGGATTTTGGGCGGTGCGCTTGCGCTGATTGCGCTCAAGCTCGCCACCGAAAGCCGCGCATGAACCCCCTTCTCACCCTGCTGCAAACCCCAAGGCCCTGAACCATGCCGAAACGCACAGACATCAAATCCATCATGATCATCGGCGCCGGGCCGATCGTCATCGGCCAGGCTTGCGAATTTGATTATTCCGGCGCGCAAGCCTGCAAGGCGCTGCGGGCTGAGGGCTATCGCGTCATTTTGGTCAATTCCAACCCGGCGACGATCATGACCGATCCAGGGCTGGCGGATGCCACCTATGTGGAACCGATCACGCCTGAGATCGTTGAAAAAATCATCGCCAAGGAACGCCCGGATGCGCTGCTGCCCACCATGGGCGGGCAGACCGCGCTCAATACCTCGCTCAAGCTCGCGGAAGCGGGCGTCTTGGAAAAATACGGCTGCGAATTGATCGGCGCGAAGGCCGAGGTGATTGATAAAGCCGAAGACCGGCAGAAATTCCGCAATGCCATGACCAAAATCGGCATTGAAAGCCCGAAAAGCGAAATCGCCCATACCATGGCGGAAGCCTGGGATGCGCTGAAAATCGTGGGGCTGCCTTGCGTCATTCGCCCATCCTTCACGCTGGGCGGCACCGGTGGCGGCATTGCCTATAACCGCGAAGAATTTGAACAGATTGTCTCGGCTGGGCTCGCGGCTTCCATGACCAGTGAAGTGCTGGTGGAAGAAAGCGTGCTCGGCTGGAAGGAATATGAGAT
>JADCEV010000101.1 GCA_020249865.1 Roseomonas sp. | reverse complement strand
TCAGCACGGTCTTGCAATAGCCAGCATGAATGGCCGCCGCCGCATGGCGCACATGCAGCATGAAGGAACAGCCGCCCACACCTGTGCCATCTACCCATTTCGGCGTGATGCCAAGGTAATGCGCGATCTGTTGCGGCATCATGGGGCCCACACAGGCAACGCCATCAATATCGCCAGGCTTCAAGCCCACATCTGCCATGGCATTCAGCGCCGCATCCGCATGCAGCATGATTTGCGCCATATCGGGCACGGCGCCGATGCGTGTGCTTTCGGCAGCGCCGACAATCGCGATTTCACCGGGACGAATCATGGCTCAAGCCTCCTTCGCGGGGCGGAAAAGGGGCAGGGTGATATCGTCATCCATCTTGGTCGGCGCCAATTCCAGCTTCATGTCCAAGACCAAGGCTTCCGGCGTTTGCGGGCATTCAACGATATTCGTCATCATGCGCGGACCTTCTTCCAACTCCACCACCGCAATCGCGTAAGGAGGCTTAAATCCAGGCACCGGGCGATGATGGATCACATAGGAATGCAAGGTGCCGCGGCCTGAGGCTTCAAACACCTCGACATTGCGCGTGCCGGTAAAGGGGCTAAAGGGACGCGGCGGGAAATAGGGCTTGCCCGTATCGCCGCAGCGCTGTAGTAGCAGCTTACCCTGGCGCAGCCCCTCCCAGAAGTGGCGGGTTTCGGGGGTTGGTTCCGGCCGGGCGCGGCCTGGTTCAAGGCTCATGGCAGAGCTTCCTCCTGGTTGGTCTTGGCTGATGTTCCACTGCCTTGGCCAGAAGGGAAAGGGGGTAAATGCGCGGGGTGGATGACCTACAAGTCTAATATGCGTTCCGGCGTGATGCGCCCGCGCAGCAGATCCCATAGCCCGATCATATTGCCGCGAAACCGGCCCCAGCGATCCGCCCAGGGCTCCGGAAAGGGGGATCGCAGCAAATTCTTTACGCAGTGGCGCGCAGCACTTGGGATGGCGTGGCTCCAGGGGAAGGAGCCTTTGATTGCCAGATAGATCGGATTCACCACCTGCGAATACCCAAGCCTGAGGCCCGGCACGCGCCCGGCCTTCACGCCAAGATGCACACCGCGCGCGCCCGCCAAGCGTAGGATCTTGCCATGCGCGCCAAGCCGGCGCGTGACATCAATATCCTCATACCAAGCGTAAAGCGGCAGGCGTTCATCTACGCGAATATCATGCGCGCGCACGGCAGACATGCGAAAGGCCATGTTGCAGCCATAGCCGTTGAAGGCTTCCGCCACGGCCAGCGCATCCGGCGCGCCGGGATCAGCGGCAAGCAGCGCCGCACCTTCGGCCAGATCATAACCCGGCGCATTGGCGCCATCGGCAATCACCGTGCCGGTGGCGACCACCATTTCAGGGTGCTGCTGGAAGCAGGTTTCAAGCACGGCGAGGAACTGAGCATTGCAGAGAAAATCATCATCCAGAAACAGGACGACATCGCTGCCCCGCGCTTCATCCAGGATGCGGTTGCGCTGGCGCGGCAGGCCGGCGGGGGCGGTGATGAACTCCACGCCCGGAACGGCTTCACAACCGGTGATGTCATCGGCGGAGACATGGCAGACGATAATACGATCCGCCTTGCGGGTTTGCCGCGCCAGATCACGCAAGACGCCCGCCAGAATGGCCGGCCTCCCGCGTGTGGCGATGCCGATGGTGATATGCATCACGCGGCCCCTTGCAGCGGTGCGGGCAGGGGGGCTTCGCGCGCTTCCCGGGCCAGGCCACCGATCAACCGGCCCCAAAAGCTCATGGCGTAATAGGCCGCATTGTGAAAGCGCAGCCTTGCCAGGCTGAGCAAGGCGCCACCAATCGGGCGCAGCAGAAAGGCGAACCAAACGGAAAGCGGCACGCCGTGCCGGCGCAGCACAAAGCCAAGCCCGCGCCCGTAACTCGCGGCCCGCGAAACCGCCACTTCGGTCAGTCGCTTATCGGGATGAATGATGCGCAAGCCCGCATCATATTGCGCCACCGCACCGCCTGCCATGGCGCGGCAGACCAGATCATTGCCCTCCGCCGAGCCCCAGCGCGTGCCGGGGCCGAGCTTTTCGTCAAAGCCACCCAACGCCAGCATCAATTGGCGCGGCAGGAACAGATTGAATTCAATCACGCTGGTCCAGACATTGGTCAGGTCAATCGCGCCCGATGCCTCACGCCAGCGCCCCGATCCAAGCCCGCCTTCTGGTGATGCCGCAGGTCCTGTCAGCACGCCAAGGGATGGCGCCGCATCAAAGGCAGCATCAACACGCGCCAGGACGCCTGCCGGATAAAGGCAGTCATCATCAGGGAAAGTCACGATCTCACCACGCGCCTGGCGCAGCCCAAGATTGCGCGCGTTATTGGCATTGCGGATGGCAGACCGCAGATGGGTGATGTGTATGCGCGCTTCATAAGGCTGTAGCACCGGCACCACGCGATCATCCGCATTCTGATCCACGATGATCACTTCAAAATCATCGCGCCCTTGCGCCAGCAGGCTTTCCAACAGCTCGCCAATTTCGCTGCTACGACCAAGGGTTGCGACAATCAACGAGAACCTCATGTCGCAGCGATCCCAAGCGCATCATGCACCACCTGCCGAAAGCGGCGGCGGAAATGCGCATTGCTGAAGCGTTCCGCATTTGCGCGGCAATCCCCGGGCATGATGGCGGGCGCCATGGCTTCAAAGCGCTCCACCGCGGCGATCAGGCCTGCGGTGCTTTGTTCCTGAAAGAAAATGCCGGTTGGGCGCGCATCAGGTGGTGCGACCACGATATCGCGCGCACCACCGCGACCATAGGCGATCACCGGCGTGCCGCAGGCTTGCGCTTCCACGGTGGCGATGCCGAAATCTTCCTCGGCGGCGAAAACTGCCGCACGCGCGCCTTGCGTCAATGCAATCAATTCCGCCCGCGCAAGCCGGCCCTTGAAGGTGATATTGGGTGCATCGTCAGCGGCGGCGCGCGCCTGCGCCTCATTCGGGCCATCGCCCACAATGACCAGCTTGCGGTTTGGCATGGCGCGGAAGGCGGCGGCGATCAGATCAACCCGCTTATAGGGCACGATGCGCGAGGCAATCAGGTAGTAATCACCCTTATCCGGCGCGGGTGTGAAGCTTTCAATATCCACTGGCGGATGCAAAACCTGCGCATCGCGCCGCCAGGTCTTTTGAATGCGTTCCGCGATATAGCTTGAATTGGCGAGCACGATATCGGGGTTGAGCGCGCTGGCGCGATCCCAAAGCCGCATGCGATGCAAAAGCCAGCGCGTATAGGCGCCCTTCAGCCCGCGCGTCAGACCCGCTTCGCGTAGATATTGGTGCTGCAAATCCCAGGCATAGCGCATTGGGCTATGCACATAGGAAATATGGATCTGGCCCGGCCCCGTCAGCACGCCCTTGGCGACAGCGTGGGAGGATGAAATCACGACATCGTAACCGGAAAGATCAAGCTGTTCGATGGCAAGCGGCATCAGGCCCAGGAATTTACGGAAATGCTTGCGCGCAAAGGGCATGCGTTGGATGAAGCTGGTGGTGACCTGCTTGCCTTGCAGAAAACCACGCTCGGCTTCCGGCATGAAATCACAGACCGCGAAGACATCCGCTTCCGGCCATTCCAGCAGAAGCTGTTCCAGCACGCGTTCGGAACCCGCATAGCTATCCAGCCATTCATGCACCAGCGCGATCTTCATGCCGCCTTCTTTCGGATCAGGGCCAACAAGGCAAGCGCTGCCTTTTCCCAGGTGTAATGCGCCGCGCGCTTCAGCCCCGCATCGCGCATGCCGGCGGCAAGGCCTTCTTCATCCAGCAGCCGTTCGAGGGCTTCCGTGAGTGTCTCGGGCCGCAGCGGGTCAAACCACAGCGCCGCTTCGCCACACACTTCTGGCACCGCGCCGGCATGGGCCGCGACAAGCGGGCAGCCGCAGGTCATGGCTTCCAAGGGCGGCAGGCCGAAGCCTTCATAACGGGATGGGAAAATCAGGCAGAGCGCGTTTTCATAAAGCGCGCGCAATTCGGCATCACTGACGCGGCCCAGGATGCGCCCGGCATCGGCGGCCGGCCCGCCGCCCGCGCGGAATACAGCCGGATCAGCAGCTCCCGCCACAGCCAAAGTGAGGCCGCGTTGACCAAGCAGCGCTGCGGCACTGGTCAGCGCCGCCAGGTTCTTGTGCGCCGCCGGATTGCCCACCACCAGCGCATAGCGGCCCCCCACCAAATCATGCCGCGCGAGTACGCCGCTATCGGCGGAAATGCGCAGCATGTGATCGCCGCCTTCCGGCAAGACGCCGATGCTCTCGGGCGCCACGCTAAGCGCCGCAGCAATGCGGCCACGTGAAAATTCTGATACCGTCAGCAATTGCGCGCCGGATCGCGCGAGCATCTTGTGCAGAAAGCGATACCAGGTGCGGAAGGCGAGGGAATAACTCTCGGGCGTGTCAAAGACGCCGGCATCATGAATAACGACTGCCTGCGCGCTGCCCAGCATCAGTGGCGCGGTATTGCCGAGATTGATCAGGAAGGAACCGCGCGCCGCTTTCGGCAATTCCCATTGTTCCCAAAGCTGGCCGGATTTCTGGCCGATGGCTTCCGCCTTCAAATAGGCAAAGGGGCTTTGCGCCACACTGCTTGGCATCAATAACCGTGCTTCAGGCCAGGTATCATGGCCCATCAGCCGATCCGCTGCTGCGGTGATTTCACGCGCAAAGCGCTGCACGCCGGTCATGCCCTGCGTCAGGAAGCGGCCATTGATGGCGATTGGCATCATGCGCTGCGGCGCCCCTTTCCACGGATCAGCGCCAGAGCGCTGGCCTTGTCCTGCGGCGCGGCAATGGACCAGCCGGCGGCGAAAACCAAGCCGAAAATCAGGGCCGCCAGAAGCGCGGGCCAAAGCCAGCCGCCCAAGGGCACCAGCACAGCCAAACCAAGCGCCGCGGGCGCGATGGGCCAGAGCAATTGCCGCACGGTCTCACGCGCTGCCGGGTAAAGCCTTGCGGCGAACCAGCAGCGCCCCAGGCAATCCATCACGCAGCGGCCCGCCCAAGCGAGTGCCGCGCCTTCAATGCCAAGCCAAGGCAGAAGGGCCGCGCTAAGCGGCAGGAAAATCGCCGCCAGCGCCAGCGAAAACTTGGCCGTCACATCCGGCCGCCCAATCGCTTCCAGCAGAACACCAGGGATGAAGGCAAGGCAGGAAAAGAAAATGCCAAAGCCCAGAATGCGCAGCACCGGCCCGCCGCCCGCGGCGAATTCCGCGCCCAACCAAAGCCTGAGGAAAAGCTCTGCGCCCGGGATCAGAATCAGGGAGGCTGGAAGGCTAAGCAGCATCACAATCAGCGCCCCGCGCTTGATCAGCAGGGCGGTATGATCCGGGAGTTCGCGGAAGGATGAGGCAATCGCCGGCAACATGGTCTGCGCCACTGCCACCGGAATGATCCAAAGCCGCATGATCAAATCAAGCGGCGTTGCGTAAAACGCCACGGCTGACAGCGTCAGTACCGCACCGATGATGAAGCGATCCGCATAAAGCAGAAGCTGCGTGAGCGCGCCGGAAAGGCTCATCCACAAACCTTGGCGCAGCAGCGGCCGCATCAGACCAAAGCGTGGTGCCCGCAGGCCAAGCCCCGGCACATCGCGATGTGCGATGATGGCATAAGCAATCCCGCTGAAGAGCCGCACCAGAATAACGGCCAACATCACGCCGATAAGGCTGTTCCAGAAGAACAGCACCAGCAAAGGGCCAAGATAATAGAAGGTATTGAGTGGGATATTCACCAGATTGGCGATGCGAAAGCGTTGCCAGGCGGAAAGCACGCCCCAAAGCGCAGCATTCAACACCACCAAAGGCGCGCCGGCGGCCAGCAATTGAAAGGCGATGATGGCTTCCCGCTGCAAGGCTTCCGGCACATTGAGAAAATGCCCCACCAGCCAAGGCACGGTCAGAAAAAGCCCTGCCGCGATGATGGAAGACACACCAAGCAAGGCGAGCAATGTCGCGCCGATCATGGCGCGCGCTTCATCAACCGCACCAGCGCCAAGCTTTTCCGAAACACCGCGCGTCAGCGCCATGCCAAGGCCAAGATCGAAAACGCCGAAAATGCCGATCAGCGCCAGCGCCAGGGTGAAAAGCCCCCAGCGTTCAACACCAAGGGCCGCAACCAAAAACGGCGTGATGACAAGGGCCAGCAGCAAGGGCAGCCCGCGGCCCAGCCCGTTCCAGAGAATACCTGAAACCAGCCTGCGCCCGCCCGCGCGTTCCGCGGAAGTGGAGATTTGCGCCTCAGCCATTGGCAGACCCTTCAGCCGGCTGCGCGCTGGAGATTACAGCAAAGGCGCGGCGGGTTCGCCGCGCGACGCCAAGATCAATGCGCGCCGCGGCGCGACAATACCGCAACCGGCGTGCGCAACAGAATGGCCAAATCCGCAATCATGGACGGGCGCGACACATAGGCAACATCCAAGGCCACGCGAGATTCGTAGGAGGTCTCGCTCCGCCCGCTCACCTGCCAAAGGCCGGTAATGCCGGGGCGCACGGCCATGTAGTGCGCGGCGGAGGCGCCGTAGTAGCGATCAATCTCCGCTTCCTGCACGGGGCGGGGGCCAACCAGGCTCATTTCCCCGCGCAGCACGTTGATCAGCTGCGGCAATTCATCAAGGCTGGTGGAGCGCAGGAAGCGACCGATCCGCGTGATACGCGGGTCGTTCTTCAGCTTGCGGGTGGCTTCCCATTCAGCGCGCGCCGCAGGGTTGCTCGCGAGCAGCGCTTCCAGGCGCGCTTGCGAATCGATCACCATGGAGCGGAACTTCAGGCAGCCGAATAGCTTGCCGCCGCGCCCCACGCGCTGATGCGCGAAGAAGGCCGGGCCGCCATCGGCGCGCACCAGAAGCGCTACCACCAGGAGGAAGGGAGAAAGCAGCACCAGCCCAAGGCCAGCGCCGATGATGTCGAGCGCGCGCTTGGCGATGGGGAAAAGTGATTTGCGGTCGCGCTCCAGGCCGATTGCCTGTGTTGCGGGCTGCTGGATGGTCTGAACGGGTACGCTGGACATGGTGTCCTGAGCCTTCGAACCTGAGAGAAAGAGGTGGTGAGACCTCTCACTGGGGGGCACCGGATTCCCGGTATTGATGAAGGGTTTAAGTCCTCAACGGGGGCGGATTTGGGCCGCGCTTGCGGCCAGATTGTGGCAAGCGCGGCCTATTTTGCGACGCTGCGCGCGTGGCTCGGATGGGGTGGCAAAAGCGCCGCCTAAATTATTGGCATCAATATATTTTACCGCTTGGCGTACCAGCCGGGCGCCAGCACCCAAAGCCCGTTGAAGCCGCCAATCAAATCGCGCCCCGGCTGATGGCTGGCGCCGGCCAGGCCAAGCGCGCCCTCATCGCCCAAAACATAGAGGGTTTGGGGCTCAAATTCGCCCTCGGCCAATTGGCGCGCCAGCTTGGCATTCAGCGCCGCCACGCGCTTCGGGTCGAGTCGCGCGAGGTAAACCGCATCGGTTTCCAACCCCTTGGTCGCGGCGAAAACCGCGATCTCTTCCCACCACGGGGCCTGATTGCCGGAAGGAATGATGCGGATGCGGGTGTAATGCCGCGCGGCCTCAGCCCAGAAAGGATCGGAAAGGCGGAGCGGCACGGTTGCGGCGGTGGGCGGGAAGAAGTGATGCAGCCGGGCAAAGCCGGGGCGCATGTCAATCGCTTGGATCACGACCAGCCCGACCAGGACAAACCCGGCCCGCCGCCCGCCGAGCCAGCGGATCAACAGAAAGGTCGCGGTGATCAGCGCGGCATAGCCGGCCGGCCAGATGAAGCGTTCCGATGCGCGCAAGGCATCCGCATAGCGCAAAATCCACGGCGGCAGCTCGATAACCGTGAAATTTACGCCAGCGACGGAGACATTAGGCGATACGGCAAATAGCGCCATGGCCGCCAACACCAGGATCAACGGCCAAAAGCGCCTTTCGGGCCGGGTTGGGTTTCTCGCCCAGGCAATCAGCCCAAGCAGCACCAGCAAAAGCGCGCCAAGCCCGGCATAGGAATGGCCGACTTCCAGATGATTCGGCCCCGGCAAATCGGGCAGGAAGGCACCCCAAGGCGAGGGATCAAGCGGTGCCAGCAAATCCATCTGCATCTGCCCATAGCCGCCCCAGCTGCCGCCAAAGCCGCCGCCCAGCATGAACATGCCGCCTGCCCAAAGGGCGGCGCCGACGAGCGCGAAGATGATGATGATTTCAGCGAAAAGCCCGCTCCGCCTGGCGCCATCCAGCCAGCGCGCCAGCATATCCGCGGTCCACAGCGCCGCCACCATCGGCAGCAGATAGGCATGGATCAGCGCGGTCGCGACCAGCAGCGCCGCCCAGGCCAGCCATCGCCTATTTGCTGTGCGCGTCAGGCAAAGCCAAAATCCCATCAGTAGCAGGAAATGCGCTGAAAGCGCGAAATGCCCGCCCATGCGCGCGAGCATGGTTGGTTGCAGCACAAACAAGGCCGCACCCGCGACGCGCGCCAATGGATAATCGGTCGCAAGGCCAATGATACGCCACGCCATGAAAGCTTGCAGCGCGGCACAGCCGTATATCCAAAGCCCCCAATATTGCGAAACCTCGATCACCGGGCTGATCGCCTTGAAGAAAAACGCGAGCAGCGGAATCGCATCCGCGTAATAAATGGAGGAACTGACCTCCAGCCCCCAAAGCGGGTTGAGGCCGGGCGGCCAGGACCAGGGCGCGCGGCGAAAGAAATTCCAGCCGAGCCAATATTGCACCGGGTCGGGGCCGATCATGCCGCTCAACATCCAACCCGTATTCCAGGGTGGCAGGATATGCAGCCCGAAAGCATAAGCGATTACCGCCCAGGCGATCAGGACCGAAGCCGCGGCCCCGGCCCAAACATGCAAGGGCTTTCGCGTCACGCCTTATCGCCCGGCAGGTAGCGTTCCACCAGATAAAGCGGCCGACCCTTGGTTTCGTTGAAGATGCGCCCAAGATATTCGCCGATGATCCCCAGCATCATCATCTGCACGCCGCCGAGGAAAAGTGTCACGGCAAGCAGGCTTGGATAGCCGGCGACAGGATTGCCGAAGAAAATGGTGCGGAAGATCAACTGCGCCAGATAAAGCAAGGCACCAATCGCCGTGAACAGCCCGATATAGGTCGCGATTTTGAGAGGTGCGACGGTGAAGGAGGTGATGCCCTCCAGCGAAAAATTCCAAAGCTTCCAGTAATTCCACTTGGTGGTGCCGGCAGCGCGCGGCGCGCGGTCATAACGCACGGCGATGGCGGGAAAGCCGATCCAGGCAAACAGCCCCTTCATGAAACGATGCTGTTCACGCAGTTTCAGCAGCGCATCCAAAGCGCGGCGGCTCATCAGCCGGAAATCACCGGTATCGGGCGGCAGATGCACCTTGCCGCTGATGCGCTGCATCAGCCGATAAAACGCCGAAGCGGTCGCCTTTTTCAGCCAGGTTTCGCCGGCGCGCGTATTGCGCTGCGCATAGGCAATATCAAAGCCCTGGCGCCAGGCGGCGATCAGGTCCGGGATTACCTCCGGCGGGTCTTGCAGATCGGCGTCAATCACCACCACCGCCTCCGTCCCGCGTGCGTGATCGAGGCCGGCGGTCAGCGCAATCTCCTTGCCGAAATTGCGGCTCAGATTGAGCACTGAGGCGCGCTGATCTTGCGCCTGAAGGCCAAGCATCACGGCAAGCGTGCCATCCTTCGACCCGTCATTCACATAAACCACTTCCCAGGAAAGGCCGATGCCCGCCAGTGCCGCCGCCAGCCGCGCATGGAATTGGAGCAGCACCTCCTCCTCATTATAGGCGGGGACGACGATGGAAAGCGCGGGCGGGTCCTGGGACAAAGCTGGGGCCTCAAGGGGGTTCGAAGGGGGTGATAACAACCGAGATGGGGCGAAAACATGGCCCAACATGGGGTTTGGCCGCAGTTTTGCATCCTGTTGTTGAATGCCGCCGAGATCTGACCCGGGTTTGCCACGCAGATTTGACCCGGGTTTTGGGGATGTGGGGTTTTTTGATCCTGTCAGGTGGGCTGTGGTTTCCTTTCGCGATGGGTCTGGGTTGCGGAGCTGTTCCTGAAGC
>JADCEV010000100.1 GCA_020249865.1 Roseomonas sp. | reverse complement strand
CCATGAAGGCCAGCTTGGCTTCCTTGCCGCGTCCCTTGCGATAAAGCCTTGCATCGGGGTCGGTGGTTGAGGCGTGGGTCTCGTTGCTGCGCTTCTGGCCGTGGAAGTTTTGCTCCCCGTTGCGGCCCGTGCCGGGCGGCGGGCCAGAGCCGTCCTTTGGCCGGAAGCTTTTGGTGCTGGCCCAGGCTTCCAGCAGCGTGCCATCAACCGAGAAATGCTCGCTTGAAAGCAGCACCTTCACCTTCGGCTGCGCCAGTAATGCGCGCATGAATTCCGAGGCCACGTCGCCTTGCAACAGGCGATCGCGGTTTTTGGTGAAGGTCGTAGCGTCCCATACCGGGTCATCAACGCCAAGGCCGACGAACCAGCGAAACAGCAGGTCAAACTCGATGCGTTCGACCAGCTGCCGCTCCGAACGGATCGAATAGAAAGCTTGCAAAAGCAGAGCGCGGAGTAGTCGCTCCAGCGGGATGGATTCCCGGCCGAATGGTGAATATAGCGCGTCAAAAGCTGAAGAAAGATCAGCCAGCGCACCATTCACCAAGCCGCGGATAGCCCGCAGCGGATGGTCAGGGCGGACTCGCTTTTCAAGATCAACCCCGCTTTTCAAGATCAACATAGCTGAACAAGGAACCAGCCACCGCGTCATTGCCACGCTTCCGCAACCTCAATCAAATGCGAGGGCAGTGAATCTTAAGTGCGGAGATTGAGCTACCCATTTCAGCAGCCTGCTAGATTTTTTTGGTCGCATTTTCCAAGTCGCCAAGTGAAGTCACTTGGCCTGAAAATACGCAAGCGGTGCCGCATCACGCAGGATCGCTTCGGCGGCCGCGGTGAAACGGCCATCGGTTTCGTGCAATACCAGCCCAGGCAGGACCCTTGCCGGGCTTCGCGCCCCCTTGCGGGCACGAAGCAAAACCCGTTTGGCGGGAACCCCGGCGCGCGGCCATAGCGGCAGCAATTCCACGGCGCCGAAGCCGGACCCGCGGATCGCCGCCACCGCAGCATCAAAACGCGCGGCCGGCAGGATCAGGCTCAGGCTTCCGCGTGGCGCAATGGCGGCGGCCAGAAACCGCACCCAATCCGCGAGGCCTGGCCCCGCCTCATGCGTCGCGGCGCGGCGAATGGCGCCTGGTGGCGGCGTGCCGCCTGGCCAATAGGGCGGATTGGCGAAGCCATGGGCCACGGGGCCAAGCCTGCGCGCCAAAGCCAGATCGGCGACATCCCCTTCTTCGATCCGGGCGACAAGCCCGGCCCGCGCGGCATTCTCGCGCGCCAGCGCCGCCATGGCGGCTTCGCGTTCGACCGCGCGGATCTGAAGCCCCGGCACACGGGCGGCAAGGCACAGAAAGGCAGCACCGCTACCGGGGCCGGCTTCCAGCACGGTCTCTCCTGGCTTGGCCGGGACAAAGGCGGCCAGCAGCACCGCATCAAGGCCGGCACGGAATCCCGTTTGCGGCTGGCGCAGCGCCACACGGCCATTCAGCAGGCGGTCTTCGGTAAAATCGGTCACAGCCCATCATCCTCACCCGCGTCCCGCAGGATGCGTTCTGCTGCCGCCGCATCCTCATCACGCACGGCAAGCCGGCGCGGGAAGGCGCCAATACCGCCTTCAACTGCGCTGATATGCTGATCAAGCAGCACGGATTCGATGCCGGCATCCCTCAGCAAGGCTTGCAGGAAGCCAAGCCGGATCGGGTTATTGCTGCGAACAAGAACGCGCATTGGGAAGCTCTCCACCGGGCTCTTCGCTTGCCGGTCCGGCATGTGGCGCCTATGGTGCGCCGCGCATTCAAAGGTGAGCAAGAGTGGATTTGGCGCCGCAGCATATGCCTGGGGAGGATCGGGGTCGGGGAGAAGATGCCCTGGCCGCGCTGACGTCGCTTGTCCAGACGGATCTGGAAGCCTGCAACCGTCTGATCGTGGAGCGGATGCAAAGCCCGGTGACGCTGATTCCGCAATTGGCGGCGCATCTGGTCGCTGCCGGCGGGAAAAGGCTCCGGCCCTTGCTGACTTTGGCGGCGGCGAAGCTTTGCGGCTACCAAGGCGAAAGGCATGTCTCGCTCGCGGCCTGTGTGGAATTCATCCATACCGCGACGCTGCTTCATGATGATGTGGTGGATGAAAGCGCGCTCCGCCGCGGCCAGGCCAGCGCCAATGCGCTATTTGGTAATAAGGCGTCCGTGCTGGTTGGCGATTTCCTGTTTGCCCGCGCCTTTCAATTGATGGTGGCGGATGGGTCGCTTGAAGTGCTGCGCATCCTTTCCACCGCTGCGGCGACAATTGCTGAGGGCGAAGTGCTGCAATTGATGACGCAGAATGATACCGCGACCACGGAAGACCAGTATCTTGCGGTGATTGAAGGCAAGACCGCTGCCCTTTTTGCCGCCGCGACCGAAGTGGGCGCCGTGATCGCGGATCGGCCCCGCGCGGAACAGGCCGCACTTTGTGATTACGGCGGCGCGCTTGGGATCGCTTTTCAATTGGTGGATGACGCGCTGGATTACGCTGCCGATCAGCAAGCGCTCGGCAAGACGGTGGGCGATGATTTCCGCGAGGGGAAAATCACCCTGCCTGTATTGTTAGCCTTCGCGCGCGGGTCGGAAGAAGAACGCGGCTTCTGGCGCCGTGTGCTGGAAGCAGGCGACCAGCAGGAAGCGGACCTTGCCACCGCCATGGCGCTGATGACGAAGTACGACACGATTGGTGAGACAATTGCCCGTGCGCGCCGCTATGGCGAAAAGGCGATTGCGGCCCTGGATGTTTTCCCGGACAGCACCGAACGCCGCGCCATGGTGGAAGTGGTCCGCTTCTGTATTGACCGCGCGCGGTAGGCTGTCACGCCCGTCGCGGCACCAGCGCCAGCGCCACCATCGCGAGCAATAGGCTCGCGACCCACCAGGCCTGCCAAAGGCCGAAGGAAAGCATCCCCGTCACGGCGGCTGAGGCGAGCATCCCCGCCCCCACCGCCGGTACGGCGCTGCGCGATGCTGCAACACCAAGTGCGAGCATCAGCGCCGCGCCGATCAAGGCGCCAATGCCGCCCAATTCAAGCCAAAGCTGCAAGGCGCCATTATGCGGGTGCAGCGGCATCAGCCCCGCATGCGGCTGGGTCACAAAATCGCGCAGTGCCGGGGCGGTGATATTCAGCCGATCCAGCGTGGCCGCATCCGGCTGCGCGGACCCGCCCGGCATGGCGCGGCTGGCTTCCAGCCCCCAGCCCAGGATGGGCTTTTCGGCAATGCGCGTGGCGGCGAAATCCCAGATGACCAGCCGATGCACCGCCGATGGCGGCAAGCTGGCCGAGGGGATTTGCGGTACAAAGGCAACCAGGAAGGGCATCAGCAGGATCACGCATGCCACCCCTGCCCCAACCAGCCTTGGCCCGACCCGCGGCGCCACTAGGCCAAGCACCGCCGCGCCCAGCCCAGCAAGCGTCGCAAGCCGCGCAGTTTCCCCCGGCAGGCTGATCAGCACCCCCGCACCCAACACCAAAAGCGCCGCCCGCGCCACCCAAGGCCAGGGCAGCGCAAATGCCAAGGGCAGCAAAAGCGCCATCAGTGAGGCCGCCGGCTTCAGCCCGAACATCAGCGCAGCCGGCACTTCCTTGAGCCCGCGCACGGCAGCCCGCAGCGCATTGCCGCTTTGCCAATCGCCAAAGGCCGCCGCCAAACCAATTACCAGCCCAAAACCAATCCAGGGCATCAGGCGCGCCCCTTGCGCCGCCCCTGCCGCAGCATGCGCCAGCAGCATCATCGCAGCCAAAGTCACCGCCAGCAGCGCCGCGCGCCCGGGATCAGGCGCCCAAAGTGACGTAACTGCCCCCCAGCCCGCCAGCAGCAACCCAAGCAGCAGCACCGCGCCTTGCGGCAGGCCGGGCCGCCAGCCAGCGCGCCAGCCAAGGCCAAGCGTGATCGCCATGGGAATCAGCGCCAGCGGCGCCATGGCCTTGGATTGCAGCACGGCCACAAAGGGTGCGGAGATGAATGCGATGGCGAGTGGCAAGCCGGGATGCGTCATGACCAAGCGCATTAGGCCAGAACCGCGCCGGTTGAAACCGCGGCGCCGCGACCCTTTGCAACGCGCGCATATTTTCTGGAACCTGGACACAGACAAACGGGGCGTCATCCACTACATAACGCGGCAGGAGATAAAGACCTTGCTGCCCGCCATTCCCGTTTTCGATTTGCTTGACGAAGCCCAACCCGCGCTTGCCGCCATGCGCGCGGCGCCGGTGCGCGCGCAAGCGCTTTGGCTTTGGGCGCGCGGTCACTATACCCCGGCGGGCTTGGCGATAGCCGATAAGCTTTCGCGCCATTGGCTGCGCCGCAATGACAATCCCTTGAGGGATGAGCTCGATTCCATCGCGGCAGCCCTGCCGGGAGCGGGCGCCTATGCGCTCAATCTTTCCTTCGAATGGGGCTGCACGGTGGGGATCGGCGCGGCAGAGGCGCCCTTCATGCTCCGCGTGCTTGATTGGCCATTGGAAGGGCTTGGTGAGCGGCTTTGCGTGTTTCGTCAGACGGGGCCGGCAGGGGATTGGCTCAATCTGGGCTGGCCGGGCTTTGTCGGCGTGATCACAGCATTGGCGCCGGGGCGCTTTTGCCTTTCCATCAATCAGCCACCCTTGCCGCAACGCGCCATCGCACGCATGGCGCGCCAAGCCGGGGCAGATTTCCTGGGCCGTGCCGTGGATTGGCTGGCGGCGCGGCCAGCACGCTGGCGCCATCGCGGTCTGCCGCCGGCGCATCTGATGCGCCTTGTTTGCGATAACGCGCCGGATTACGCGGCAGCCCTTGCCATGCTGCGGGATACGCCCTTGGCAGCGGGGGCGATTTTTTCGCTTGCCGGCACGCAGCCTGGCGAGGCTGCGGTGATCGAAAGGGCCGAGGAATCGCATGCGGTGATTGAAGCAAGGCCCAATGTGGTTGCCGCGAATGGCTGGCAATGCATCGCCAATCCTGGCGCGCCGCGCTGGCGCTACAGCGCCGAACGCCACGCCGCCATGACAGCGCTGCTGGCCGGGCCGGTGCCGCGTGACTTCGGCTGGCTCAAGCCACCCATTGCCAATGAGGGTTCACGCTTGGCCGCCATGATGTGCCCGGCAACGGGCAGGCTGGAATTGCTTGGGATGGAGGGCGTTACCGCGGTGACGCGGCCGCTTTATTTGGAGTGAAATGAAAAACCCCGGCATTTAGATTGTTTTCCATTCACATTCGTTCAAGGAAAATAATCCAAACTTTTCGTTTGGTCGCATTTTCCGAGTCGCCAAGTGTTTCCACTTGGCTTGAAAATGCTCCGGCACCGGGGCTTCCCAAACAACACAGCGCGCCAGCGTCACACCGCCGCAATACTCTCCCGCCGCAGCTCCACCGAAAGCGCATCCAGCGAACGCTCAACACGATCGAGCATTTCCGTCACCTCATCCTTGGTGATCACCAGCGGCGGCGAAAAGCCGATGCTGTCATTCATCATGGCGCGCAGGATCACGCCCTGTTCTTCACCATGCTTGACCAAACGCGGCCCGATCTTGCGCGCGGGGTCGAAGTTCTTCTTCGCGGCCTTGTCTTCCACCAATTCAATCGCGCCCACCATGCCAACACCGCGCACCTCACCCACCATCGGGTGATTGGCAAAGCGGCGCTGCAATTCGGATTGCAGATGCGGACCCACGGATTTCACATGGCCGATCAGGTCAATCTCATCATAGATCTTGAGGGTTTCAATCGCGACCGCGGCGGCCACCGGATGCCCGGAATAGGTAAAGCCATGGCCCCAAGTGCCAACGGCGGAAGACCCTTCCGCAATGCCCTGGAAGACCCGTTCATTCACCATGACGGCGGAGATCGGCAGATAAGATGAAGACAGCGCCTTGGCGCAGACCAGAATATCCGGCGTGATGCCAAAGGTCTGGCAGCCCCAGTAATTTCCGGTGCGCCCAAAACCGCAAATCACCTCATCGGCCACAAACAGCACATCATGCTTTTTCAGCACGGCCTGGATTTTTTCGAAATAGGTGCGCGGTGGCACAATCACGCCACCCGCCCCCATGGTCGGTTCCGCCCAGAAGGCCGCCACCGTCTCCGGCCCTTCCTGGATGATATAGGCGTCCAATTCCTCGGCGAGGCGTGTCGCGAAATCTTCTTCCGATTCGCCCGGCTTCGCATTGTGGTAGTGGTGCGGCGTGCCAACGTGATGGAAGCGCCCACCCGCAATCGGCGCATCAAACAGCTTGTGATTGGCAGGCAGACCCGTAAGCGACGCTGCCGCCAGCGTAATGCCGTGATAGCCCTTCAAGCGCGCAATCAGCTTCTTCTTCTCAGGCCGGCCAATCGCGTTATTCATGTACCAGATCATCTTGATCGCGCTGTCATTCGCCTCAGACCCGGAATTGGCGAAGAACACCTTGCTCATCGGCACCGGCGCACGCTCAATCAGCATCTCGGCGAGGTCAATCATCGGCTCATGCGATTTGGCCGTGAAGGAATGATAGAAGGGTAGCTTCCGCATCTGGTTGGCGGCGGCCTGCACCAGGCGTTCATTGTCAAAGCCAAGGGATGTGCACCAAAGCCCCGCCATGGCTTCGATATATTCCTTCCCCTGATCGTCAAAAATCCGCACGCCCTTACCGCGGCTGATCACCAGCGGGCCGTTGATCTGATGCGCTTTGGCATCGGTATAGGGGTGCAGCACATTTGCAATGTCGCGGACGGCATTGGAATTGCGGGGCGGGGTCATGTTTTGGCTTCCTCAAACCTGGGTAGAGCCCCGATTAAGGCATGCCTTGGCCCAATCCCCAAGAGGAAAGCGTTGCCCTAAGCCCCGCTGCGCGCCACATTACCCCCACGGAGGCATCTCATGACCGAAATCAAACCCCATGCCGCCCATTGGGGCAGCTTTGACGCGGTGGTGGAAAATGGCCGCCTGGTGGGGGTGAAGCCCTTCCATCGGGACCCTTTTCCCGGTTCGCTGATCGAAGCCATGCCCGATGCGGTGCATAGCGCGGCGCGGATAGACCGCCCCTATGTGCGCAAGGGCTGGCTGGAAGGCCGCCGGCGCGGGGCGTTGCGCGGGGGTGATCCCTTTGTGCCGGTATCCTGGGACAAGGCGGTGCGGCTGGTCGCGGAAGAAACCCGCCGCGTGCGTGCCGAGGCTGGCGCCAAATCCATCATGGGCGGGTCCTATGGCTGGTCCTCTGCCGGGCGGTTCCACCATGCGCGCAGCCAATTGCAACGCTTTCTGGGGCTTGGCGGTGGCTATACCGGCCAGGTGAATGCCTATTCCTATGCGGCGGCGCAGGCGCTGCTGCCGCATATCCTCGGCACCAATGAAGTGCTGCTTGGCAAGGTCACGGATTGGGCGGCGATCACGCGCTATTCCAAGGTCATGCTCTGCCTGGGCGGGCTGCCCATTCGCAATGGCTATGTCACCTCAGGCGGGGCGGGCCAGCACAGCAATGAGATGAATTTGCGCGCCGCCGCTGAAGCCGGGCTGCACTTTCTGCAAATCTCCCCCGCGCGGGCGGATGTGCCGGATTGGGCCGGCGCGGCATGGACCCCGATCCGCCCCGGCACGGATACCGCGCTATTGCTCGCGATGGGTCATGAAATCCTGGCACGCGGGTGGGAGGATAAGAACTTCCTCGCGACCCATTGCGTCGGTTGGGACAAGCTCCGCGCCTATATCACGGGCGAAAGCGATGGCGTGGCGAAAACGCCGGAATGGGCAGCACCCATCACCACCATCCCGGCGGAGACAATTCGCGCGCTGACGGCGGAAATCGCCACACAGCCGGCCATGCTGACCGCAACCTGGTCCTTGCAGCGTGCGGATTATGGGGAGCAACCCTATTGGATGCTGACCGCGCTTGCCGCGATGCTTGGGCTGATCGGGAAGGCAGGCCAAGGTGTCGCTTTCGGTTATGGCAGCGTGAATGGCATGGGCCATCCCAGGCGCGAAGTGCCAAGCTTTGCCATGCCGGCAACGCCCAATCCGACCGGCTTTTTCATCCCCGTCGCGCGCATTACGGAAATGCTGGAAAACCCGGGCGGCGAGCATCACTTCAATGGCCGCGTGCTGCAATTTCCCGATACGCGCATCATCTGGTGGGCGGGCGGCAATCCCTTCCATCACCACCAGGATTTGAACCGCATGCTGCGTGCCTGGGCGCAGGCCGAGACCATTATCGTGCAGGAACCCTGGTGGACATCACTCGCGCGCCACGCCGATATCGTGCTGCCGGCCACGACCACGCTGGAACGCAATGATATCGCAAGCAGCGGGCGCGACCGTTTCCTGCGCGCCATGCACAAAGCCATCGAACCGGTCGGTCAGGCGCGGAATGATCACGACATGCTCGCCGATATCGCGGAAGAATTGGGCTACCGCGAACGCTTCACCGAACAGCGGAATGAAGAAGCCTGGCTGCGCCACTTGTTCGAAGCCTGGCGCCGCCATTGCGCGCGCATGGGCCAGGAAACACCTGACTTCGACACCTTCTGGGAAAAGGGTTTTTGGGAAGCCGATGCACCCGCACGCGGTGAGGAATATACCCAATTCGCCGATTTCGCAGCCGATCCGGAAGCCAACCCGCTCGACACACCCTCCGGCAAGGTGGAGCTTTTCAGCGAAACCATTGCAAGCTTCGGCTATGATGACGCGCCGGGCCATCCGGTTTGGATCGCGCCGCGCGAATGGCTCGGCGCCGCAGAAGCCAAGCGCCATCCCTTGCACCTGCTGTCCTTCCAACCCGCCACGCGCCTGCATGGGCAATTGGATACCGGGCGCGTTGCCGCCGCGAACAAGATCGCGGGGCGGGAGCCCATTATGCTCAATCCGGAAGATGCTGCCGCGCGCGGCCTAAAGGATGGCGATATTGTGCGCGTGTTTAATGATCGCGGCGCCTGCCTGGGTGGCTTGCGGCTTGATCCTGGCCTCATGCGCGGCGTTGCCATGATGGCGACGGGTGCTTGGTATGATCCGCTTGAACCTGGCGTGCCCGGCAGCATGTGCGTGCATGGCAATCCGAATGTGCTGACGGCGGATATCGGCACCTCAAAACTCGGCCAAGGCCCCTCAGCGCAATCCTGCCTGATCGAGGTTGAGAAATGGACCGCCGCCTTGCCGCCCGTGCGCGTGCATTTGCCGCCGGTGATCGAGGAAGCACCGTGATCCACCGCCGCGCCCTGCTGGCGGGTGCGGCGGCCCTTCCGGCGATGGGTGCGCTTGCGCAAGGCGCGCCCGGCATCGCGCAGCGGCTGGATGATGCGCCAAGTGCCGGCATCAAGCGCGATTTGCTGATCCAATGGGGCGATCGCGTTGCCTATGACGCGCCACCCTTCGCGCCGCTTGCGCCCAATCTTGTAGCCGCCGAGGGGCAATTCGGCTGGGATGCGCGCGTGGTGGCCGCACTGGCCTCTCCGCGTGTGGAGGATGGCATTCCGCGCGCCGTGCTGGCGGTGGGCCACCCAACAGTTGATCCCGCCATGGCCTTCCCCGATGGGCGAGAAAGGCCGGAAATTGCCGGCGCCATGCAGGGGGCAAGCCTGATCAATATCCAGCGCCGCGGTGGTGTTTGGCTGGTGACGGAAGGCGGCTTTCAGATGCGCCGCCTGCATGCGCGCACACTCTGCCGCCTGGGCGGCGCGGGTGGGCCGGCGCGCGGGGTGTTTGGCGTGACCGGCGGTTCAGCAACGCCCTGGGGCAGCCTGCTGCTGACCGAAGGTGAGGGTGCAGCCTGGGCGCGGCGCCTGCCCGGCGTGGAGGCAGCGCAGGCGGGCCATGTGGTGGAACTTGACCCGTTCGAGCCGCAATCCGTGCCGGTGAAGCGCGCGGCGCTTGGCAGGCTTGCCGCGCGCGATGTCGCGGCAGCGCAAGCAGCCGATGGCCGCGCCGTGGTGTTTCTGGCCGATGGGCGCGAAGGTGGTTTCCTGTGGCGCTTCATCTCCGATGGGCCGGCGGCGGAACCTCATGCGCTGGATCAGGGCGCGCTTTATGCGGCACGTTTCGAAGCGGGCACGCTGCGGTGGATTGCTTTGCCCGCCGATGCGGAACCCTATGGCGCGGCGGTGGCGCGCGGGGCGAATAGCCTCGGGCGGCCTGTGGCGCTGGCACTCGACCCGAATGGCGCGCGGCTCTGCCTGGCGCTTCGCGAAAGTGCCCGTAACCCGGCCGGCGCGGTGGTGGAGATGCTGTTCGCGGCGCGCAACCCGGCCGCCGATACCGCGATTGTTGAAAGCCTGATCGAAGGCCGCGCACCGCAACGCCCGCGTGCCGGGCGAGAACCCGCAACGGTCCCCGCCTGGCCGGTGGCGCCCACCAGCATCTGCCTTGATGGCCAGGGCAATCTGCTGCTCGGCACGGCGCAGCCCGCGCGCGACAGCCCCTTGCCCGATGCGCTTTACGTGCTGCCCGTGGAAGGCCCCGCACGCGGCCAGCCGAGCCTTGCCTATGCGGTGCCGATTGGCGCTGCCTTGGGCGGCGTCGCGACAGTGCCAGGGGCCGCTGCCTGGGTCGCCGGCGTGGCGCATCCCGGCGCCGGCATGGGTGCGCAATTCGCCGCACCACGCAGCCGTTGGCCGCATTTCCGAGACGGCGAACCGCCACGCGGCGGGGTGGTGGCGTTGACGAAAGCCACGTGAAGCCAGCCCTGCCTGATTTCAGAAAAGCTTCACGCAACACGCCTTCCATCCGCAGGCATAATCAGTGAGACTTGCCAGTAAGACGAGTGTGAGGAGGTGACAATGTCGGCAGCAACCAAGCCGGAAGCGGCGCTTGATGCCAGTGAGGATATCGGCAGCAACCCCAATCCGCGCGCGGCAATCAGTGACATCATCGCCGCGCGCTTCGGTCGCCGTGCCATGCTGTCCGCCGGTGCCGCCCTTGCCGCCTTGGCCACCATGCCGGAAGCCGAGGCGCAAGGCCTGATCCCGCGCCAGGGCGGCCCATCCAGCCTGAGTTTTCCGGAATTGCGCCATCAATTGGCGCAGGGTGATGCTGTTGCGGAAGGTTATGAAATCCAGAATGTGATCCGCTGGGGTGATCCCGTGCTGGCCGGCGCGCCTGCCTTCGATGCCGCGCGCGTGACAGCGGATGCCCAGGCGCTGCAATTCGGCTATAATAACGATTACCTTGATTTCTTCCCGCTTCCCGCCGGCAGCACCAATTCGGATCACGGGCTGCTCGTGGTCAATCACGAATATACCAATACCAATCTGATGTTTCCCGGCATGGGATCGGGCCGCGAATCACGCACGCGGTCCAATGCGGAACAGACCCGCGCGGAAGCCATGGCGCATGGGCTTTCGGTGATTGAAGTCAAACGCAGCAATGGCGTTTGGGGCTATGTGCCGGCAGCTTCGCATAACCGGCGCATCACGGCAGAAACCGCCATGCGCATCAGCGGCCCCGCCGCTGGCGCGGCGCGCATGAAAACCGCGGCTGATCCTGCGGGGTTGCGCGTGCTCGGCACGCTCAATAACTGCGCCGGCGGCAATACGCCCTGGGGTACGGTGCTGACCGGCGAGGAGAATTTCAACGGCTATTTCGGTGGTGATCCGGCCAAGACACCGCATCAGGCCATCATGCGCCGCTACGGCATTGCCGGCGAAAGCTGGTATAATTGGTGGCGCCATATGGATCGCTTCAATGTCGAAAGGGAAGCCAATGAAAGCTTCCGCTTCGGCTGGGTGGTGGAATTCGACCCCTATGACCCGCAAAGCGTGCCGGTGAAGCGCACCGCGCTTGGCCGCTTCAAGCATGAAGGCGCCACGCATGCGATCAGCGCCGATGGTCGTGTGGCGTTTTATTCCGGCGATGATGAGCGGTTCGAATATGTCTATAAATTCGTGACCGCCCGGCCCTGGAACCCGAATGATCGCGCCGCCAATCGCGATTTGCTCGATGATGGCACGCTCTACGTCGGTAAATTCCATGATGACGGCAAGCTGGAATGGCTGCCCTTGGTGCATGGCCATGGCCCGCTGACTTCCGCGAATGGCTTTGCCGATCAGGCCGATGTGGTGATTGAAGCGCGCCGCGCCGCTGATCTTTTGGGTGCCACACCGATGGACCGGCCAGAGGATGTGGAAGCCAATCCCGTCAATGGCCGCGTTTACGTGATGCTGACGAATAATTCTCGCCGCCCGGCCGAACAGGTGAACCGCGCCAATCCGCGCGCGCGCAATGTGCATGGCCATATCGTGGAAATCATCCCGCCCGGCGCGGGTTCAGCCAATGTGGATCACGCCGCGACCGAAGCGCGCTGGGGCATTTTCATCGCCGCCGGCAAGCCTGGCGTTGACGCCGGCGCGCAATATCATCGCGCCACATCTGATCAGGGTTGGCTTTCCTGCCCGGATAATTGCGCCTTCGACAAGAAGGGCCGTATCTGGATTTCAACCGATGGCGCGCCGGAAAATGCCGGCGTGGCCGATGGGCTTTACGCTGCCGATACCGCCGGCCGAGGCCGCGCGCTGACGCGGCTTTTCTATCAGGCGCCAACCGGGGCGGAAGTCTGCGGGCCCTGCTTCACGCCAGACAATAAAACGATTTTCCTCGCGATTCAGCATCCGGGCGAAGATCCGGGTTCTACCTTTGAACGCCCCTCCACCCGCTGGCCAGATTTCACTGAGGGCGTACCGCCACGGCCTTCCGTGATTGCTATTGTGAAAAAGGATGGTGGAGAGATTGGCGGTTAGGTTCTGATCTGCCGGTACGGGATGAAGCTACATCTCTGCCGGCAGATGGATTTCGCCCTTGGCGTAGAGCACGGCATCGCCCGCCATGCGCACGCGATCGCCGCGCCATTCGCACCAAAGCGTGCCGCCCCGCGCACTCGCCTGACGGCACACCAGGGATTTGCGGCCAAGCCGCGCGGCCCAGAAGGGCACAAGCTGCACATGCGCCGTGCCCGTCACCGGGTCTTCCGGCACGCCGACCTTCACCGCGAAAAAGCGTGAGGTGATGTCCACCCCCTCCCCGCCGGCTGCCGTCACAATCACGCGTTCCGGTCCCGGCAAGGCGGCAAGCGCCGCGTGATCAGGCAGAAGCGCTGCCACTTGTGCAGGGCTTTCCAGAACGCAAATCCAATCGCGCGCGCGATGCACTTCAAGCGGCGTGGCGCCCAATGCCGCGGCAAGCCCCACAGGTGGCGTCGCGGATTCGGAAAGCCGTGCCGGGAAATCAAGAATGAAGCGCGGCCCATCCGCTTCCACCAGCAAAGGGCCAGACAGGGTGTGAAAGGTGAAGGGTGGCGCTTCGCCCAATTCGCGCGCCAGCACAAAGGCGGTCGCAAGGGTCGCATGGCCGCACATTTCAACCTCGGCCTTGGGCGTGAACCAACGCAACCGCCATCCAGCGCCTTCGCGCATCACGAAAGCGGTTTCGGAAAGATTATGCTCAGCCGCCATGGCCTGCATCACCCCATCCGGCAAGGGCGCTGCAAGCGGCACCACGGCGGCGGGATTGCCGGCAAAGGGGCGGATGGTGAAGGCATCAACCAGGAAAAGCGGGAGTTTCATGCGGCCGGCAGATAGAATGACAGGCGCCACCCCGCAATTGGCCGATCAGACCTTGATGGAAAGGCTTGATATCGTCGCAAAAGGATCATTCGACGCATTGCTGGCTTTTGCCGCTGCCTTGTCGGCTTCCGCCATCAGATAGCGCTCGGCAATGGCGCGGACTTTTGTCGGGTCCTGCAAATCCACGAGCTTGAGGCGTGACGTGATGGCCCGCGCCTGGGTTTCAACAGGCTGAATGGCAATCTGATCGGGAAGGCCAAGTGCGCCAAGCACCACGCGGCGCAGCACACCATTGCCCAGAATGTCATAGACCGATTTCACGGTTTTCGCGTTTTCACTGAAATAGATGGCATTCGCCATGCCGGGGTTGGTCTCACTCAGCCCGGTCCGATACTCGTATTTCGTGAAGCCGTTGGTCAGAATTTCCAGCATTTTTGGGTCGGAAAGGCTGCCAAGGCGAAGCCCGGACTTCATCGCGGTTACGATCTTATCCGCATCGGATGGGATGATGCGCGATTGCTGCACCCCGGCGGCCGTTGAAAGCGGCCGGCCATCGCGACCATTCAATACTTGGCGCGACCGGCTCAGCAATGATTGCGCCTGCAGGGTTTCATCCAGCGTGGTCGCCTGGGATTGCATGCGATCCGCCATCGCGACAGAGATCTCAAGGGCGAAATTCACATTGCCGTTGATGCCATCCTTATGGAAATTCTCAAGCCGCGTCTGGAAATCACGGGACCTGACAGCACCGGTCGTTACCTCCAGCGCTGCCAGTTTTTCCAGGCGTTCCGCCACACCTGGCGCATTGCGGCGCACCTGTTCAATCAAGGCGCTGGTTTCAAGCAATGCAGCGCTGCCAAGGCGCTTGGTGGCGGCGGGCATGGCCGTTTCATTGGCGATGGCGGCCAAAGCCTCATCCGCACGCTGAATGGCGGAACCGTAAGTCCCCGCGCGAACCATCCGCGCCATGTCACGCAAGGCTTGGCTTGCCAGTGTTGGCATGCCGAAGACCGGTGTTTCCGCAAGCTTGATGGCGCCAAGCGCTGCAGCGGCGGCATAATTCACCTCAATCTGCGCGCGCGGGATATTGGGGGGCGCGGCATTCTTCATGCTGTCCAATAGCTTCGTTGCTTCCGCCTGAGAGATGCGCGCCGCCGGTACCCCTTCAACCGGTGCCCTGGTTGGCTTGCCATCCCGCGTATTCAGGACATTGTTTGACTTATCGAAATAGGATTTCGCCAAGCTGATTTCATCGGCGTTCAGGGCGGCGTCTTGCATGCGCCGCGCCATTGCCGTGGCCACTTCAAGCGAGAAATTCAAATTCTTGTCCACACCTTCCTTGTGGAAGGCATCAAGCCTGGTCTTGTAGGCGGGTGCCCAGGCAGCACCGGTCGGCCAATCAACGGCCATCAACTGCTCAATGCGCCGCGCCACGCCAAAGGCGTCACGGCGCATCTGGTCAATGCTGATGCCGCCTTCCAACACCGCAAGGCGGCTCTGGCGCAATTGGTCTGGGGTCAGCCCAGTCGCACTATTGAGCGCGAGCAAGGTATCATCAACAATGCCAACCGCGGCATCCAGATTGCCGCTGCGCAGAAAGCCCGCCATTTGCTTGAGCGCATTTTGGGCAACGGCAGGCAGGTTAGCCGCCGGTACATCCATCTGGCGTATTGTTGCCGCGGTTAGAACCGCCATGTGTTCAACTTCGCGCCGCGCACGCTCAGGCACCAATTCCTCACCGGCACGGAGGCGCCCAATCAGCGCGCTGGTGACCCTGTCTTCCAGCCCGTCAAAGCCCCTTGGTCTCGTGGCCGCCGCGCGGCTCGCGGGCGGCGTCAGCACCGCCTCACCTATGCGCAATTGCCTCGCAACGGCGGCGGTTTCCTGATCAGTCAGCCCTTCGAAAGCCGCAGTCTTTGGCGTGGTGGTGGCCTTCAAATTGAGCGTCGTGGCCGCATTCTTCCAGGTGGTGCCAAGCTGGGCTGCCACGCCCTTCGGGTCCTTTGGATCGGACAGCAAGGCCCGCCTCACCAGGCCCGGATTCCCCACCTGATCCGGCAAACCAAGGGCCGGCATCAGCACCTTCAACACCCTGGGATCAGAGAGCGCGCGATCAATATTCGGTGCCGCATCCAACGCCTGACGAAACTGCGCCAGGGCGGTCAGCGTGACGTTGTCTTTCCTTTCGCGCGCGAGGCCCTTTTCCTCCTCACCCGCTTTGGTAACGCGTCGAAACGCGGCTACGGCTTCCCCGGCGCTGGCCGCAGGGGCAGCGTTACCGAAGGGAAGCAACAGCGAGTTTTGACCTTGTTGGCCAAACAACCCCGCCATGAGGGTGGCACTCATATTGATAGCCATGATCGCAAACTGCGCCGGAAAAAGTTAATAAATCCTGAAGAAAACCGGCGCGAAAGGTAAATTCAGCGCAAAACCCCGGGATCACAGGTCACCGCGTGATTGAGCGGCCCATGCCCGGCGCCATAACCCGGCGCGCTCGCAATCGCTGCGCGGACATAGGCCCGGGCACGAATCACCGCGTCCCGAAGGGCCAGCCCCTGTGCCAGCCCAGCCGCTACCGCACTTGCCAGCGTGCAGCCCGTGCCATGGGTATGGCGCGTGGCAATCCGCCGGTCGCGGAAGATTTCCATGCGCGTACCGGTCGCGAGCAGATCCACCACCTCATCGCCCGGCAAATGCCCGCCCTTCAGCAGCACCGCCTTGGGGCCAAGCGCCAGCAGCGCCTTGGCCGCCTGATGCATGGCGCCGACATCGGGAATGGCAAAGCCGCAAAGCGCCTCGGCCTCCGGCAGATTGGGGGTCAGCACGGCGGCCATCGGCAAAAGGCGGCGCTTCAGCGTCTCGGCGGCGTCTGGCACCAGCAAAGGGTGGCCACCCTTGGCCACCATCACCGGGTCCGCCACCAAGGGCAGGCCGGGGGCGCGGGCCGCGATTTCATCGCATACCGCCTCAATCGTCGCACTATCAGCCAGCATGCCGGTCTTCAGCGCATCAGCACCCAGATCATCCAAAACGACCGCGATCTGCTGGCGGAGGAAATCGAGAGGCACGGGCAAAACCCCATGCACGCCAAGCGTATTCTGTGCCGTCAGCGCCGTGATCGCGGTCATGCCAAAGGCGCCCAGCGCGGTCACGGCCTTGAGATCAGCCTGAATCCCCGCCCCGCCACCGGAATCAGACCCGGCGATGATCAGCACGCGCCCCTTCATGCGGCGCGTGCCTCGGCCCGGATCAGCTCAGCCAGGCGCCCGACAACGCCCTCCACCAGCGCCTCCTCCTCGGCTTCCGCCATGACGCGGATGACGGGTTCGGTGCCGCTGGCGCGGATCAGCACACGGCCGCGGGCGCCAAGGGCGGCTTCCTCGGCGGCAATGGCTTGGGTCACCAGCGGCTTGATAAGCGGCGATGCGCCGGCATAGCGCACATTGACCAAGCGCTGCGGCAGGGGGGTGAAGCAGCGCAGCACCTCACTCGCGGGGCGCTTTTCTTCGACCAGCACGGAAAGCACTTGCAGCGCGGCAACCAGCCCATCCCCGGTGGTGCCGAAATCGGGCATGATCATATGGCCGGATTGCTCGCCGCCCAGATTGCAGCCGGTCTCCCGCATTTTCTCGCCCACATAGCGGTCACCAACCGCGGTGCGGAGCAAGCCAAGCCCGCGCGCCGCCAAATACCGTTCCAGCCCCATATTGGACATGACGGTGGCGACCACGGCGCCCCCGGTCAGGCGGCGCTGCGCATGCCAGGAATGGGCAATCAAGGCGAGGATCTGATCGCCATCAATCACCTGCCCGGCTTCATCCACCAGCACCAGCCGATCCGCATCACCATCCAGCGCAATACCCAGATGCGCCTGGCGTTCGCGCACCATATCGGCCAGGGCCTGGGGCGCGGTGGAGCCCACCCCCTTATTGATGTTGAAGCCATCGGGTGCCACGCCAAGGGACATCACCTCGGCACCCAATTCCCACAGCACGGTGGGGGCCGCGCGATAGGCCGCGCCATGGGCGCAATCCACGACAATGCGGAGCCCATCGAGCGTTTGCCCGCGCGGGAAGGATGCCTTGGCGGCTTCAATATAACGCCCCGGCGCATCTTCCAGCCGGCTCGCGCGGCCAAGCCGTGCCGGCGGCACCAGCGCGGCGCCAAGATCACCCGCCATCAAGGCTTCGATGGCCGCTTCCTGGTCATCGGTCAGCTTCAGCCCATCCGGGCCAAACAGCTTGATGCCGTTATCCTCATAGGGGTTGTGGGAGGCGCTGATCATCACGCCCAAATCGGCGCGGAGTGAGCGCGTCAGCAAGGCAATGGCCGGTGTGGGCAAAGGCCCGACCAGCACCACATCCATCCCCGCGCCGATAAAACCGGCAGTCAGTGCCGGTTCCAGCATATAACCGGAAAGCCGCGTATCCTTGCCGATCACAACGCGGTGGCGGTGATTGCCGCGATTGAAAAAGCTGCCCGCCGCCTGGCCCAGGCGGAGTGCGGTGGCGGCATCCATCGGCGCGGCATTGGCCTTGCCGCGAATACCATCAGTGCCAAATAGTTTGCGGGTCGGGGCTGCTTCGCTCATGCGCGGCTTATAGCCCCTTGCCGGCTTCGGATGGAACCCGGCCGCGCCCGGCAAGCCCAGGCGCGGCGCGGGGTTCGGTTCAGGCGCGCCGGATATTCCAGAACAGCGGCGGCTGGCCTTTCAGCATGCCGGTCAGGTTCCGGCGATAGGCGGTGGGCTGGTAATACATGCCTGTCGGCACATAGGGCACTTCTTCAAAGGCGATGCGCTGCATCTCCCGGCCCGCAGCCGCTTCTGCCGCCGCATCCGGCGCGTTGAACCAGGCATCACGCTGCGCCTCAAGCGCCGGGATATTCGGCCAGCCCGGCCAGGCATTTTCGCCATGGCCGCGGATGGAGGCGTGGCTCGCCGGGTTCCAATGGTCAATCCCGGACCAGAAGGTGAAGAAGCCGGACCAGCCGCCCTGTTCCAGCGGATTGCGGCTGGCGCGGCGGGCCACCAGCGTGCCCCAATCCGTGCTGACCAGATCCACATTGAAGCCCATGCGGCGGAACAGATCAGCGCCGACAAGTGTGGCGGCATTGATGGAAGCAAGATCGGTCGCGTTCAGCAGCACCAGGCGTTGGCCCATGGCGCCAGCCGCCTGCACTTCGGCGCGCGCGGCATCAATGCTTTTCCGCATACGCTCCATGCCGACATTGCTCGCCATCGGGCTTTCCGGGGCGAAATAGCCAATGCCTTCGCGGCGCAAATCCGCGCGGCCTTCAACGCCCGATGTGCCGATCACCGCGGTCATGAAATCAATCTGATTGATGGCGGTCAGCACGGCGCGGCGCACGGCAGGGTTATTGAAGGGGGCGGCGGTGTGGTTCGGGCGGAAAATCCCGATGAGCCCCGTGTCATTGATGATATCCACGCGGATATTGCGCGCTGCCGCGCCACGTTGAAACAGCGGGAACAAATCGGCGGTCGGCTGTTCCCACCAATCAATCTCGCCCGATTGCAGCGCGGCAGAGGCGGTGCTGGCATCCGGAATGATCCGCCATTCCACGCGATCAAAATGCGTGACCTTGCCGCCGGCGGTCATGGAAGGCGCTTCCTGGCGCGGCACGTAATCCGCATTGCGCGCATAGGCGAGCATGGAGCCCGGCACCCATTCATTCTGAATGAAGCGATAGGGGCCGCTGCCCACTGCCTCAGTGATATTCGTGAAGGGATCAACATTGGCCAGCCGTTCCGGCATGATGAAAAGGCAGCTTGTGGTCACCTTCGCCAGGCAATCGAGCATTTTCGGGAAGGGCGCGTTCAGGCGAATTTCGAACACGCGGTCGCTGACTTCGACCATATCCGCAACCCGCGACATCAGCACCTGGCCGAAGGCATCGCGCCTTCCCCAACGCTTGATGGAGGCGATGCAATCACGCCCACGTACGGGCGTATTGTCATGGAAGCGCAGCCCCTCACGCAGCGTGAAACGCCAGGTCTTGCCATCATTTTCGACAACATGGCCTTCGACCATTTGCGGGCGCGGTTGGAACTTGTCGTCCATGCCATAAAGCTGGTCATAGACCAGGAAGGCGTGGTCGCGCGCGACGAAGGCCGTATTGGTGAAGGGGTCAATATTCGGCAGGTTGGCGTGCGGCACATATTTCAGCACGCGCGGTGCCTGGGCGATGGCCGGCGCGCCAATGGACGCGAAGGGGAGCGCTGCCGCGCCGCCGAGCAGATGTCGTCTTTGAAGCATGTCTATCTCCCGTTTGCGTAAGGCGAAGCCTGCGCCCTGTTTTGCTGGGTTGAGTTTAGGGTGAAAGCCTTGGTCTGTTCAATGATTTGCCAAAGTCTTGGCCTCAAAAGAATTGGTTCGGCGGCCTGGGCAGCCCCAAATGCTCCCGCAGTGTCGTTCCAGCATATTCCTTGCGGAAAATCCCCCGGCTTTGCAGTTCCGGCACCACGAGGCGGACGAAATCCTCAACCCCGCCGGGGGTGGTCGGGAACATGATGTTGAAGCCGTCACAGGCGTCACTTTCCAGCCAATGCTGCATTTCATCGGCGATGGTCTTGGCGCTGCCGGTGAAGGACAGGCCGCCATAGCCACCAAGCGCCACGGCCAATTGCCGCACGGTCAGGTTTTCGCGCCGCGCGCGTTCCAGCACGCGTTGGCGGCCGCTTTGGCTTTGATTGGTCTCGGGGATATCGGGCAAGGGCGCGTCCAGATCGAAAGCCCGCGCATCCGTACCAAGCGCGATGGAAAGCGCGCCCATGCCGCTATCGGGATGCACAAGGCTATCCAATAGCGCGCGTTTTTCGCGGGCAGCGTCATCCGTTTCCGCCACCGTCGCCAGCGCGCCCGGCAGAATTTTGATCAAGCCTGGATCGCGCCCTGCCTGGGCGGCGCGGGATTTGATATCGGCGTAATAGGCGCGCGCATCGGCAATCGGCCCGCCGGCGGCGAAGATCATCTCGGCGACCTCGGCGGCGAGTTGCCGGCCAGAATCGGAAGCGCCCGCCTGCACAATCACCGGCCAGCCCTGCACCGGGCGCGCAATGTTCAAAGGCCCCGCGATGGAGAGATATTTGCCCTCGTGATTTAGTTTATGCATCCGCGCGGGGTCCCAGAAGATGCCGCTTTCCTTGTCGCGAATGAAGGCATCTTCCGCAAAACTGTCCCAAAGCCCCGTCACCACATCATAAAATTCCCGCGCGCGGGCATAGCGTTCGGCATGGTCCATATGTTCGGTCATGCCGAAATTGCGCGCCGCATCGGGGTTGGAGGTGGTGACGATATTCCACCCCGCGCGCCCGCCGCTGATGTGATCCAACGAGGCAAAGCGCCGCGCGATATGATAGGGCGCATCATAGGTGGTGGAGGCCGTGGCGATCAGCCCGATCCGTTCCGTTACCATCGCGAGTGCGGATAACAGCGTGAAGGGCTCAAAAGACGTGACGGTGCCGCTGCGCTTCAGCGCCTCAATCGGCATATTCAGCACGGCCAGATGATCGGCCATGAAGAAGGCGTCGAATTTGCCGCGTTCCAGGGTTTGGATGCAGTGAACCAAATGCTTCAGACTGAAATTCGCCTCAGGCGCCGAGTCAGGATGGCGCCACCAGGCAGTGTGGATGCTGACGGGGCGCATGAAGGCGCCGAGGTGCATTTGCTTCATGGGGATGATTCATCAGCCCGCCCGGCCATTCGCGCAAGCCTGCCAGACAGCAAGCGCCTGGATGGTTTCCGCCACATCATGCACGCGCAAAATCGCCGCGCCGCGCGCAGCTCCGGCCAGGGCCACGGCCAGGCTGCCGGCAAGCCGCGCTTCGGCTTGTTCCACGCCTGATAACGTGCCGATGAAGCGCTTGCGCGACGCGCCCAGCATGATTGGGCAGCCAATCCCCGCCAGGATGGGCAAGGCTTCGATCAAAGCGAGGTTATGCGCCATGGTCTTGCCAAAGCCGATGCCGGGATCAATCGCAATCCGTCCGCGTGCAATGCCAAGCGCTTCAAGCGTGGCCACACGGTCGCGCAGAAAGCGCGCCACATCCAAAACCACATCGGCGTAATCGGCCTGCGCCTGCATCTCGCGCGGGTCGGTGCCCGGCATATGCATCAGCACCACCGGTGTCTGCGTGCGGGTCAGCAAATCCACCGCCGCCGGATCATGGCGTAGCGCTGTCACGTCATTGATGATTTCAGCGCCGGCATCCAAGGCGGCCTGCATGGTCGCGGCGTGGCGCGTATCAATGCTGACCGGCGCGGCCTTGGCCAATTCCCGCACCACAGGAATGACGCGGGCGATTTCAGCATCTGGCGGGACAGGTTCTGCCCCTGGCCGCGTGGATTCACCACCGATATCGAGAATATCCGCGCCCGCTTCCAGCATCGCATGGCCGGCGGCAATCGCGGCGTCGGCGTCGAAATGCCGCCCGCCATCGGAAAAACTATCGGGCGTGATGTTCAGAATGCCCATCACCAGAGGGCGCGTGGAAACCAGCCCGGCAAAGGGCAAAGGCCGCGCGGTGATGGCTTCAATCGCATCGCCCCATTCTTCCGGCAAGGCCGCCACGGGGAGGGTCGCAAGCTCTCGCCCATCTTCGATCAGCCGTGCCAAGGAAAAGGCCAGATCGCCCCCCTGCAAGGGGAGCGCCTGGCCTTCACCAATGGCCCGAAACGCGGCTGGGCCTGACAACAGGCCCAGCGGATGCAACCAACGATCAGACGCCACGGTTCAGGTGGCGGGTGCGGCGCCTGGGGAAAGCCCGCCGGGGCGAATGCTGGGCCGGCCTGCCGTCGGCACGCTGCCGCGGCCCTGGTTCACCGGCTCATCCGGGCGATTGCGCACCACGGGTTCGCCATTGATCACCTGACGGATTTCATCGCCGCTCAGCGTTTCATGCTCAAGCAAACCCTTCGCCAGCAAATGGAGTTCATCCATTTTTTCGGTCAGGATTTTCGTGGCGCGCGCATAGGCACCATCAATGATGCCGCGGATTTCCGCATCAATCATGCGCGCGGTTTCTTCCGAGACGTTCTTCGTCTGCGTCACGGAATGACCGAGGAAAACCTCCTGGCTATTGTCGCCATAGGCGATCATGCCAAGCTTTTCACTCATGCCCCATTCGGTCACCATCATGCGCGCCTGATTGGTCGCCATTTTGATGTCGCCGGACGCGCCATTGCTGACCTTATCGGCGCCGAAAATCAGTTCCTCCGCCACACGCCCACCCATCGCCATGGCGAGTTCCGCCTTGAGCTTGGATTTGTGCTTGGAATATCGGTCACCTTCCGGCAGCGACATCACCAGGCCAAGCGCGCGGCCACGCGGAATAATCGTCGCCTTATGCACCGGGTCACATTCCGGTTCATTCATGGCAACCAAAGCATGGCCCGCTTCGTGATAGGCGGTCATGCGCTTTTCGGCCTCGGACATCACAAGGCTGCGCCGTTCCGCGCCCATCAGCACCTTGTCCTTGGCGGCTTCAAATTCCGCCATGCCAACCGTGCGCCGCCCCGTGCGCGCCGCGAGAAGTGCGGCTTCGTTCACCAGATTCGCCAGATCAGCACCCGAAAAACCCGGCGTGCCACGCGCAATCACCTTGGGGTCCACATCGGAAGCGAGCGGCACCTTGCGCATATGCACGCGCAGGATTTTCTCGCGCCCATTCACATCCGGATTTGGCACCACAACCTGCCGGTCAAACCGACCCGGGCGCAGCAGCGCAGGGTCCAGCACATCCGGGCGGTTGGTCGCGGCAATCAGGATCACGCCCTCATTGCTCTCAAACCCGTCCATTTCGACGAGCATCTGATTGAGCGTCTGTTCGCGTTCATCATTGCCGCCGCCAAGCCCGGCGCCACGATGCCGCCCAACCGCGTCAATTTCGTCAATGAAGATGATGCAAGGCGCGTTCTTCTTGCCCTGTTCGAACATGTCACGCACGCGCGATGCGCCAACACCCACGAACATTTCGACGAAATCCGAACCGGAAATCGTGAAGAAGGGCACATTCGCCTCACCGGCGATGGACCGCGCAAGCAAGGTCTTGCCGGTACCGGGCGGACCCACCAGCAGCACACCCTTCGGAATCTTGCCGCCCAGACGTTGGAATTTCTGCGGATCGCGCAGGAATTCGACAATTTCCTCAAGCTCCGCCTTGGCCTCGTCAATGCCGGCGACATCATCAAAGGTCACGCGGCCCTGCTTTTCCGTCAGCAGCTTGGCGCGGGATTTGCCAAAACCCATCGCACGCCCGCCACCGCCCTGCATCTGGCGCATGAAGAAAATCCACACGCCGATCAGCAGCAGCATCGGGAACCAGGAAGCCAGGTAATGCAGCAGCGGATTGACCTCCGCCTCCTCAGGCCGGGCCACCACGCGCACGCCCTTTTCGGTCAGGCGCGAAATCAGGCCGGGGTCTTCCGGCGTATAAGTGGTGAATTGCCGCCCATCATTGAGCTGCCCGGTCAGGGTGCGGCCCTGAATCGTGACATCGCGCACATGGCCGGCCTGCACCTCATTCAAAAAGTCGGAATAGGCGACTTGAGAGGTGCCCGGGCGGCTGGAGCCGCTTGGTTGAAACAGGTTGAACAGCGCCACCAACAGCAGCGCGACGATCACCCATAAAGCCATGTTCCGGCTGAAATTATTCACCGCGACCCTTCCATCTTCAGGAGCCTGACGGCGTCATCCGCCGCCCTCTTCCGCTATACATAGTGAGGCTTCACGCATCTTGAATGACCCGCGCGAAATCTTCCAGCCGCAAAAGCGTGATCAGCCGGGCGGCAGGCCGCCGCCCCTCGGGGCAAAGACCAGGCGCCAAGCCGAAGCTTCCACACCCTCAGCATAGAACAGCCCGGGCAGGAGTGCCAGCTTTCCCTTTTCATCCCAAAGCGCTGGCAGGGCGCGGAGCGCCGCAAGTGGCGTTTTGGTCTGCTGCCGGAAGGTGGCCGCCGCCGCGCCCAGGGCCGCGCAATGCCAGCCTTGCCGCGCCGGACCGCTCACCGAAAACCGCCCATCCCAGAGAAAAGGGGGCGCCAAGGGCAGCGCTGGCGCAATCAGGCCGGGATCGCGCACCACCAGCCAGCGCCCGCCCGCGCCGGGCCGCACCCAGGCGCCGGAAAGGCTGCCACCACCGCGCGCCAGCAGCGCTGCTGCGGCCTCAAGCGGGACCGGCCAGGCGGCGCCGCCGATCAGGCCGATCAGGCGGGCCAAAGCCGTAACGCCCAGCGCATCGCTGCCAAGCGCCTTGGGGTCCACCCAGGCATAGGCTTCCGGGTGGATTTCCGCCGCCGCTGCTAGCCGGGCGAGCAGCGCGGCTTCGTGTCGGGCGCGGCGGCGCGCGAAGGCCTCCGCCGCCTCGGCAAGGGCATTGATCCCCTCACCCTCCCCGCCCGGATCGCCCAGGGCCTGGCGCAGCCGGATGCGGGTAAAGCGCGGATTGTCGTTTGACGGATCACGCACTGGCGAAAGGCCGGCGGCGGCTACCACCGCTTCCAGGCGGGCGGGGGCGAAGCCCAAAAGCGGGCGCAGGATCAGGCAATCGGGCGCCACACGCAGCGCCGCCATGGCCGCCAGCCCCGCCGCACCACTGCCGCGCAAGGCCCTAAAGGCCAGGGTTTCCGCCTGATCACCGCGATGATGGCCGAGCAGCAGCCAGGGGCAGCCATGGCGCGCCGCGGCCTCTGTCAGCGCCGCAAGCCGGGCAGCGCGCGCGCGTTCCTGCAGCCGGGCGCCGGTAGGCAATCCAAGCCGCAGGCATTCGGCTGCGATGCCCGCCTGGGCCAAAAGCGCCATGACATGATCAACCTCGGCACCGCTTTCCGGCCTCAGCCCATGATCCGCGACCAGAGCAAGCACCCGCCCGCCCCGCGCCGCCACCCAATCCCGCGCGAGCAAGGCCGCCGCCAGACTATGCGGCCCGCCAGAGACCGCCACAGCAAGGAAGGGCGCCACGCCGAATGGCCCAAGCGGCGCCATGGCGGCAGCGAATTCGGCGCGGCTGACCGGGGGCGTCAGCGCAGAGGGCTGCCTATCCCCATTGGGCTATCACCGGCATTGCGCGCGCCGCCGGCTCTCGGCAGCGCGCTGCGCCTGGGGGCCGGACAGGTTGGGGAAGTTGGAGCGCAGATTATCCAAGGTCTCGCAAGCTTCGCGCTTGGCGCCAAAACCCTGGAAGGCATTGGCCAGGCCGATCATCGCCTCTGGCGCGCGCGCACCCTGGCGGTTGCGGCTATAGGCTTCGTCATAGGCAAGGGCGGCATTCTGAAAGTCCCGCTTGCCCATCAGCGAATCAGCCAACAGCAAATGCGCATCCTGGGCGCGGGCACCGGGGCGGGCGCGGATCGCCTCCCGCGCGGCGGCCTCGGCCACGGCAAATTCGCGCCGGGCGAGTGCGGCCTGCCCATCGGCGATGGCGCGCTCCGGCGTCCTAGGGGCGCTGGAGGGTGCCGGGCTGGCCGGGGCTGGCTGGGCTTGCGCCGCCGGCCCCGGCTGAGGAGGGCGCGGGGCGGCCGGCCGGCCAGCCCCTCTTTCCAGGGCTTGCAGGCGGAAATCCAAATCGCCGCGCAGCTTTTCCACCTCGGCACGCAATTGCCGATCATTGTTTTCAGCCACATCGGCACGACCACGCAGGCGGCGATTTTCTTCCTCAAGCTCCTGCACGCGGGCCAGCAATTGCTGCACCAAATCACCCGAAGCGGCGGGGCCGCGTGAGGGCGCGCTTGGCGCGGCCACGGCACCACCACGGCGCAGCGCATCAAGTTCCCGCCGCAAATCCAGGATCTGGTTTTGCAGCGCAATGCCCTCACGAGTTTCAACCTGCGCCTCAGCAGGGGCGGCAAGCGCCAGCCCAAGGCCCAGAAGCGCCAGACGGAAAACCGGGGTGAAGCCTGCCATGGTCTTCAAGCGGCGCAGCCGAAGCCGCGCCCACGCCTTCAGCGGACGACGGTGACGGCGCGGCGGTTCTGCGCCCAGGCGCTTTCATCCGAACCCAGCGCCGCCGGCTGATCCTTGCCGAAGGAGATGGTGGAAATCCGCGAAGGATTCACGCCACCCGCCACCAGGACATCGCGCGCCGCATTCGCGCGGCGCTGACCAAGGGCCAGGTTATATTCGCGCGTGCCGCGTTCATCCGTATGGCCTTCCACCTGGACCCGCACTTCCGGGAAGCGGCCCATCCATTCCGCCTGACGCTGCAAGACCGGGCGCTGATCGGCGCGGATATTGCTGCGGTCAAAATCGAAGAAGACGCGATCGCCCACATTGGCGACCAAATCTTCCTGGCTGCCCGGGCGGATATTGCCCGCGCCCCCCATACCGGCCCCCGCACTGCTGCTATTGTCGGAACTGGAGCAGGCGGCAAGCAGCGCAAGGCCAGCAATACCTAGGAATTTCAACTTCATGACTGGTTTCCTTTCAGGAAAATCGTAGCTTTGTGCGGTGCGGTAAAGGCTCGATCCGCTGCGGTCAAGCCAAAACCTGCGAAAACCTTCAGGAGAGCAAGGGCGACCATGTCGGGTCCGTGGCATCGGTTGGTGTCGGCAAGGGGCGTTCATTGAAGCCCGCAATGTCTATGGTGTGGATGCGCGCCGAAAATCCGCTGCCGCGCGCATCGGTGGCACGGGTTTCCCGGCCAAAGACCAGCATGCGGCCATTGGGCGCGAAGCTTGGCGCTTCCATCTTCCAACCCTCAGACAGGATGCGTTCGCCCGAACCATCAGGGCGCATGACGCCAATGGCGAAGCTGCCGCTGCCAAAGCGGGTGAAGGCAATCAAATCACCGCGCGGTGACCAGACCGGCGTGGCGTAGCGCCCGCGGCCGAAGGAAATGCGGCGAATGCCGCCGCCATTGGCATCCATCACATAAAGCTGCTGATCTCCGCCGCGATCGGAATTGAACACAATCTGCGTGCCATCGGGCGAATAGCAGGGGCTGACATCAAGCGCGCTGCCGCTGGTAAGTTGCCTTTCGCGCCGGCTTGCCAGATCCACCGCATAGATATTCGCATCGCCGCCGCGCATGGCGGAAAGCACCACGGAACGGCCATCCGGCGCAAAGCGTGGCGAGAGTGTCATGCCCGGAAAATTGCCAAGCACCTGTTGCGCGCGCGTATTCAGATCAAACAGCACAACGCGCGGCTGTTCGCGGTTCTGATAGGACATGAAGGCCACGCGGTCCGCCGCCGGATGAAAGCGCGGTGTCAGGGCGGCTTCGCGCCCATCGGTCAGGAAGGCATTGTTTTCGCCATCCTGATCCATGATCGCCAGCCTGCGCAGGCGGCGATCGCGCGGGCCGGATTCAGCGATATAGACGATGCGCGTGTCGAAATAGCCTTTCTCGCCCAGCAATCTTTCATAGATGACGTCAGAGATCAGATGCGCGATGCGCCGCCAATTGCCGGTTGGCGCGGTGAAGGCCGTGCCCTGCAACATGGTTTCGGGCAGCACATCCCAAAGGCGGAATTCCACGCGCAAATTGCCACCCTGCACATCCGCGCGCCCCGTGGTCAGCGCCTGCGCGCCGATCACGCGCCAATCCTGAAACCGCGGGGTTTGCGCGGCGGCTTCCGGCGTTTGGATGAAGGCCTGGCGCGCCACTGGGCGAAACAATCCGGAATTGCGCAGATTATCCTGCACCACGCGGGCAATATCGCGCCCGAAACGCTGGCCATCACCAGTGCCCGCGAAATCCGGAATGGCGATGGGGATCGGGTTGGTGCGCGCACGCGTGATGTCAATCACCGCCCCTTGCGCAAAGGCCGCATCCGGCGCGCCCGCAAGGCCCGAGACGGTCACCGCGCCCGCGGCACCAAGCAGAAGGGAGCGTCTTGTTGTCATACCCATCATCCCGAATTCAGCGCACCAGCCCGCGCGGATTGAAGCGAAAGGTGGAAGCCATCACGGTTTGCAACTTGTCCGGCGGCACCTTCAGCGGATTGCACGCGGGCGCCAATAGAGCACGCCGCGCCGATTCGAATACAGACCGCACGCGTGGATCGGAAGGCATATTCCCCGCCGGCACCACATTGCGGACATTGCCCTGGCCATCAAGCTGCACGCGCAATTCCACCGTGATCTCCTGAAGCCCCAGCATACCGGCATCCACATTCCAACATTCCGCGACCTGATCCGCGAGGCCACGGATCTCCCCCTGCGTCAGTGCTGCCGTGCCAGTGGGCGAACCCCCACCCTGGCGCGGCGCGCCGGAAGGATTGGGCCGCGCGGTCGGCGCGCGGTCCTGCTGCTGCTGGGCGCGCAGCCTCTCCAGCGTATTCTGTACCGAAGTGCTGTTTTCCTGCGGCCGCGCCACGGGCGGCGTCTGCCCCGTACCCGCCTGGCGCGAAGGCTCAGGCGGCGGTGGCACCGGGGGCGGCGGCAGCGGCAAGGGCGGTTCCGGGCGTGGCGGCTGCGCTGCCGGTTGCTGTGGCGGTGTCGGCTGGGGCGTTGGCGTTTGCGGCTGCACCCGCGGCGCGGGCGAAGGCTCCGGGCTTGGGGCGGGTGCTGGCGCAGGCGGCGTGGGCCGCGCCGGGCTTGGTGGCGCGGGCGTTGGCGCGGCAGCAGGCGCCGGCGGCGGGGGTGGTGGAGGCGGCGTTGGCTCGGGCGGCGCATTGCGCGGCGGCTCTGGCGCGGGAGGTTCCGGCGTTGGCGGGGTTGGCGCCGGGGTCGAGGTCTGCGCCGGGTTCGGTGAGGGCGTATCCGCGCGCGCCATTTGCGCCGGGCCGGGCGCCACAAGCTCCACCGCGATGCCCTGTTCCTGCGGTTCCGGAATGCTGCGGGCAAGCGTGAACAGGGCCCCGATGATCAGCAGCGCAGCATGCAGCCCCGCCGAGAGCATCAGCCATTTATTCAGCCGGTTATCGGGCAGGGCCCGGGGCAAGGCTCTCTCCTTCCCCGGCCTTCAGCGGGGCGGCTGGGCCGGGCGATTGGGCGCGGGCGCGGCCGGGCGCGCCGGCTGGGTCCCGGGCCTTCCCGCCGGTGCTGCGGCGCCTGGCTGCGGCCCCGCCGGCTGTTCCGCCAATAAGGCCACGCGGGTGAAGCCAGCACCGGCGATGGTGCCCATCACCTCCATCACGCGGCCATAGGAAATCGCCCTGTCACCACGGACAAAAATCCGACGCTCCGGCGCGCCCTGCGGCTGTTCACGCATGATCGCCTGCAACCGCGGCACCAACCCATCCAAAGGCACTTCCGTTTCCTGCAAGAAAATCTTGCCTTCCGGGTTCACCGTAATCGTCAGCGGCTCGGTTTCCTGATTGAGCGGCTGGGCGGTGGTTTTCGGCAAATCCACCGGCACGCCCACGGTCATCAACGGCGCGGCGACCATGAAAATGATCAGCAGGACCAGCATCACATCCACAAAGGGCGTGACATTGATTTCCGCCATGGGCCGGTAGCGAGACGGCCCGGAAGCCCGCCCGCCTGACAGAGAAGCCCCCATGGCCTATTCCGCCGCCTGGTTCGGGCTGCGTGGCCCACCATCATTCGCCGCCGCTTCCGTCTGCCGTGACAGGATGGCGCCAAATTCAGTGGCGAAACCTTCAAGCCGCGCGGCAAAGCGCGCCAGGTCCGTATTGATCTTGTTGTACGCCAGCACCGCCGGAATAGCGGCTACGAGACCAATCGCGGTGGCAAACAGCGCTTCCGCAATCCCCGGCGCCACCACGGCCAGATTGGTATTCTGCATCCCCGCAATGGCCGAGAAGGAATTCATGATCCCCCAGACCGTGCCGAAAAGCCCAACAAACGGCCCAACCGAACCGACGGAGGCCAGAAACACCATCCAGCGTTCCAGCCTTTCCATTTCCCGCCCAATCGTCACCCCCATGGCGCGTTCCACGCGTTCCTTGGCACCGCCCAGTACGCTTGCGCCGCCCAGGCTGCGGCGCCATTCGCGCATGGCCGCGCCAAAGACCGCGGCCATCGGGTGTGTCGGCTGCTCCCCTTCGCGGGCATAAAGCTCATCCAGGCTGCCGCCGGACCAGAAGCGATCCTCAAACCCATCCGCCGCCTTGTTGATGCGCCGCATGGCAACGACTTTTTCGAACACCACCGCCCAGACCCAGATGCTGGCCAGCAGCAGCCCGATCATCACGGATTTCACGACCCAATCGGCCTGCAAAAACAGGCCCCAAAGCGACATGTCATGGGCTACCTGCCCAAGCGCCTGAGTGGTCACGCTACGATCCACGCCACATCTCCTTCGCCCCAAACAGGACGATTGCCGGCGGCCAAGGCCACCCGAAACAGAAAGCCCGGGAAAAGCGGCCTTTTCCCGGCAGAAACTTGTTCACCCCGGCGCCGCTTCCGCCACCGCACGTAGCGCCGAACGCCACGGCTCCGGCAGGGGCACCGGCCTTGCTCCCCCCTGCCCCACGGAAGCCAGCCGCACATCCAGAACCGCCAGCACCTCACCAGCGTCACGCCGCACCACCTGGCGCAGCACCACCTGCACGCCCGTCACACGGCGGATATGCGTTTCCACCACCACCGATTCGTCGAGTCGCGCCGGTTTGAAATACTCCACTTCAAGCCGCCGCACCACGAGGAAGACACCATGCCGCGTGATCATTTCCTGATGCGGCAAACCCATGGCGCGCAAGGCTTCCGTCCGCGCCCGCTCCGCCCAATGCAGATAGCGCGCGTGATAGGCAACACCACCCGCATCCGTATCCTCAAAATAGACGCGGATGGGCCAGAGATGCGGGCCGCTCACCCCTCCTGATCCCCGAGCAAATCCAGCAAGGGCTGCACCCCGGCCGGCGGGCTCAAGCCCAAATGCCGCCAGCCGCGATCCCCCAGCACCCGCCCGCGCGGGGTGCGCAACACAAGCCCCTCCTGAATAAGGAAAGGCTCCACCACTTCTTCGAGCGTATCCCGGCTTTCGGCGAGCGCGGCGGCCAGCGTCTCAATCCCGACCGGGCCACCATTATGGTGTTCGGCAATACGCGCCAAATACCGCCGATCCATCGCATCCAAACCGAGCGCATCAACCTCCAACCGCCGAAGCGCCGCATCCGCCATGGCACGATCCGCGACCTTTTCTTCCATCAGCGCGAAATCCCGCACGCGCCGCAATAAGCGCCCAGCAATACGCGGCGTGCCGCGCGAACGGCTTGCGATCTCCCGCGCGCCATCCTCGGACAAGTCAAACCCCAATTTCCGCGCGCCGCGCGTCACAATGCCCAACAATTCCTCAGGCGTATAAAGCACCAAACGCAAGGGAATACCGAAACGATCCCGCAACGGCGTCGCCAATAACCCCGCCCGGGTGGTTGCGCCAATCAAGGTAAAGGGTGGCAAATCAATCCGCACCGTGCGCGCCGCCGGGCCTTCGCCAATAATCAGATCAAGCTGGAAATCTTCCATCGCGGGATAAAGCGTTTCCTCGATCGCCGGCTGCAGGCGATGAATCTCATCCACAAACAAGACATCACGCGGCTGCAAATTGGTCAGGATCGCGGCCAAATCACCCGCACGCTGCAACACCGGGCCCGAAGTCGCGCGAAACCCCACCCCCAATTCACGCGCCACAATCTGCGCAAGCGTCGTCTTCCCAAGACCAGGCGGGCCATGAAACAGAACATGATCCATCGCCTCAGCCCGCGCCCGCGCCGCCCCAATGAAAACGCGCAAATTCTCCCTGAGGCCACGCTGACCGGTAAAATCATCCAAGGTCTGCGGGCGGAGCGAAACCTCAGCCCCATCCTCCTCAAGCCGGGCGGGACTGGAAAGACGATCGGTGTCGGTCATGGGTGGGGTGGCTCCACGGGGGCGCTGCCCCCGTACCCCCGCCGGGGAGACAGTGTCTCCCCGGACCCCGCCAATACGGGGGCTTGCGGGGAGAGGGGCACGGAACGCCCGCTTACCCAACACGCCCCCTGAGCCCCTCTTCCCACAAGCCCCCATGATGGAGGTCCAGGAGGATGCATTCCTCCTGGCGGGGGGGTCGGGGGGCAGAGCCCCCCGAGGCCCATCCCACCCATCACCGCGCCATCTCCTTCAGCCCGTCTCGGATGAGGTCGTTGAGGCTGGCGTCTGGGCCGAGGCGTTTGGCGGCGCGTGTGATGGCGGTGGTGGCTTCCGAGCGTTTCAGGCCGAGGTTCACGAGGGCGGAGATGGCGTCTGCTTCCATGCTATTGGCATCGGGTGGGGTGATGATGGCGCCTTCGCCATCTTCGCTGGGGGTGATGCGTCCGACCGCCCATTTTTGCATGGCGGGTTCATCCACGATGCGGTTGGCGGTGGCCGCACCCAGGCCTTTGACGGCGCCGAGGCGCTTGCGTTCCTTGGCGGCGATGGCGCGGGCGAGTTCGGCGGGCGTGAGGCCTGAGAGGACGAGCAGGGCTTTTTGCGGGCCGACGGTCTTGACCTCGATAAGGGCGAGGAAGGCTTCGCGTTCCTGCGCATCGGCGAAGCCGAATAGGGTGATGGCATCTTGCCGAAGGTGGGTTTCGACCAGCACGCGGTGCGGGGCTTCGCGGGCCGAGAGCGCATCGAGGGTTTTGCGTGAGCAGGAGAGCAGGTAGCCGACGCCGTTCACATCCAGGATGCAGCCGCCTTCATGGGTGCTATCCAGCCGGCCGGTGAGTTTCCCGATCATGCGGTTGCGTAGCCTTTCGCCAGCATCTTCTTGGTCTGGCGGTGATGCGCGTGGCAGATGGCAATGGCGAGTGCATCGGCGGCATCCGCTCGGCGGAAGGCAACACCGGGGAGCAGGTGGCGAACCATGGCCTGCACCTGTTCCTTGGCGGCATGGCCATTGCCGACCACGGCGCGCTTCACTTCCATGGCGCCATATTCCGCGACCGGCAGGCCGGCCAGGCGTGGGGCCAGCATGACAATGCCGCGTGCCTGGCCGAGCTTGAGGGCGCTTTCCGGATTACGCGCGACATAGGTGTTTTCCACCGCTGCCTCATCGGGCTGGAAATTGGCGAAGGTTTCGGCCAGCCCCTGATGCAGGATCAGCAGGCGGTCGCCGAGCGCATCGCGGGCGGAGGTGGAGACAACGCCTTCTGCGATGAAGCGCAGCCGATAGCCATCGGTTTCGATCAGACCCCAGCCGGTATGCTGAAGGCCGGGATCAAGCCCAAGGATGCGAATCGCGCGTAAAGTCATGGGACAAGACTAGCAGATCGGCCCCGCCAAGGCTTCATGTGTAGGCTGCAACCAGCGGGAGGCTGCTGCCAGCTTCCCGGATGCGATGGTGTTAACCCCGGCGATGCGTTTTCGCCGCCTGCGCCAATTCCTGAGCGCGAAGCGCAATCCGCCCATGGATTTCATCCAGCTTGAGGCCCTGCCGCAGCACGGGCAGGCAGGCCAGATGGTCGTATT
>JADCEV010000010.1 GCA_020249865.1 Roseomonas sp. | reverse complement strand
TGCAGCAGCTACAGTACCTTGACTGCAGCGTTACAAAGGTCAGCGACCTAACACCCATCGCCGGGCTGCGCCAGCTACAGCGCCTTTACTGCAGCGCCACACAGATCAGCGACCTAACCCCCATCGCCGGGCTGCTGCAGCTACAGCGCCTTAACTGCAGCCACACAAAGGTCAGCGACCTAACCCCCATCGCCGGGCTGCAGCAGCTACAGCACCTTGACTGCAACGCCACACAGGTCAGCGACCTAACCCCCATCGCCGGGCTCATCGATCTTGAAGACGTCGACGCGGAAAATTGTTCTATTGGTTTCGTACCCAACACAATCAAAAACCTTAAAAAATTAGTCTTTCTCGACTTGAGCAACAATAAAATAAAACGACTGCCGCGCGAATTGGGTGAACTGGGCGACCTTGAGAGGCTTCGGCTTGAGGGCAACCCACTGGAAGACCCGCTGCCAGCGCTGATTGCCCCAGGGCAGCCCCAAGCAACGATCAATATACTTCGCTGGCTCCGCGGCGAGCCGATTGAACCTGAAGCGACAGAACCGGACCCGGCAGCACCAGAGGAAACTGCGGATGACCCCCCAGCGATTCCCGAACAAGGCGCTGGCCCGCGCGTTGTTCTGGATCAGACGGGGCGGCTGGTCTTCGCAAAACCAAGTGATCTTGATGCGAAAGGCAATGATCGCAATCGGCTTGAAGCACTGCACCCGGCGCTGCGAAAGGCTGCGACTGAACTCGCCCACGCCTTGCAAAATCACCCCAGCAACCTTCGCAACGAAAGGCTCCTGCAAAAGGCAGAAGCCTATCGCGCCCTGGTGGACCTACCCCTGGATGAAGTGAATTTCGCCCGACTCTATGGTGCTGGCATGCAGTTGCTCAATGCCGCCGGCGCAACGCGGAGAGCGCTGGAAGCTGGCTGGGTGGAGGTGCCGGACCTCACCCCAGTCCAGGATGAATGCCTTGCCAATATCGAAAACCTGCATCCGCCTTTTGTGCTTGCCTCCCGCGATGGGCAGGAGATGCTGGCAGATCAGAGCCTGATCCAATTGACATCGGAGGATGTGCAGGCAATCAAGGCTGCCGGAACGGCGCTCGGCAATTCGCTCCTCGAACACGGCGATCTTGCCGAGCCGGCGGTTGGCCAGACAATCACCGATGCCGCAGCAGAAATAGGGGAAGGCATAAATGACAAGCGAGATGCGGCGACGGCGGTCTCCGCCCTTCGCAATGGTCTTATCACACTGACCGCCACGAGCGTGGTGGTATGCCTGCCCATCCTTGGTACCTGGGTCATTGGTGGGGTAGTTGGTACCGCCGCAGGAGGTTTGGCAGCCCTTACGCTCAACGAAGCCGTGAAAAAAACAAAGGCCTTTCAGGTGACGACGGGGCTCATGGCGCAGGGTCTTGAATCTTTCACTGAACGACAATTTGCGGAATTCACCGGGCGGCTTAAGCGCCATCGTGAACAGTTGCTAAAGCAGGAGCCTCAGCTGCGCAGAATCGCGCATATTTGGGGCTTCAAATGGGTTGGGCCTTCTCTCGATTGGCTCAAACGCAATAGCCCGCCCGACAAAAAGGAATAACTCACCGCTCCGTCGGGTCCTCCTCCCACATATCCAGCATCGGCGTGGCCAGCACCCCATCGCGCAATCCGCGCAGCGCAGCAGCGTCCCCCGCGCCAAAGCCCCGCCGCGCGCCATCCGCATGCGCCAGGCGCCGCAGCGCGTCATCGCTCAGCACCCGGCAATCGGGCAGCAGCGCCGCCGCATCCTCAAGCCGGCCGCTGCAATGCAGCACCACATCGCAGCCCGCCGAAAGCGCCGCATCGGCCAAGTCATTCGCCATGCCGGCAAGCGCCCCCATGGCCAAATCATCCGTGATCAGCAGGCCATCAAATTCAATCTCGCCCCGGATCACGTCTTGGATCACAGCGGGGGAAATTGTTGCCGGCAGGCGCGCATCCCAGGCCTCATACAGCACATGCGCGGTCATCGCCCAGGCACCGCTGCTGGCCAAGGCGCGAAACGGGGCGATATCCTCGGCAAGCGCCTCAACATCAACAGCAACGCGCGGTAATTCGTAATGGCTATCGGCCAAGGCGCGGCCATGCCCTGGGATATGCTTGATCACGGGAATGCAGCCCGCGGCTTGCAGCCCAGCAATGCAGGCAGCGCCAAGCCGCGTAATCTCCTCCGGCGCCGCACTGAAGGCGCGATCGCCAATCACCTGATGCGCGCCGGGCAGGCGCAAATCCAGAACGGGCGCGCAAACCACATCCAAACCGGCCGCGCGGCACATCGCGCCAAGCAGATACGCATTGGCGCGCTGGGCCACTTCCGGCTGGGCTTCGAAGCGCGCTGCGGCGGGAAATGCCTCCCAATGCGGTGGCTTAAGCCGCGCCACGCGCCCGCCTTCCTGGTCAATCAGGATCGGCGCGGCAGCGCCCAGCACATCGCGAATGTCGTTGGTGAGCGCGCGCAATTGCACGGGGTCTTCGATATTGCGCGCGAACAAAATGGCGCCAAGCGGCGGGAATAGCCGCCAAAGCGCTGCTTCCGCCGCGGTAAGGCGCGGTCCGGAAAGGCCAAGAATCGCAGCCCGAACAGGCGCCATCCGACCCTATCCGCCAATGACCATGCAGGGGATGCTGCGGGTCTTCATTTCCTCACAAAAGGCGCGCGCGGTTGCCGCATCGGCGAAGCCACCGGTGCGGATGCGGAACATCGTGGTCTGCCCTTCACGGTCCAGGGGCGCCAAGGTCACGCGGCGATTGCTCAGCAATTCAGGCACACGCCTTTGCAGCCTTTCCCATTCACCGCGCGCGGCGGCTTCGCTTGGCAGCGCGCCCAATTGCACCTGCGCGCGGCCATTGGTGACCGGCGCAAAACGCTCGGCATTTGCCGGCACGGGCGCAGGCAGGCTTGGTGCCGTGAGTGCCGAGGTCGTGGCCGGTGGCGCCGGCGTGGCGGGCGCGGCGGGTGCGGCCGCCTGAGGCGCACTGCGCGCTGCGGCTTGCGGCGCGGCCGGTTGTGCCGGCGCGGGTGTTGCGGCGGGTGGCGCGCTGCGGGCGGCTTCCTGCGCCGCCCTTTCGGCCAATTGCTGACGCAACTGATCCACGCGCGGTTTCTCGGCCTCTGGCGCCAGGGCACCTGGCGCTGTCGCCCGCGCGCCGCGATTGCGGTCAAAAATCAACTCATCCTGATTGGGTACGCGCAACCCGCCCGGATTGTCCGGCCGCACCTTGATGGGGCGCGCATCCGCTTCGATCAGCGGCGCATTGCGCGTTGACCCGCGCGAAAACCCCCAGACCAAGGCCGCAATGACAGTGCCCGCCGCAAGCACAGAGCCCGCGATGATGATCATTCGCCAAGGCAGGCCCCCACCCGCCTTGCGACCCAGCCTATAGGCTGGAACTGGAACTTCCCTCACGCCTATCCCCCGATCGGCGCTGGAATAGTGTCAGCGCATTTCCTCGACCGGCGTCACCCCCATGACGCCAAGGCCGGAACGAATGACACTTGCCGTGGCCGCCACCAGCGCAAGCCGGGCGGCCGTGGCTTCCGGCTCATCCTCTCGGATGAAGCGGAGTGTCGAGTCTTCGCGGCCTCGATTCCATAATACATGGAAATCTGCCGCCAAGTCATGAAGGAAAAACGCTACCCGGTGCGGTTCCCGGGCCAAGGCGGCGGCTTCGACCACCCTGGGCCAGGAAATCAGGCGCCGGATCAGGTCCAATTCCGCCTTGTCGCGCAAATGCTCAAGCGGCGCGGTGGCGAGTTTCGCCGCCTCAGGCTCACCCGCCTGGCGCAGCACAGACCGGCAGCGCGCATGGGCGTATTGCACGTAAAAGACCGGGTTTTCGCGCGTTTGCTCGACAACCTTGTCCAGGTCGAATTCCATCTGCGCGTCGGATTTGCGGGTCAGCATGGTAAAGCGCACCGCATCGCGGCCCACTTCCTCGATCAGATCGCGGAGCGTCACATAGGTCCCGGCGCGTTTGGACATGCGCACGGGCTCGCCGGCCTTCATCACATGCACAATTTGGCAGAGCACCACTTCCAAAGGCACGCGCCCATCGGAAAGCGCCTTCACGGCAGCCCCCATGCGGGAGACATAGCCGCCATGATCCGCGCCCCAGACATCAATCAGCAGATCATAGCCGCGCTTCAGCTTATCCGCATGGCAGGCGATATCATTGGCGAAATAGGTGTTGGAGCCATCGGATTTCTTGAGCGGCCGATCCACATCATCGCCGAATTGCGTGGACCGGAACAGCAATTGCGGGCGCGGTTCCCAATCATCCGGCGTCTTGCCCTTGGGCGGTTCCAGCACGCCTTCATAAAGCAAACCCTTGCCTTCAAGGGTGGCAATCGCGGCATCGGTCGCATTCGCTTCCACCAGCGCGCGTTCAGACAAGAACACTTCCTGATTGACGCCAAGCAGCGCCAAATCCTCGCGGATCGCGATCATCATCATCGCAACCGCCCGCTCCCGCGCCGCATCCAGCCAGGCGCGATCCACGAACCAGCCAAGTGCCAGCGCGCTTGCCACACCGGCGGCAGCCTGGGCCGCGCTTGGCGCGCCATCAAGGCGCTGCGGCGCCATGGATGCGCCGTGATGCTCCGCCAGGGCTTCACCCACCGCAACCAGATAATCGCCGCGATATTGCAGCGTCACGCCAAAGCGGCGTTCCACCTGTTCCGCCGTCCATTCCTCAAGATTGGGCTCAATCACGCGCAAATAACGCCAATAGGCAGCCCAGCCCAGGGCCGCGACCTGCGCCCCCGCATCATTCACATAATATTCCTTGGTGACGGCAAAGCCCGCCTTGGCAAGAAGATTGGCCAGCGCATCGCCGACCACCGCGCCACGGCAATGCCCGACATGCATCGGCCCCGTCGGATTGGCCGAGACATATTCGACATTCACGCGCCGCCCAGCGCCAATCGCGCTATCGCCATAGCCAAGCCCGGCCGCCAGCACCGTCTTGATCTGCCCGGCCAAATAACTTTCGCGCAAACGCAAATTGACAAAGCCAGGCCCTGCCGCTTCGGCCTTTTCCACCATGGGCAGCGCGCCGAGCTTTTCCACAAGCGCGGCTGCAATCTTGGCCGGCGGCAGGCGTGCGGGCTTGGCAATCACCAAGGCGGCATTCGTCGCCATATCGCCATGCGCCGCATCGCGCGGCGGTTCCACCTGAACGCGCGCCAGAACCTCCGCCGGCAGATCGGGATAGAGTTCCACCAGCGCCGCGCGCAGCTGTTCCGCCATGGCGGTGAAAACATTTTCGGTCATGCAACTCTCAGCCTGAAATATCGGGGTCGGTCATGCGCCGGTGTTCTTCCAGCGCGAAGCGGTCTGTCATGCCGGCGATATAATCGCAAACCACCAGCGCAGCCTGGGCGGAACCGGCCTCTCCGGCGCGGGCGCGCCAAAGCGGCGGCAGCATGGCCGGCCCGCCATGCAGCAGGCTGAACAGCACCTGCACCACGCGCTTCGATTTCGCCATGGTGCGATTGACGCGCCAATGCCGATACATGCGCTGGAACAGGAACTCCCGGATGGCAAGGTTCGCGCGCGCCATGTCTTCAGAAAACACCACCATGGGCCGATCCGCCGCGCGAATATCCGCAACGCTCGCAGGTTTCAGCGCAGAAAGCCGACGCAGCGCCTCGGCGGCCACATCGCCCACCATGCGGCTGATCACACGCCGGATCATCTCGGGCGCCAGCCGCTCCACCGGCGCATCGGGCGCTGCTGCGCGCGCTGCGGCCAGCGCCTCCCCAATCACGGGCAAGGCGCCCACTTCTTCCAGGGTGAAAAGCCCCGCGCGCAGCCCATCATCCAGATCGTGGTTGTTATAGGCGATATCATCCGCAATGGCGGCGATTTGCGCCTCGGCCGAGGCATAGCTGGTCAAATCCAGCGCGTGGCGGGCATCATATTCAGCGATATAGGGGGATGGCCGCCGCAAGGGGCCATTATGTTTGGCGAGCCCTTCGAGCGTTTCCCAAGTCAAATTGAGCCCATCAAACCCGGCATAGCGGGCTTCCAACTGCGTCACGACGCGCAAGGACTGCGCGTTATGGTCGAACCCGCCATAGGGTTTCATCGCCGCATTCAGCGCATCTTCCCCGGCATGGCCGAAGGGGGGATGGCCAAGATCATGCGCCAGCGCCAAAGCCTCGGCCAAATCCTCATCAAGCCTCAGCAACCGCGCGATGGACCGCGCGATTTGCGCGACTTCAATCGAATGGGTCAGGCGCGTGCGGAAATGATCGCCCTCATGGTAAATGAAGACCTGCGTCTTGTATTGCAGGCGGCGAAAGGCGGTGGCGTGGATGATTCGGTCCCGGTCCCGCTGAAAGGGCGACCGCGCATCGCCACCCGGCTCCGGGTAAAGCCGCCCACGAGACGTCTCCGGCAGCACCGCATAAGGGGCAAGGTTCATGCTGCCCCCTGCCCTTTGGGCTGGCTGATCGCGGCTTTGGCCTGGGCTCGCATGGAAATCGTGGTTTTCCGTGAAAAACGCGTGACGCAGCGCTGTAACACCCGCCGCACGGCCCCCGCAATCTTTGGTGATTGGAAGCGGCGCGCAAAATGCCTATGTTACTGGACAAGGAGTCCTCACCATGCCGGATGGCAGCACCAACCCCGCCCCGTTTCGCGTCACCGCCCGCGCCGCCGCGCAGGTGGCCGATATCGCCGCGCGTGAAGGCCGGCCGGATGCGGGGCTCAGGCTTGCCGTGGAAGCGGGCGGCTGTTCGGGCTTTCAGTATAAGTTTGGCCTGGAAGATGCCCCGGCGCCTGATGATCTGGTGATCGGCGAAGGCAAGGGCCGGGTCTTCATTGACCCCGTTTCGCTCGATCTGCTGGCCGGCGCTGAATTGGACTGGGCGGAGGCGCTGATCGGCGCGCATTTCGCCATCAATAACCCACAGGCGAGTTCCGGCTGCGGCTGCGGTTCTTCCTTCGCGATCGGCTGATCCCCCTGCTCAGCCTTTGCACCTTCAACGTCAATTCCATTCGCGCGCGCGCGGCCCATGTCGCGCGTTTCCTGGAACGCCAGCAGCCTGATCTGGTGTTTTTGCAGGAAACCCGCTGCACGGCGGAACAGGTCCCGGCGATGGAATTCGCGGGCCTTGGCTACAAGACCCATGCGGTGGGCCAGGCGGGCGGACGGAATGGTGTCGCCGTACTCTCGCGCATCCCTTTTGAGGTTCTGGCCGAAGCTCTGCCCGGCGATGCCGAAGATACCCAGGCCCGCTACATTGAAGTTGCGGCGGCGGGGCTCCGCGCGGCAGGGATCTATCTGCCCAATGGCAATTCCGGCGGCGATGCCGGCTTTGCCTATAAGCTTGCCTGGATGGACCGCCTGCGCGCGCTGGTGCAGGCCCGGCTTGATGCCTTCCAGCCCTTTGCGGTGCTTGGTGACTATAACGTCTGCCCGACCGAGGCCGACCTGGCGCACGGCGCCCTGCCGGCGACCGATGCGCTGGTCCATCCCGAAAGCCGCGCCAGGTTCCGGGCGCTATTGCATCTGGGCATGACAGATGCGCTGCGTGCGCTGCATCCCAGCGAAACGCTCTACACCTATTGGGATTACGGCCCAGCCTTTGAAGCCAATCGCGGCCTGCGCATAGACCACGCGCTACTCAGCCCCGAATTGGCCGAGCGCTTGGAAAGCTGTGAAGTAGATACCGCCCCGCGTGCCGAGGCGCAGCCTTCCGATCACACCCCGCTGATCGTCACCTTGCGGGACGCCTAAGGCCTATCGCAGCGTCCGCCCCGGCCCGTTCTGCGCCAACACCATCGGCCGGCTGACGGCATGGATCGGCGCCGAGCGATAGGCATCAAGCCCCCGCCCCGGTGAGCCACCGCCCGCGAACCCACCACCGCCCGCGATGGGGATGATCTGCGCGCGTTCCGCCCGGTTGCTGAGTGAAATCCCCCCGGCACTCGCCAAGGCCACACTGCCCCAGCCGGCGCGCAGCCGTGCCAGCGCCATCGCCTCGGCCGAACTGTCCCCGGCATTGCGCGCTTCCTGTTCCCAGGCGGCCAGCACTTTTTCACGGTAGGGCCCGGCCCTTTCGGGCGTTTGCGAATGGTAATGCCCCGCCGCCTGGCGCCAATCCGCCCGCCCGCCGTTCAATTCGGTCAGGAAGCGCGCCGCGTAACGGGCATTGGTCAGCGGGTCGAAGGCCTGCTCCAAGGAGGCAAAGGCATTGGGGTGGTGATGCAAATTCACCTGCATGCAGCCGACATCAATGATGCGCACCCCACGGGCCTGCAATTGCCGCACATGGGCAATGGCTGCCTCCCGCGTTGGGAAATATTTGCCCTCCCCCTCGGCGTTGATGGTCCAGGGCCAGGGGGCGAAATGGCCGGTTTCGGGGTCGCGCCGGCCGGATTCAACCCGGCCAATGGCCTGCAACAACCCGCGCGGCAGATTGGCGCCGCGCTCGGCCTCAGAAATGGCGGCGCGGCATAAATGGCCTTCGCTGAAGCCCCTGGAGGGCGTGAGCTGCGCCGCCGCAGAAAGGGGTGACAAAGCCAAGCCAAGCAGCGCAGCCGCCGCAAGGGTGAGCTTCACGGAAAGGTGCGGTCTGAATGATCGGGCAAAACGCATAACGCCCCTAGCGCAAGCGGCGTGCCAGATTTACCCCTGCCGACCAGAAAATACGCAAGAAAACCTGTGGTTGATATTGCAAAAGCCCATTTTGCTGCGCTGCAAAAAAATACCTTGCAAACCGAGACCCCGGCGCCTATATCCAGGGCGTACGGCGGTTTCCGCTGTACATTCTTGGACGTTTCCTCCCTAAACTTGGCGGTGCCTTCGGGCACCGCCCTTTTTTTGCCCGGCTCAGGCCGCCGGGGCCAGGAAGTCCCAATCCACCCTTGTCAGGCTTTCGATCAGGCTGGTCATGTCCCGCCTGAGCGGGCCAAAGCCCGGCAGGCGTTCAATCCGGGTTTCGTCCATATAAAGGTTCCGCGCCACTTCAACCTGCAGCGCATGGGTCGCTTCCCGGGGACGCCCATAATGGCGCGTGACGAACCCCCCCGCATAGGGGTCATTGCGCCTGACCTTATAGCCAAGGCCGATCAGGGCTTCCTCCATCAGGCGGGTGGCGCGCGGACTACATGCTGTGCCATGCGCATCGCCCAACACAAAATGTGGTGGGTTGGCCAGATGCGCCGGGTGGGCGGGCATGGAATGGCAATCAATCAGCAGGCAAAAGCCGAACTTCGCCCTGGTTTCTGCGATCAGCCCGGCGAGTGCGGCATGATAGGGTTCCCAACAGGCGCGGATGCGCGCCTCGGCCTCGGCAAAGCTCAGTTTGCGGCGATAGATCTGCTCGCCCCCGGTGACGATCCGCGCGAGGGTGCCAAGCCCCGCCCCGACACGGGGGCTTGCGCTATTGACCCAGGGCGGCAGGGGATCGGTGAACATGGCCGGGTCCAATTCCCAGGCCTCCCGGTTCACATCGCACCAGACCCTGGGGAAGGAAGCGGCGATCAGCGGCGCGCCAAGGGCGGGCGCGCCGGCAAAGAGCTCATCCACGAAGGAATCCTCGCTCCGGCGCAGCGCAATGGGGTCCATCCGCGCATCCAGCAAAAGTTGGTCCGGATATTGCTGACCCGAATGCGGGGAAGCAAAGACCAAGGGGATGGTCTGACGCTCCGGCCGTCTGATGAGATAGGGTTCAGCCTGAGCCGAGTCTCGGGCGGCGCAAATGGGGGAATTCATGAAACAAGTCTCAAAACCACACCGCGTCCCTTCCGTCAGCCTGGCGCCTTGCCGCTAGTTGTACAGTATCATTAGCTGATTTTAGGCATTTGGGGCTATACGGTCTGTCATGGCGCGCAAGGGAAGAGGCTCGCAAAGCGGCGGTGATCTGATCATCGTCAAAAAGGAAGAAGGCGGAGCGCATGCCCACCACGGCGGCGCCTGGAAGGTTGCCTATGCCGATTTCGTGACGGCAATGATGGCCTTCTTCCTGCTGATGTGGCTGATCAACGCCACCACGGAAGAACAGCGCCGCGGCATCGCCGATTACTTCAACCCGACCAATGTGCTTTCCAGTTCCCAATCAGGCTCCGGCAGGCCCTTTGGCGGCCAGACGCCCAATGACGATGCGGCCATGGTGTCCACCACAGGCACGATCCAAGTGCAGCCCGGCAAGCGCCCGGTGGTGATGGATATTGAGGAAGATGATAGCCGCACACCGGCCGAACCCGTGCCGCGGCGCGAAGGCCCAAGGGGCCAGGAAGATGCGGAAAATGCCCGACTCGTGATCCGCACGCCGCCTGGGGCTTTGGCGGGGCCGGAACAACCGCGCGGTGGCCCGGCTGCCGAGCCTTCCCCCGAACAGCGGCCGGAGAATGTGGGCGAATTGGAATTGCGCCAGGAATTGGCCAAGCGCGAACGTGAGGCTTTTGAAGCCACCGCCGAGCAACTTCGTGAAGCGGTACGTGCCGATCCTGCCCTTGCCGATCTCGGCCGCCAATTGCTGATTGAACAAACGCCAGAAGGCATGCGCATTCAATTGGTGGATGCGGAACGCCAGCCGATGTTCGCGCTGGGTGGTGCCGCCCCCAATGATCGCGCGCGCGCCTTGCTGCAACGCGTGGCGCAGGTGATCCAGCGTCTGCCGAACCCGATCAGCATTGCAGGGCATACGGATGCCACACCTTTCCGCGGCGGTGGCGAACGGAGCAATTGGGATCTTTCCACCGAACGCGCCAATGTCACCCGGCGCCTGCTGATTGATTCAGGGGTTGCCGATAATCGCATCAGAAACCTGACAGGCCATGCGGAGCGTGACCTGTTGATCCCGGAACAACCAACCGCAGCTGCCAATCGCCGTGTTTCCATCACGCTGATCCGCCAGGCGCCGGAGACGCCACGCCCATGATTTCGATCGCCGGTTTTATCTTTCTACTGGTCTGCGTCTTCGGCGGCTATATCGCTGCCGGCGGCAAGATGGACATCATCCTGCTGGCGCTGCCCTTTGAATTCGCCATCATCGGCGGCGCAGCCTTTGGCGCCTTGCTGATGGCGAACAGCCTCTCTGAGGTTAAGCATATATTCGGTGGCCTCGGCAAAATCCTGAAGGGCGGCAAGTACAAGCGCAAGGACTATATGGAATTGCTGAGCCTGCTGTTCTGGTTGGTGCGTTTGGCGCAGACCAAGGGGCCGATGGCGATTGAACCGCATATCGAAAAGCCCGAGGAAAGCGCCGCCTTTCAGAAATTCCCGACTATCCTGAAGGATCGGCACACGGTCGCGATCATTTGCGATTATCTTCGCATGGTCGGCATGAATGCCGATGATCCGCATCAGATCGAAGATGTGATGGCGCGCGAATTGAAAAAGATGAAGGAAGAGGAATTGCACAGCGCCCATGCGCTGCAACAGGTGGCCGATGCGCTGCCCGCGCTTGGGATCGTCGCCGCCGTGATGGGCGTGATCAAGACCATGGCGTCCATTGACCAACCGCCGGCCATCCTCGGCAAAATGATTGGCAGCGCGCTTGTGGGTACCTTCCTTGGCGTCTTGCTGGCCTATGGTCTGGTCGGGCCTTTCGCTTCACGCCTCAAGGCCGTGATCGAGGAAGAGGCGAAGTATTATGAAGTGATCCGCGCCGTGCTGGTTGCGCATTTGCATGGCAATGCACCGCAAGTGGCGGTGGAAACCGGGCGCAAGATGGTGCCGACGGATCTGATGCCAAGCTTCCAGGAAGTGGAAGAATCACTCCAGGAACTGAAGATCTGAAGCCAGCTCAGGCTCAGGCTTTTTTTGCGATCCTGCCGGTTCTGAGTTGCGGCGGAGCCCCGCCGCGTCCCCGCCCTGCCGGGTCACCCGGATCGGCATCGCTCGGGCCAAGCTGGCGCCCACCGCCACGCCCCCTGCCCGGCATATCGCCAGGGTCGGCGTCAGTCACACCATTGCCACTGCCACGCCTGCCGCGCCCCGGCTCATCGCTCGGGTCCGCATCGGTCGCCTCAAGCGAGCGCCCACCGCGCGCCGCGCCGCGCCCATTGCCCGGTTCATCCCCCGGATCCGCATCGGTTTCGCCACTGCGCCGCGGCGGCGCCGGCGCCTGGTTCTTGCCCGGCAAATCAGGTTCCGCAGGCGCCGGCGCCTTCCGCCCCTGCGCCAAGGCGCTGCCCGCCGGCAGGGCAAACCCAGTTCCGGCCAGGCGCAACACCAGCAAACGGCGCCGCAAGGGCGAATCGGGGGGCTGCGACACGAAGCTCTCCTTCCTGAGGCGCAGCGTATCTGGGGCTGCGTCCGGCCTGTTCCAATGCCGCGGTATCATAGCCCGATTCTGCGCCATGGATCAGGCATGCGGTATGCGCGGCTGACTGCGCCGTACCCTCGTTTCACCTATAGGCACAAAGCATGAAGCCTTTCCTGATCCGCGACAGCCGGGCGAGCGATGTCCCGACCATTACTGCCCTTTATGCCCATTGGGTGACGCATGGCCTGGCGAGCTTTGAGATTGAACCGCCCGAAGCCTGCGAAATGGCCCGCCGTCGGGACGCCGTGCTGGCGGCGGGCTTTCCCTATCTGGTGGCTGAGGCGCCGGAGGGCGTGCTCGGCTATGCCTATGCCAGCGCCTATCGCACTCGCCCGGCCTATCGCTTTTCGGTCGAAAATTCGGTCTATGTCGCGCCGGGCGCGGGACGGCGCGGGGTTGGCTTGGCCCTGATGGAAGAAGTGATCGCGCGCTGCACGGCGGCGGGGTTTCGGCAAATGATTGCGGTGATTGGCGATAGCGACAATGCGGCGTCCAAGGCGCTCCATCGCCGCGCGGGCTTCAGGCCGGCCGGGCTCCTTAAGGCAGCGGGCTGGAAGCATGGGCGTTGGGTGGATAGCGTGTTGATGCAGCGCCCACTTGGGGATGGTTCAGCCAGCCCCCCGGAAAGGCCCTGAAAACAATAGGTTAAATTTTTTCGCGCTCAGTGCAATTTTTCGCTTGCCAATATGTTCTTGATTTGTTCTTATCTTTCGCATGAGGAGCACCCTTTACCAAGACCCATCCCTCATCATCCCGCAACGCCCGGTGCGTGTGCGCTTTCGGCCGCGCCGTGCAGGGTTTGAGGTAGCACGCAGCGCTATGCGTGATTTCACGCTATTGCTGGCCCTCGCCTGGAGTGTGGCGGAAGTAGCGCTTTGGCTGAACTGGGGCTGAAGCCCCAAACCTTCGCAGCTTCCTGGCTTGAAACCGTCTTTGGGCTAGCGCAGATCGCGTTCAGATGGGATCATCTGAACGCGTGAAGATGCGCGAAAAACAAAGCTCTAAAGCGAGATGCGTGAACCCATGTGAACGCAAAACGCTCTAGCGCCGTGCCCGATCAATCCCGTGCCGCGTCCAGATGTGCGCGCAGCCGCCTGAGGTGCGGCAGAATTTCGGCGATTTCTGCCTCCGATAGCACCCCCCCGATGGCGGCCATCTGCGGCCCGACAGCGGCAATCGCGCGTTCACGCATCTCGCGCCCGGCATCGGTCAGAAAGACGCGTTTGCCCCGCCCATCCTTTGGGTCCGCTTCCACCCGGATCAGGCCGCGCGCTTCCAGCCGATGCAGCGTATTGGTCATCGCTGCCTTGGCCGTCTGAAAAGCGCGCGCCAGGCCCCCCGGCGATGCGCCATCCCCGCGCCGCACCAGGTGATTGAGCACGGCGAAATGCGGCTGCCGCAGCCGATCCGGCAGCGCGCGTTCCAGGGCATTGCGGGCCAATTGCTCAATGATCGCGATCTCATTGAGCAATTGGAAGGTGGGCGGGTCGTTCGCAGTCACCCACGCAGTATACGCGATTCCGCCGGCCAGCGTAGAGCAGTCCGAATGCCCGGCGATGCCGGATGGCCGAGTCGCCCGAACATTTGCAGCCTTTCGCCCGATGCCACACCCGTCGCGCGGCGTATCGCCTCATGCAGCGGCTCCATTTCCGGGAATTCCTGTAGCGCTTGGCTCAATGGCTGGATGCCAAGGCCAGCGGCATTCGCCGCCAGATCAAGCCGCAGCCAGTCGCGCCCGGCCTCAAGCTGAGCCACGCGTCCATTGCCCGGTGTCGTGGTCCAGACAAAGCAGGGCGAAGCCGAAATGACGGAAAGCTGCGCTTGCATCATCAGCCCGAAGGCCTGGCCGTTGCGGTCTGTGAAGGCGGCGCGGGTCAGCTGCCCGCGGGCGACCATTTCTTCCACCTGCGGCCCGCCAATGCCGATCCCATCCGGGTTCGCCGCCATCTCGGCCCGGCCGAGGCGAAACAGGTCCACACTTTCCTGCAGCGTATGCGGCGTGCCGGCCTCCACCCGGAAGCCCTCCTGCGCGATATCACGCAATGCCGCGACCCGCGCCGGGTCGGTCGCAAAGCCAAGGCGCTTTGGATCAGCGAGCGCGCCGGCGAGCGGCGCCGGGTCCGGCACCCGCGCCATGTCATAGGGCTGCTTGGCCGAGCGGCGCGTCGGCACCGCAGCAAAGAGCGGATCGCGCATACCCGCGCCGGGGCGGAGCGTGATTGTCGCGATTGGCCGCTGATCAAGCCGCCGGCCCGGCAGCCCTTCAGGGAAAAGGGTGATATCGGCGCCGAAGCCTTCCTGCGCCAGCGCCATCCGATAAAGCTCAAGGAAACCGCCAAGGCCGATCACGATCTGCCGATCGAAGGGGTCGGTTTCGGGCAGGCGGCGATCAAGGTCGCACCGGATCAGCACACGATCAGCGCCCGCCAACTGCACCAGCCAGGGTTGCCGATTATGCGGGTTTGGGGCGCGAATGGCGTGGCCGGCGGCACGGATACGCGGATCGGCATGGCGCGTTGCCGGATCGGCTTCCGGCGCGGGCTGGGCTTTCGCCATGCGCAGCATCCCGTTCGACAGGACAAGCATGGCGCCGGCGGCGGTGAGGATTTGGCGTCTTTGGATTGTCATGGGGCAAGAGGCCTTTCGGAATGGCGCGAACGGTATTGTTCGATATAGAACTAAATAGTACAACATCGAACCAATTGCAAGAGGAAAATAGCCCACACCCATGCCTTGAGAGGCGCGCTTCGGGCCATGGTCAGGCTTGCGGAAAGGATCAGCCATGAATGTTAAATCTGTTGACTTTATCCCCTACAGCCCTAAAGTGATCACTGTTCACTTTTAGGCTCATTGCTTCACACCATCAAGCGAAAGGGAGTTCACCCCATGAACCGCGTCGTCCCGCTGCCACTCACGCCAGATCATGTCGGCAACGCCCTCACCATGGCGGCCAGCCAAACCGCCGGCTCCCAAGCCGGTACTGGCCGCCGCGTGACCACCCCCGCCGGAGAGTTGGCGGTTCGGGAAGCCGGCCAGGGCAACGTTCCCCTGCTGCTTTGGCACGGGCTCTATGCCGAGGCTTCGATGTTCGATCCCCTGGTGAAGCACCTGGCGCCGGATTATCGGCTGCTTCTGATTAGCGCCCCGGGCCATGGCGAGAGCGGCCCGCCAGCATTGCCGCTGAGCAGCGCAATGAGCGGCGCAGCGGTGCTCGCGGTACTCGATGCCTTCGGCCTTGAAAGTGCCGCGGTGGTCGGCTGTTCCTGGGGCGGGATTGCCGGCTTGCAGGCGGCTTTCCAGGCGCCGCATCGCATTTCGGCTGTTGCAGCCTTCAACACCCCATTCGGGCCGGGTACCAACGATTTCGGTACGCGCAGCATTGTTTGGCTGACGGGCGCGCTTGGCAATACCGCATTCTTCGGGCGCCGCGTGGCCTCTGGCTTCTTCAGCCGGCGCACCCGCGCGCAGAACCCTGCAGTGATCGAACAGTTTGTGGCGGCCTTTCCCGGGCGTGCGCCGCGCGCCCTGCAGGCGGCCGCGCGCGCGGTGCTTATCGAACGTGAGTCGATGCTCCCGCTGCTGCCAAAGCTCGAAGTGCCGGTCCTGGTGGTGTCGGGCGCTGAGGATACGCGTTACCCGCCGGCGGAGACCCAGGAAATTGCGCGCCGCATTCCCAGGGCGCGTTTTTTCACCGTAGAGGATTCAGCGCATCTGACACCGCTTGAACAACCGGAAATCACGGCCCGGCTGGTGCGGGAATTGGTGCCGCCACGGTAGAAGCAGCAGCTCCCGGTCAGTGACCACGGGGGGAAATGCATGGCTCTGCGCATTCCTCGCGCCGCCGGGCCTGATTCCGATAATCCTTTCTTCCGCGATGATTTTTACCGATTGGTTGTCCCCATCAATTGCTGATGCTCGGCGCTGAGCGAAGATAGTCCGAGGCCTTGACCTGCTCCAGAAGGAAGCGGGCTGCCGATGCCGCGGTGATGGTGAAGCCTATGCCCCGGCCATCGGCACTCACCCGAACGGGTTTCTCTGGACCCTCCACGATATTCGGCAGCCGCACCGATACCCACTCAACGGCGCTGGCGCGGAGCGCTTCCTCCATGCGGTCCTTGTCGTCAATGATGGGCAGAAGCCATCGGAGAAACAGCGGAATGAAGATGCGGTTGGCAATCCAAGTGCCGCTACCGCCTGCGCCGATATTGGACATGCAAAGAATGCGCGGGACGCCTTGTTGGCGCATCGCGGCCAGCACGACCTTGACTGAATCGGAGATGAGTGTGGTGGGCTTTCCATCACCCTTGCCGCCAATGCCCAGGCAGTGGATCACGGCATCCGCACCCTTTACGCAAGGTTCAACATCGCGGGCCGCAGTCGGGCTGCCCCCCATCACGACGAGGCGCGGATGCTTCAGGGCCATTCTGCCAGGATCGCGTACCAGCGCCACGACCTCATGACCCAGCGCAAGCGCCTGCTCGACCACCAACCTGCCCGTAAGCCCTGTTGCACCAAAAACGGCAATGCGTGACATGGCCGCTACCGGCCTTCCAGCGCTGGGCGCAGATTGCGTTCGAACGGCCATGCATCGCCTGGCTGATGGTGCTGCCACCAGCAAGCATGCGCGTTATGATCGGGATTGGCGCCACCTGCGGCGCCCACGTCACCGCACGTGATCGCGCGGCTCTTTTCCGCCATGCAGATGCGCAGGCGGCGCGGGTGCTTCCCAGAGGTCAGGTTTTGCAGAAGCATGCCAAAACTCCCTTTATTTTTCAAATTTATTTCAATGCGCGAATAATACGATCGGCTATCCCCACCGCAAGGTCAGAGATCGGTGCCAGCGCGGCAGGCACCCGCCCGCTTCGCAAGGTTGCTGCCCCATGAATGGCGCTCCACGCGAATAGCGCATCATGTTTGTCTGGCTTGGTGGTGATCAGGCCCTGTTGGTACAGGCCCATGAGCACCGCAGGCAGAAACTCGTAGCTGTTGCGGGCGCCGTGGAAATTCGCCGTATTGCGATAGACCTCAGCCTGGGAACCAAACATGAGCCGCCACAAGGCGGGCATATCATCGGCGAATTGCAGATAGGCTTGGCCCAACCGAATGAGCCTTTGGCGCGCTTCCGGGGCATCCGAAGGAGGGGCGGAAATGTCAAAGGCGGCCTCAAAGCGATGCTTAAGGCGATCAAATCCGATCCTGGCGACCTCGAACAGCAAATCCTCACGGTTGGCGAAGTGGCGATAGGCAGCGGCGGCGGTGACGCCAAGACCGGATGCAAGTTGACGCAGGGACAGCCGCTCAATGTCAGGGGCGGATAGCGCCGCATCAATCAGCGCCTGGCGGAGATTGCCGTGATGGAAGCTTCGCGCGGGGGCAAGTTGCGGCTTTGCGGTCATCGTCTGGTGCGACATGTCTACTTGAAAGATGCGAGAGTGTTATCACTGATTACATTACACGGCAAGGCTTTAATTCATGCTGGGATGCGTATTCTTCCTGGCGTGGCTCCGGATGGGCAAAACCTCATGAAAACAATCGGTTAAAATTTTTCGCGCCCAGCGTCATTTTTTGCTTGCCAAATTGTTCTTGTTTTGTTCTTATTCTCCTCATGAGCAGCACCCTCTACCAAGACCCCTCCCTCATCATCCCACAACGCCCGGTGCGCGTGCGCTTTCGGCCGCGCCGCGCAGGGTTCAAGGCGGTGCGCGGCACGATGCGCGATTTCACGCTATTGCTGGCGCTTGCCTGGGGCGCGGCGGAAGTGGCGCTCTGGCTGAGCGCGGGCTGAGCCCTTACGCTTGCGCGGCTTCGCGCGCCCGTTCGCGCAAGATCGCGACCGCCCGGCGCAGCCCATCGGCGATATTCTCGGGCGGCATGGCGCCGGAGAACAGCAAATGCCGATCCAGCACGAAGGACGGCACACCTGTTATCCCGGCGCGACGATAGCCCTCATCCTCGGCCAGCACCTCATGCCGCCCGGCATCGCCGGCGCTGAAG
>JADCEV010000001.1 GCA_020249865.1 Roseomonas sp. | reverse complement strand
GATCCATGACCTTGACCTGGTGATGGAATTGGCGGGCGGGGAGCCTGAAGCGGTGGAGGCGGTGGGGGCGGCGATTGCGTCCGACCATCCGGATTTCGCCGTGGCGCGGCTGCGGTTTTCCGGCGGGCGGGCGGCGTCCATCACGGCGTCGCGGGTATCGCTTGCCATGGAAAGGCGGCTGCGCGTGCTGGGGACCGAGGGGGAGATGGCGGTGGATTTCCTCACGCGGTCCCTCGCGGTGCTGCGCCGGGGCGGGGCGGAGCCGGTTGAGACCATGCCAGGCCATGGCGTGGATCGCGCCACCTGGACGGATCATGACAGTCTGGAGGCCGAACAGGCGGCCTTTATCGCGGCCTGCCAGGGGCGGGGGCCGGTGGTGGTGGATGGCGCTGCCGGGCGGCGGGCGCTGAAATGGGCGCTTGCCGTTGAGGAAGCGATCAAGGCGCAACACTGACCCCCCTCTTGCCGCCGGGCGATTCCGGGCGGAGCATCGCGCCCGCTGAAATTGGGGAAGCGCGATGAAGCCAAGAATAGCGATTTTCGGTGCGGGGGCGGTTGGCGGTTATGCCGGCGCGCATATGGTCCAGGCGGGGGAGGATGTGACCTTCATTGACCCCTGGCCCGAGCATGTGGAGGCGATGCGGAAGACCGGCCTGCGCATCACCCATTTGCGCGATGTGCCGGAATTCACCGTGAAGCCGCGCGCGCTGCATTTGACGGAAGTGCAGGCGCTGGCGAAGGAAAAGCCGATAGACATCGCCTTCATGTGCATGAAGTCATATGACACCGCCTGGGCGACGACGATGATCGCGCAATATCTCTCGCCCGGTGGCTATGTGGTATCCTTGCAGAATTGCATCAATGAGGAAGTGATCGCGGGCATTGTCGGCTGGGGCCGCGTGCTGGGGGCGATTGCCAGCCTGATCACGGTGGAATTGGCCGAACCCGGCCATGTAAGGCGCGCGGCAGGCAAAAGCGGTGCGGCGCATACGGTGTTTCGTGTGGGCGAACCGCATGGGCGGATTTCGCCGCGCGCGGAACATGTCACGAAGCTGGTGGGGCTCACGGATAGTGCTTTGACCACCAGCAATTTGTGGGGCGAACGCTGGTCCAAACTGGTCGCCAATGTCATGGGCAATGGGCTTTCCGCCTGCACGGGGCTGACGACGCGCGACATGGTGGCGGATGATGCCATTCGCGCTTTTGCGGCGCGTTTGGGGTCTGAGGCGATCCGCATCGGTCAGGCGCTGGGTTACGATCTGGAAGAGATTTTCCACCTGGATCCGGAGATCATCGCCCGCGCTGGTGAAGGCGATGCGGCAGCGCGCCAGACCTATGATGAGCATCGCCTGGCCGAAACAGCCAAGGGCGGCGGCGGCGCGCATCGGCCTTCCATGGGGCAGGATATGGTGAAGGGCCGCCGGACGGAGATTGAATATCTGAACGGCTTTGTCGTGGATAAGGGGGCCACGATTGGCATTGATGCGCCGGCCAACGCAGCGCTGACCGAAATCGTCAAGCGTGTCGAACGCGGTGACGCCAAGCCAAGCCCGGAATTGATCCGTGGCTTGCGGTTGAATTGAAAACAAGTTCGCAGACAGAACAAGGAAGGAAACGATCATGATGAATCCGATGGCGCTGACGGGCAAGACCATCATCGTAACCGGCGCGGGGCAGGGGATTGGCCGCGCCATCTCAGAATTGGTGCTAGGGCTTGGCGGCAATCTGGTGATGGTGGAACGCAATCGCGAAACCCTGATGCAGGTGGCGGAAGCGCTTGCCGGGGATCGCACCATGGCGATTGAAGGCGATGTCGCGGCAGAAGAATTCGGCCCGCAATGCGTCGCTGACGCGGTGGCGCGTTTTGGCGCCGTGCATGGCCTGGTGAATTGCGCCGGTATCACGCGGCCTGCGATGATCGAGAAAATGACGCTCCGGCAATGGCAGGAAGTGATCAATGTGAACCTGACCGGTTGCCATTTGATGCAGCAGGCCGTTGGCAAGCACATGATTGAACGCGCGCGCGCCGGTGAAGAACGGCCGGGCGCGATTGTGAATATCTCGTCGACCGCCGGCAAAAGGGGCAGCATCGGACAGGTGAATTACGCCGCCGCCAAATCGGGGCTTTTCGGCATCACCATGACCGCAGCAAGCGAATGGGCGCGCTATGGCATTCGCGTGAATAGTGTTGGCTTCGGCACGGTGGAAACGCCGATGACCGAGGTGATCCGTTCAGAACGCTTCCGTGAACGCACGCTGGCGCGTATTCCGCTCGGGCGCGTGGCGCAACCATCGGAAGTGGCACCCTTGATCTGCTTCCTGTTGTCCGAGGGGGCTTCCTTCATCACTGGGCAGAATTGGGTGCAATGCGGCGGGGCGCATATGCAGCCCTGATAAGTCTAGGGCAGGGCGGCAAGCACGGCTGCCGCCGCTGCCTCTGATGGCGCGCCTTGTGGCGCGCTTAACTTCGCCAAGGTTTCAGCGAAACCCTGGCGCTGTGCTGCCACCGCTGCCTGATCCTGCAACAAGGGCCGCAGCGCGGCAGCAAGTGCTTCGGGTGTGCAGCTTTCCTGAATGCGTTCAGGCACCACTTCCCGCGCACAGAGCAGATTGACGAGTGAGGCATGCGGTACCTTGATCAGCCGCCGCGCAATCGCCGCCGTGATGGGATTGACGCGATAGGCTACGATATGCGGCACGCCGGCCACCGCCATTTCCAGCGATGATGTGCCGGATTTGATCAGCCCCGCGCCGTTTTCTGCCGCCGCCGCAAAGGCATCATGCTTATCGGCAATGTCTTCGACCAGAATGGGCTTGGCGGGCCAAGCGGCAGCCGCTTCGCGCACCAAAGATGCGACGATGGGCGAGACAGGAATGACCGGCCGCAGCGCTGGGTTTTGCGGCAGCACGGCCTTGAGCGTGGCGCCAAAAATCGGCAAGAGGCGGGTCGCTTCAATGCGCCTGCTGCCTGGCATGATGATCAGCGGGCGGTCTGTTGCTGCCAGCCCATGGCGGGCGCGGAAACGCGCGGCGCTGCCTTGATCCACCCCGCTTTCCAGCACGGGATGGCCCACGAAAGTCACATCTATGCCAGCGGCTTCGAAAAACGTGGGCTCGAAGGGCAGCAGGCAGAGCAAATGATCAATTTTGCGCTGCAGTTTTTTTACGCGCCCCGGTCGCCAGGCCCAGACTTGCGGTGCGACGTAATGCATCACGCGAATGCCCTGCGGCTTCACGGCTTCCGCGATGCGGAGCGTGAAGCCGGGGCTGTCAATCGTGACCAGCAGGGCGGGGCGGCGGGCGAGGATATCGGCTTCTGTTTCAGCAAGGCGGCGCTTCAATTGGCGGATGCGCGGCAGCACTTCCAGCAGCCCCATCAGCGCCAATTCGCGGTAGGGGAAAAGACTTGGCATGCCCTGTTCGGCCATGCGTTCGCCGCCTATGCCGGCAAAGCTCAAATCAGGGCGGACCTTGCGCAAAGCGGCGATCAGCCGCGCGCCGAGCACATCGCCCGAAGCCTCTCCGGCGATGATGTAGATCAGCGTCATGCGTAGCTGGCGGATTTGGGCTTGGCGAAAGGTGCCCTTGGCCAATCGCGGTGATTGAGCACCGCGCCATCGCGCCGCACGGCTTCAATCAGGCTGGGATCGAGCATGCAAAACACCCAGCCCGGCGCATCCATTTCGCCTTCCGCCAGGATACCATCAGGGGGAAAGCCGCGATCCATCGGGCCGAAAACGCCAGCGCGGCCACGATTGACATCAAGCGCTGCAGACCAGGGCGCTTCGCCGACCGTTGGCGTGATGGCGACATAGCATTGGTTTTCCAAGGCGCGCGCGCGCGCCGAGAAATGCACGCGATTGAAACCGGCAAGGCTATCCGTGCAGCTCGGCGCCAGGATCAGCCAGGCGCCGGCCATCACTTGCACGCGCGCATGTTTCGGAAATTCGATATCGTAGCAAATCGAAATCCCGATCCGGCCCCAGGGTGTGTCAAACACATTGGGATCGGCGCCTTGGGTGACGCCCCAGCGTTCAGATTCAAACCGCGTCATGGCGCGCTTGTCCTGAAAGGCGATCAGCCCTTCCGGGGTGATCAAAGGCGCGCGATTGATCACGCGGCCATCGGCGGCGCGCATTGGCAGCGTGCCGGGCTGTAGCCATGTGCGATGCCGTTTCGCCGCGTCGCGCATCGCGGCCAGGATGTCCGGTGCGGCGGCGATCATGGCGGCAAGCTCTGCGGCTTCGGTGGCTTCACCGCCATTCAGCGCGGCGCCAAGTTCCACCGCGGCATATTCGGGCAGCACCAGCAAATCAGCGCTCGCGCGGCCTTCTTCCAGCCAACGATCAAGCCCCTTGGCGAAATCCGCAATGGAGGCCGGGCGCCCCACCGGATATTGCAGCAGGCCAAGCCGGATGGGGCGCGCTTCCGTCATGAAAGCTTCTTGATCCAAAAGGAAAGCACATGCGGTGTTTCGCGCGTATCATCCACCTCGCGCCAGGACATCACCGTGGAGATATCGGGCCGCGGCTCATAACCGCGATTGCGCCAGAAGCCATCAAGCGGTGTGTAATCGCGCGGGCGGCGCGGGTCGTTTTCATTGCGCACCACGGCGCAAAAGGCAGCGATGGAAAGCCCCAAGCGTCGCGCATGGGCCTCGCGTTCCTCAAAAAACCGCACGCCGGCCCCCTGGCCGCGATATTCGGGCAATAAGACGCTTTCGCCGAAATAGCAGAGGGTGCCGGCATCCAACCCAGCATTGGTCCAAGCGGCGCGGAGCTTTTCGCTGGCTTCCTTGCCGGGCTGGCAGGTCGCCATGCCGACGGCCTCGCCCGCTGGCGTGCTGGCCGCTACCACCAAGGCGCCGGGGCTTTGCGCATAGGCTGCGAGGTAGCGCGCTTCATAGGCCGCATCGCCATCGTATAAATAGGGCCATTCGCGAAAGACGCGGATGCGCAAACCCGCCAGCGCAGGGAGCCGCGCGGTGAGGGCGGCACCAGACAGAGTCTCAAAGGTCAAAGGGGCAGGGGACATGGCTGGGTATTAGCGGAGAATGCTTCCGGGCGGAATCATGCCGTGTTTGCCGCAAGCGCGGCCTTGTCGCGCGCCGCTTGCAGGAAGGCGGCCAGGCCTTCTTCCACCACGGCGCGGTCCAGATCACGCAGGATAAAGACGAGGCGAGAGCACCGATCATGCCCCGCTGGCCAGGCGGCCAGACGCTCCGGCGGGTGAAACACATGCTGCACGCCATGCAGCACCACTGGCCGATCCTCCCCTTGTAAATTCAAAATCGCCTTCATGCGCAAAATGCTGGCGCCGCGCGTGATGGCGAGCATTTCAAGCCAACTCGCCAAGCCTTCCCAGGGCAGCGGTTCGGTAAAGGTCAGACCAAAGGCATGGATGCGCGCATCATGGCGGTTCGGGTCATGGTGATGGTCGTGATGATGGTGGTGATGCCCGGCTTCCGCCGCCAACCAACCTGCGACCTCGGCGATCTTGGCGCTGGCATCAAAACCGCCCGCGCCAAACAGGAAATCCGGTTCGACATCGCCCGCCACGACGCGCTGGATTGGTGCGCCGGGGTTGAGCGCGCCTAGCCGCGCTTCAAGCGCGCTGATCTGATCGGCGCTTGCGATATCCGTCTTGCTCAGGATCAGCCGATCCGCAACGGCCGCCTGCTTCACAGCTTCTATCTGGGCATCCAGCGTGGCGGCACCGAGCACGGCATCCACCACCGTCACAACGCCATCCAGGCGGAAGGAGCGCAGCGCGACCGGGTCGCTCATCAGCGTTTGCAGAATGGGCGCGGGATCAGCAAGGCCCGTAGTTTCAATCAGCACGCGGCGTATGTCATGCCCGGCTTCGGCCTTCAGCGCCAAATCACGCAAGGCGCGCTGCAAATCGCCGCGTATGGTGCAGCAAAGGCAGCCGGCATTGAGCAGCACGGTATCCTCATCCAGCTTTTCGACCAGCAGATGATCCAGACCGATTTCGCCAAATTCATTGATCAGCACCGCACTGCCGGCCATGTCCGGATGCTTGAGTAGCCGGTTGAGCAGCGTGGTCTTGCCCGCGCCCAGAAAGCCGGTCAGCACCGTGACGGGGATGGGCATCATTTGCGGTAAAGCGCTTCCGGGTCCATCAGTGGCTCGGCGATGTTCGTCAACGCATCGCCGCGCGGGGCGCGGTAGAAGCAATTGCGCCGCCCGGTATGGCAGGCCACGCCCCGCTGATCCACCAGCAGCAGAATCGTATCGCCATCGCAATCAAGCCGCAGATCCACCAGCATCTGCACTTGGCCGGATGTTTCCCCCTTGCGCCACAGCGCCTTGCGGGAGCGTGAATAGTAGCAGACACGACCGGTGGCCAGGGTCTCGGCCAGGCTTTCGGCATTCATCCAGGCCATCATCAGCACCTCGCCCGTATCATGCTGCTGGGCGATGGCGGGGATCAGCCCAGCGGCATCGGGCTTCAGCGCGGCCAGCAAGGCTTCGCGGGCAGGGGCGGGGCTAGGGATAGCGATTGGTGACATTGTTACTTTATAACATTCGTGACTTCTGTTAGGAAGCGCCATGCATGGGACAACACATCATTTGACAGCACTTGAAAGGGCCGAGGCACTTTGCCAGACGCGCGGCGTGCAACTCACACCTCTGCGCCGGGACGTGCTGCGCCTGGTATTGGAAGCGGAAGCGCCGATTGGCGCCTATGCTTTGCTTGATCAATTGAAGGCAAGCCGCGCCAAGGCCGCGCCGCCCACCGTATATCGCGCGCTGGATTTTCTGCTGGAACAGGGGTTGATCCATCGGCTGGAACGGCTGAATGCCTTCATGGGCTGTGCCGAGGCCTTGGAAGGCCATGCAGCGCATCATGACCATGCGCATGATCATCCCCATCAATTCCTGATCTGCCGCGGTTGTGGCGCAACGCGTGAGATTTCCGATCACGCTGTGGCTGAGGCGATCAGCGCTGCGGCCGCCAAGGCCGGCTTTTCCGCTGCGCGCAGCACGGTGGAGATTGAGGGCTATTGCGGGAAATGCGGGGACGCTCCGCACAGCATGCGGACCTGATTGGATTGCCAAGCCCAAGGCCCGGCGCCTAAGCTTGCGCTTCCTTTCGGAACAGGAGGGCGTGATGGCGTTACGCGGTTTGGCTTCTTTCCTTCCCATGGCGGCATGTGCGCTTGTTTTGGGCGCGGCGTCGCCGGCTTCGGCGCAAGGTGGCGCCATTTCGGGCGAGACTTTCACCGCTGGCACCACTGGTGCCCTGGCGCGGCTCTGCGGTGCCACGGCGCAGGAACCCGCTTACGCGGCGGCGATCCATTTCTGCCATGGCGTGCTGGTGGGCTCTGGCCAAACGAGCGACATGATGCATAAGCGCCAAGGCACACGCCCGAGCTTTTGCCTGCCGACACCTTCACCCACCTTGGATCAGGTGGCGGCGAGTTTTGTCGCCTGGTCGGCGGCCAATCCGCAGTTCCAGGGCATGCGTGCCGCCGATGGGCTGATGCGCTTTGCCGCCGCGCAATACCCCTGCGCCGCGCGTTCGGCGCGGCGCTGATGCAAGATCAAAATACGGCAAACGCCAAGGAGATTCCCATGGCTCGCAAATGGACAATAGGCTTTGCATCTTTGGCGCTGCTGGCCGCGACCGGCTGCGCGGATATGACCGACAAGCAGCGCAGCACGGCGATTGGTGCCGGGGCCGGCGCTCTGGGCGGGGCAGCGATTGGTTCCTTTTCCGGCAATGCCGGCTGGGGCGCGCTGATTGGTGCCGGCGTTGGCGCTGCTGGCGGTTTGGCGGTTGGGCAGGCGCGTGAGAATGAACGGCGCGCTTATCAGCGCGGTGTTGAAACGGGGCGCAGCCAGCGCTGAGGATATGCGGGCCGCCCTTTGCTCGG